>JAITKA010000148.1 GCA_031278635.1 Deltaproteobacteria bacterium | reverse complement strand
CCTGGTGACCGGGGCGTCATACTCGTCGATCAAAATCACCACTTTGGTGCCGTTATATCGCTCGTAAAGGGCCTTAATGAGAAAGCCGAAATAGGAGGCCAATGGGGCTTCCGGAACCTGAAGTCCCTCACCGCGGGCGATCTCCCTAAGTTTGGCCAGAAGGTTAAAAGCGAGTGTTTCAGGCGTAGAAACATCCGTTGACAAGGACAGGTTGATAATGGGATGTTTTGGAAAATCATAATCCGACTCGCCGATCCAAAGACCCTTGAAAAGCTCCCGGTTTCCGGAGAATAGCTCATCTAAGGTGGACAACAATAAGGTTTTGCCAAAACGGCGTGGACGCGATAGGAAGAAACCCTTCTGATTCGAGCCTAACATGGCGTAAATGTATTGCGTTTTATCGGCGTATAAAAAGTTCCGGTCAATCATTTCTTCGAAAGACCAATCGCCTGAGTATAGCTCTTTTAAGGTCATCATCAAATCCTTATGCGCTGGGTTTCAAAAGGAAACTTTGAAGACGATTGGTTCATACGTAAAATCATCGGCGAAAAACGGAAAAACAAACGAAGTCTCCCCTGACTGGCTCCCATGGTCCATATGTGGAATATGCCACAGCGTCGGCGTTTTGGCAACCAGCCAAAACCAAAGCGGGGTCCATGGCCGGGAAGGCAAATATCTGGGTTTTTAGTCGGCCAGGGAAGGAAGTTAGCCAGGCAAGGCCGGTTTGGGGAGGCGGTAAACGGTTAAGCCGTCCCAACATTGGATCTTCTTAGCCGTGAACGGATACCATTCCGTAGCCACGGGGTCCAAGCCGATCTTGGTTCACTTGCTTGATTGACGCCGGGGAATCGCTTTGGGGGAGCCACGAGCCCAAGCGAGGGGAAGCCGGCCCGAGACTCACGGAGGTTTGATTCATGGGAGTAGATATGGCTGGCTTGATGGGGCCTAAACGTTGGGGGGTAACGGGATAGCCTGGGAAGAGGGAACCGGCGCTTAAAATGCTGTCGCGCCATACCCGGCTAGCGAATGCCAACCGCGACTCCAACCAAATAAAGCGATAACAACGAGAAACTTCTTTTCCGGTAGATCAAATTTAGCGTTGAGGCTCTTTTAAGTCCATCATTTTGGCGTCAAATATTTCGTTTATGTTCTTTTCCTCTCCATCGATTATATCATCCTGTGACTTGACCTTATATTTCAATTTCCGTAAGCCGTCCCGGGATTCGCCATCACGGGGTTCCATGGCCGCCAATCAGGTCGTGGCGACCGTCCATTCCCTTTCGGGGTCAGTGGGCGAGGGGGACTCGCCCGGCCATGACGGGTACGCCTTTTCGGGCATTATACCACCGATGGGCCTAGCCCAAAAGAAGCGAGCTGGCGGCCAAAAGGCGCGCCTTTCGCCGGCCCGTCGATACGGCCCCGGAGCCCCTAGGCCAACCCAGGCCGCCGGGCGGCAAAGGCCCTAACCTCAGCCGTTCTCCGAATTTTTGACCCTGGCCCTGATGGTTACCCTGATGTCCGGGTTAACCGGGTCGTTGGACATGACCACGGCGGACTTGTTGACGTTATGGCCGGCCCATTCGGCGTAAATATCAACCGACAGGTATACTTTGCCCTCGGCCCCAGGCGGGATGAAATCCGTGAAGCTGGCCACGGAACAACCGCAGCCGGGAACGACCCTATTGATCGTAAGGTTCCCGGTCCCCTCGTTTTTGACCACGAACTCATGGGAAACGGTGGAGCTGGGGGCAACCTCCCCGGCGTCGTATTCCACTTCCGGGATAACGATCACCGGCCTGTTTTCCCCAGCGGCCAGGGGGGTCTCCGGCTGGGCCGCCGGCCCGTCGTTGGGGTCGCTTTGGTCAGTTTCCGCGATCTGGGCGTTGACTCTCTGTTCCTGGGCACCCAGGATGCCATGGTCAACAACCATGACCAAGGTTAACGTGACTATGGACAATGTAAGTAACTGGAAAAATGCTTTCATGGTGCGATCCACTGGATTGTTTTTATGATAAACGGTATATTTTTAAAAAACAACAACGTTTGACTAAACGTTAAGAACGATTGGGGGACAGTATCCAATACGGCGCCATCAACCGACCGAATTCAGCCACCCCGACGGGCGATGATTTATCTGCCCCGGTCGCCCTGGCTTTCGGCATCCCCCACAAACCGCCTTACTATAATAAATTCAGAGCGTTATCTGACAATCGAAAATAATGGCCCCCGGCCAAATTTCGCCCCGACTCGCGGCTTTGCCTTTAAGCCCGCCCTAAAGTTTCCCGACCAAGTATATCACAACTCATACCCGCCACCCCGTAAATCGTTTAGGCTCGGTCAGCCGATAAGGCCAAGGGCATCGGAAAACCTATCCGCCCCGCTCCTTTGGGGGCGGTTAAGGATAGGCCTTTCGTGATCGCGTTTCGTTTTGGCCAAATCCCTACGCTATTTCCGGGCCCAACTTCGTCGCCGATTCCTGGCTCATAATTATGATGACATCAATAACCATAGACAATAATTTTAGATCGCAACATACAATTTAAAAGTACTTTTATGCTTTAAAAAAATATATTATTCGAGAAAAATTTATTTAAGTATAAGTTAACAAATTTTTGCCTAGATTTTATCCTTTGTTTTTAATGTCAAACGGCCAAAAAATTTTTTTTGAGGGGGGCAAAAAAAAATTTCAATGGGACATTTTAAATACAAACCACTGTAATATGCATATTTAACCGTTAATTATAATTTTTCATATTTTGATTACGATAAAAAACCCTACCTGACATATTGGAGCCTGATCGGACGGGTCAGGAGAAATATTCTTTTTGGTCATTATTGAGTCACTATAATTTTGATTAACATACAACTAATTTTGCGTCATTTCCCGGTTTTCCAATGATTTTCCGATACTTATGAGAGGTTTTGGATTTGGTACCGGGAAGATGGCATTTAAAGTCACAAATCGTCCCTATGGACAAACGAATTTTTATGATTACCTTTGCTAAAGGGGTCGTTCTCTTAAAACTAACCGTACCCTGAAATCCATATGCCCATTAAGCCGGGGCATAGAATTTACCGACTGAAAGCGGCCTAATTTTGACCCGTTTCTGATCAAGATCTTCAATAACTATAGGTATTTACCTATTATATCGGACTATAGTCTAATTTCCAAGGGGGTGTAACCTTGTCGATCTCTCTAAAAGCCTTGATTTGTTCCATCGTGTCCATTGCCCTAACCCAGGCGGCCTCCGCCCAACACCCGGCCCCGGCCGAGAGCCGGGACTACGCCCTGGCCGTCCGGTTAGCCTCCCCCGCCGGCCAAAACCCCCTATTGGCGCCAATCGACCGAGGTCCCATCTACGCCATCTCGCCGTCCATAACCCTGGCCTTGCCGGTCGCCGCGGGCCAGCCGGCCGCGGGTCTTGACGACCCGACCTGCCCAGCCCACGTCGGGGCCCTCTCGCCGTCCGGCGATAGCCCCACCGACGGTGGCATGATACCAGTCGCCGGCTCAGGCGAACCGGAACCAGCCCCCTTAGGCCCGCCCGTCGGCTTTACCGCTTCACAGGGCGCTCACGGCCCCATTGAACAGTCGGGCCCATCGGGCAAGGCCGCTGCCCAGGAACTCCCGGTAAGCGCTCCAGGGGACTGGAAACTCGCCGATTGGCTCATCCTTAGGGAGCAAGCCATGCCTGACATGGACGCCGAGGAAAGTGTCAACCGAGGGGCCATGGATTGGGATACCGGGGCGACGGCCCCGCTTTTGCCCCCGCTGGGCCGGGGCGAGCGGGTGGCTTACGAGGGCCAGGCCGATGAGTTCCGGGAGCGGGAGAACGTGGCTCCGTTGGAACCGATCGAGACCGTCGGTTCCGATATCGGCCTTGCGGATGATTTGCTTTTGGCCCTACGGGACGGGGATTCCGGTCTCCCGCCGCAGCCGTCGCCAGGCGGCCATTTGGCCAAGCCGACGGGCTGGGCGAGAGAGAAGCTGTGGCCCACGGAACGGCTTGAGCCCGCCGCCCCGGCGGGGCCTGACACCGGCATAGAGCATGCCTTCCTTTGGGCCATAATGGACGGGGAAAAGGCCCGGTTCCATTCCCAAGCCTCGGATAAAACAGGGAATGGCGACACCGGCCCTGCCGATTCCTCGCTTTTGGCCCAAAATGACGGCGATACCGGCCTCCAGAGGCCGCCCGAACCCCGAACGCATTCGGCCAAGCCAACGGGCTTGCCGGGAGAGGAGCTGTGGCCCACGGAACGGCTTGACCCCGCCGCCACATTGGGGTCAGACACCGGCATGGAGCATGCCTACCTTTGGGGGATAATAGACCCGGAAAAGGCCCGCTCCCTTACCAGGGTCACGCTTAAGGCCGAAACCGGCGGGATGGGGCCCGGCCTTGCCGATGCCTCGCTTTTGGCCCAAAATGACGGTTATACCGGCCTCCAGAGGCCGCCCGAACCCCAAACGCATTCGGCCAAGCCAACGGGCTTGCCGGGAGAGGAGCTGTGGCCCACGGAACGGCTTGAGCCCGCCGCCACGTTGGGCTCAGACACCGGCATGGAGCATGCCTACCTTTGGGGGATAATAGACCCGGAAAAGGCCCGCTCCCTTACCAGGGTCACGCTTAAGGCCGAAACCGGCGG
>JAITKA010000171.1 GCA_031278635.1 Deltaproteobacteria bacterium | reverse complement strand
ATGGCCTTAATGATTTGCGAGGTTTCCAAAATACCTTTCATTATGAAAGAGCATTTGCCTTCCCTCACGAGTTTCACCGATTGGAAGGCTGCTTCATCGCGGTCTGGCGCGTCGATGATATATTCTTCAGGAAAAGTTTCGCCTATAGACTTAATGATGGAGAGAATCTTTTCCTTGTCGCCCACCAGGAAAGGCTGTACCACTTTTTCCTTATAGGCCTTAATGGCGGCTTCCAGTGAATGGCTTTCATCGGCGGCGGCCACGGCCATGGGTTTCATGGCTTTTTTGTTTTTCGCCTGCTCGATGATTTGGTTGAAGTCTTTAAATTCCATAGGCCTGCTCCTAAGAATAAATAATTGGTAAAAGGATTTAAGGCGTCTTGATTTATGATATAGCTTTTAGGAAGCTACTATTCTTTAAGGCGACGTTTATTAAAGAATGACGTGCGCATTAATTGAATAAGCCAAGAAGAAACGATTGAATTTGTTTATGAGATCCAAGCGGTTCGGGAACCGCTTGGATCCCATGACTCCTTGCCTTTAGGTTATCCTTTGGGATAAGGAGGTTAAGGGTAAATTATCGAGGCTACGGCTTAGTCCCAGATCGTATCGGGATTGAAGTAAGTCTCGTTGGTCCTGACCCTGGCCACCTTGGTGGTGTTCATCATGTGGCGGAAGGTGATGTTCTCGGAGATGCTGTTGTTGCCCCAGGAACCGCAACCAAGGCTCATGGTGGCGTTGAAGCCGATGAGCGGGGTGTTGCCACCGGCCATGGTGTTGGCCGTGTTGACGGAGATGCGGCAGACCGGCCATTTCATGGCCACCAGATCTATGTGGGCCTCGTCGCGGCTGAAGACGACCGCGGAGTGCCCGGCGCCCTCATGGGAGAAGTTCGTCAGGCCGTTTTCCACGCCTTCCTCGAATTTTTCGTAGGTGAGGTAGGTGATGACCGGGCAGAGCTTCTCGCGGCAGAGGACTTCCTTGGGCAACGTGCCGGTGCCCTTGACGATAAGGACCTTGGTGCCATCGGGGACGGAAACGCCGATCTCCTTGGCGATGAAGGGGGCGGGCTGGCCGACCATCTTGACGTTAATGGCGCCGCCGGGGAACAGGGTGTTCCTGAGTTTCTCGAGCGCGGACGGATCCTCGATGATGAAGCAGCCCTGCTTGACGAACTCGGCCAGGATGGCGTCCTTTTCGTCAGCCGGCAGGTGCATGGTCTGCTCGGCGGTGCACTGGACGCCGGTGTCGGTCGTGCGGCAGCGGATGGTGCCCTCGGCGTAGGTCTCGTACAGATCTTTCAGGCCCCTGTCGATGATGGTCTGGACGTTGCCGGGGCCGACGCCCAGGGACGGGCGACCGCTGGAGTAGGCGCTTTTAACCATGCCCGGGCCGCCGGTCGCGATGGTGCAGTCGGTGGACTCCATCAAAAGCTTGGTCAGCTCGATGGTGGGCTCGGTCAGGACCTGGACCAGGTCGGCGAATCCGCCCGCCTTCTCGATGGCATCCCTGACCAGGGCCACGGCATGGGCGGTGACCTTCTTGGAGCGGGGGTGGGGGGCGACGATGATGGCGTTGCGGCTCTTAAGGGCGTAAATCCCGTTGCCGCAGACCGTGGAGGTCGGGTTGGTGGTCGGGGTGATGCAGGCGATGACGCCGATGGGCTTGGCATAGGTGGCCACCTGGACGGCGGGATCGTTCTCGATACAGCCAACGCTCTTCTGGCCCTTCACGTAATCCCAGTGGCTCATGGCCACGCCGCGCTGCTTCCTGATCTTGCTATCCACGTCGCCCATGCCGGTCTCGGCCACGGCCTCCTTGGCTAGCTCCTCGGCGTTGTCAAAAATGGCCTTACCTAAGGCTTTGGCTACCTTATCAACCGCTTCCTGGGAAAACCCTTCGAATTTCTTTTGGGCGGCCCGGGCCTTGTCCAAAAGGTCTTTGATGATTGCTTTGTTTTCGGGAGTTGCTTCAGACATTAAAATCCTCCGTGTAAAGTGGGGGTTATATATAATTGGTGCCACTATTTTAGAGCGTTTCTTTATATTTATTCGCGGTAACCGTAGCCATTCCGCAGTGAACGAACGAAACGTGAACGAAAATAGTGGCACATAAAAAACTTAGTTATGCCAAAGAGGCAAAGTTTTAAAAAAACCTTTGCCGCTTTTTGGCCAGGGCCAAAACCGGCCTTAGTAGGCCAGCTTGGGCGGGGCGGCGTCGGGCGGCAGGATGATCGGCTTTTCCTCGCCCGAAAGGACCCGGTAAGCGCCGGCGGCCAGCGCCTCGTTCTCGAATTCCCCGGGGTAGGGCACGACCGGGGCGATCTTTTGGACCTTTTTGGTGATGGTTTTGACGAGGCGCTCGGAGTAGGCCATCCCGCCGGTAAGTAAGACGGCGTCAAGGTCAAAATCCAGAACGGCCGCGCAAAAGCCGATTTCCTTGGCGATCTGGTAATACAGCGTTTCCACTATGAGATCCGCGTACTTGTCGCCATCCCGGGCCATGGCCTCGGCGGTTTTGAGATCGGCGGTCCCCAGGTGGGAAACCAAGCCGGCCTGGCCCCTGACCATACGGAAAACCTGCTGCCTGGTAAGGCCCCTGTCGTAGGCCAGGGTCAGCATGACCTCGGTGCCAACGGTACCGGCCCTGTCGGGGGAGAAGGGGCCGTAACCCTCCCCGGCGTCGTTAGCGTCGATTACCTTTCCGTCCTGGTGGGCCCCGATGGAGATGCCGCCGCCCATGTGGGCCACGACGAGACGGGCTTCCTTGTAGGTTTTGCCAATCTTTTCGGCGTGTTTCCTGCCCACGATCCTGTGGTTCAGGGCGTGGAAACGGCCGCGCCGCTCGAATCCCTTGATGCCGGAGACCCGGGCGAGATCGGACATCTCGTTTACCGAGGAGGGATCGGTAATGTAGATGGGGATGTTAAGCCCCTCCACCAACGACAGCGACAAGGGGGTGATGATGCGGTTACCGTGTATGAGCGGCATGTCCGGAATGTAAAGTTCCAGTAGCAGCTCGCGGTATTTTCCCTCCACGAGATAGGTCCCGCCTTGATAGGCCTCGGCGATGGTAGCTCCCCTGGCAGCGATGGCGTCAAAGTTTTCAATTTTTTCGCCTTGCTCGCGGAGCCAGTTCAAAACTAGCTCTTTTCTGTAAGGCACCTGCTGCGCCGCCGTGGGGGAGGATTTCATTTCCTCCTCGTGCCTTAGGGTAAAGTCACAAACGCAATTTTTATCCTCATAGATGGCAACCTTTGAGGAGGTACCTCCGAGATTCAAAACCAGTATCTTGAACATGTATGCTTCCTTTCTAATGTAACCAAGGGCCCAGCGCCGAGGGTTTATCTGGTA
>JAITKA010000111.1 GCA_031278635.1 Deltaproteobacteria bacterium | reverse complement strand
AAATTTATCGCTATTTTGTTAATATTATCGTTAGCTTTCATGGGCCAAACCGCTTTGGCCCAAAACGAGACCACGGCGCCCCAGGCGGGCTCCCTGGACGCGGTGGTCGTGACCTCCTCCAGCATGGAAGAGACGGTCAGGGAGGTCACGTCGAACATCACGGTCATAACCGCCGAGGACATCGCAAAAATGCCTGGCACGCTCGATCTTGGCACGATTCTGCAGAAATACGGTTTCCAGACCTACGACACGGGGGGCTCATCGGCACTCTACATCAGGGGCCTTGGCAATTCTTCCATGACGGGCGAACTGGACTCCCAGGTCCTCATATTGCTCAACGGCCATAGGGTAGGGTCACCGGATTTAAGCTATCAGTTCCCGGTCAACCTCGAAAGGATAGAGATAGTTCGCGGACCAGCGGCCTTGCAATACGGGCCAGCCGTCGCCGGGGTCGTTAACATCATCACCAAAAGGGGCCAAGAGGGAGCGTTCAAATCAAACCTTCAAGTCGGCTTTGGGAGTTCCGGTTATAACGATCAAAGTTTGTCGTTTTCCGGGGGAACCAATGGCTTGGACGTTTCCTTTGGCGCATTTCAAGCCCATAGGGACGACTTAATGGTTTCCGGCGGGGATATATGGGAAAGGAACAGTTACGGTTCCAAGCTTGGTTTCGATATCGATACCGGGTATACCTTTCTGGACAACCACAGAATAGGCGTGAATTTTTACTATTCCAAAATTAATGACCTTAACCTGCCAACGGCAGGTTATTTTGCCGATTACGGCTCTCACAACAATTATCAGACGGTTGAGCAATATCTAGAAAACACGACTTTTTCCTATACCGGGTCTACCCCGGATAAGGTATTTAACTGGTTGGCTTCATATACGATTGGGGAAGTAGATAGTTTTTCATATTATTACTCAGGTTCTTCCTATCCAGATCCAAATAGTACATATCAAGCGCACGTAAAAATGAATGAGTTTAAGGCTCAGTTAACATTCGATAAAGATATAATTGCACTTACAGCTGGTTTTGATTATTTAAAATATACATACACTACTGACCCTATATCTATACCAACGTTGATGATTTGGGATGTTCCTGCGGACGTTACATCCAAAAATACGGCTTTTTATTTGTTGGCTAAAGCTAGACTCATAAACGATAGATTGATACTTTCGGCTGGGGGAAGATGGGACACTTATGTCAGTAGCGTAAAGGATAACCGCAGGGATAAGACGAACAGGAATTTTTCGCCATCGGTTGGCGCCGCCTTCATGGTTACAGATTTCTTAAAACTTAGGGCGCACTATGCCGAAGGCATAAGGATGCCAAATCCCACTTACATTGTTGGCGTTCCTGGGATGTACCGTCCTAACCCCAATCTCACTTTTGAAAAAAGCAAGAGTTTTGAGATTGGGTTTGACTTGTCTTACGATTATATTGACGCATCCCTTACCTATTTCACTACCGATTCTGTCAATAAGGTAGTCAGCAAGGGACCAACCCCAGATTATCTATATTATTACGTTAACCTTCGCAAAAAATCCACCATCTCCGGTTTTGAGAGTTCCTTCAAATTTGACGTCGGTAAGATGCTGGAACAGGAATTCAGCTTAGCCCCGTACCTTAACCTGACCTGGATCACCACCAGGAAGCACCATGAACAGCCAGATCCAAACGCTTTACCCCCACAGGCCCCTGGGATTCTTCCCTACGTCCCAACTTTCATGGCTAATTACGGCATAGATTTTGACTATCCCGATATAGGTACTTCGGCCCGTTTAAATCTCACTTACATAGGCAAAAGATACACGCGTTTTTGGGGTGGCTCAAACCCAGCGGCGGCTTCGAAAGTGGGATGGCATAACTACGGCGGTAACACCGTCGTGGATTTGGGCATAAAGCAAAGGCTTTGGGACACCGGCGGCAAGGGGCAATTCTATGCCAAGGCGGAAGTGAACAACATCTTCGATGAGGATTACGCTTATACCATGGACTACCCGATGCCGGGTCGCAATTTCTACCTGGCCGTGGGCTGGGAGTACTGAAACCCGCCCCTCCCCCGGCCGGCTTTTGGGCCGGGGGAGGGCTTTCGCTCAATCGCCTTTCTTCGCGGGGCGCTTCCCGCGGCCCCTGAGGCCCAGGAAAAGGAGCGCCGCCAAGGCCAGGACGAAGGCCGAGGCGGTCCACTCCACGCCTGAGGAGGGGAGCGCCGTTTCCTCGTCCTGGGTCACCCTCTCCATTTTCAACCCCCTCACGCTTTCGAGATCGGATTCGGCCTCGGGCCCGGGCTTGGCCTGGGCCTCGGGCGTCAGGGCCCTTTGGCCAAGGTCCCTGAGGAGGCTCTCCCGTTGGGCGACCATGTCCTCGAGGCTGGCCTGGCCGGCCTTCTCGACGGCCATCTTGAACTCGGCCACCAGTTCCGGGGACATGACCCCGGGGATGGAGATCAGGTTAAGGATCATTTGGTGGAGCTGGGGGTTATTGCAGGTGTGGTCGCAGCAGGCGATGCCCCGCATTATGACGCTCATGGCGTAGCCCTTGGAAAGCTCCTGCCGGACCCGTTGGGGGGCTTGCCAAAAGCCCTTGCGGACGCTCTCCAGGAGCCTCCCGGTCACGGACTGGTAGGCCCAGGGGTTTTCCCGGTCCATGAACCCGGCCAGGCCCAGATCGTGCTTGTCCTCGACGTAAACGGCGTGGGTCTCGTCCCAGAGCCTTTGGGATATGGCCTCGGGGGTGGTGACCTGCCAGCCCCAGAGGTACTCGACGTAATGGGCCATCTCGGTTGCCCCGGCGTAGCCCTCGGCCATCATGCCCTCGAGCCATTTGGGGTTCAGGTAGCGGCTCCTGGCCTCCTGGCCCAGGAAGCGGGTGAGCCCGGTCATGGTCACCCGGCCGCCCAGGCGCTGGTCGGCTATGAGGGTCTCCGGGGCCCCACCGCCCATGGACTCGATGGCCGCCGAGAGGCCGCCCAGGTACATGAAAACGTCGTCGTTGTCGAGGGCCGCGTAAAGGCTCGAGGAGACCGAGTGCCAAGCCACCTTGGCCCCGGCGAGGTTGAGGTCCAGGGCTTCCCTGGCCGGGGCGCCCCAGAAACCGTTCCCGTAGGCGTAGGCCGTGTGGGCCTTAAAGACCTCCGGGATGGCCTCCCGGCCCTCCCAGAGGCCGGAGGCCGAGGCGAGCTCGGAAACCCTGTTGCCGTAGGCCCCGGGGGCCTCGGAGAAGATCCTGGCCTGGGAGAGCCTTTGGGCCTCGGCCTCCGGGAGGCCGAGGCCGATCAGGGCCTCGTAATTGTTTTTGTCGTTTAGCCTGACGAAATTGTCCAGATCGTCCTGGGCGGCGGCCTGCCTGAAGGCCTGGTCCAGGAAAAGCACCTTTTCCGGGAAAAGATCCCTGTACAGCCCCGAGATATCGACCATCACGTCCACCCGGGGCCGCCCCAGGCGGGCCGGCGGGATGGGCCTTGAGCCCAGGACGCGGCCGTTCCCGCCCCAGACGGGCTCCACGCCGATCAGGCTCAGCACGGTCGCCTCGTTCAGGCCCTCGTTCCTGAGGCTCTCAACGGCCCAAAGGACGACGGCCACCTTGTCGGGGAACTTCCGGTGTTTCTCCCGGTAATCCCGGATGATCTGGTCGGCGGCCTCGACCCCCAGGTCCCAGGCGGCCTTGGTCGGCATGTAGGCGGGCGAGAGCCCGTAGAAGTCCCGCCCCGTGGGGAGGGCGTCCTGGTTGCGGACGGGGTCGTTACCCTCGCCTGGGGGCACGTAGCGGCCCTCCAGGGCCCCCAGGACGGCCGATATCTCCGCGGGGCCGCTCCGGGTAAGGTCCGAGGCCAGCTCGGCCTCGCCCTTGGGGCCGGCGCCCCCGCCCAGGATGGCCTCGACCATGCCGGAAAGGGCCGGCCCGGTGGGGGAACGGCCGAGGGTGTGAAGCCCGTACGGGACGCTGACGTTACCTAGGTACTCCAGGTACCGGGAAAGCTCGGCCAGCTCATCGGCGGTCTCGAATTTTAACCCCAGCTCCGCGTCCAGGCCCAGTTCCCCGGCCAGTCGCCCGATGTCCTCAAGGTACCGGGGGGCGGTCGGGGCATCGACCTTGGCCGCCTGGCCGTGGGAGGCCAAAAGCCCCGAGAGCCTCCCGTAATCCACCTGATCGCCCGCCGGGACCAAAAGGGGGATCAGGTGGTCCACGACCGCGGCCCGGCCCCGGCGCTTGGCCTGGAGCCCCTCGCCGACGTTATCCATTATGTACGGGTAGATATTAGGCAAGTCCGTGGCCAGGACCTCCGGGGGATCCGAGAAGGCCAGGCCCGACTGCTTGCCAGGCAACCACTCGTGGGTGGCGTGGGTGCCCAGGTGGATGACCGCGTCGGCCTTGAAGACATGCTTGAGCCAGAGGTAGGCGGCGACGTACTGGTGGTGGGGCTGGAACTTTTGGTCGTGGTAGAGCCTCAGGGGATCGTCGACCTCGGCCCTGGCCGGTTCCGGGAGCATGACCACGTTTCCGGCCCTGACCATGGGTATCACGATCCGCCCGTCCTTGACCATCGGGGCCGGGTCCGCCGGGTTACCGGTGAACGGCCCCCACTGGCCGTTCACCGCCTCCCTGAACCCCTCCGGCAGGGCCGAGAACCAGCGCCCGTACTCCTCGGCGCCCACGGTCTCCACCATGCCCGAGGCCACCAGATCCTCCAACTCCCCGGGGGCCCAGGAGCCGACGTTGCGCCCGCCCTTAAGGACCAAACCCTTGATCGCCTCCTCGCTTAACACCAGATCGTCCGGGATCGAGTAACCGGCCTCCCCCATGGCCGCCAAAAGGGCCTCAAGGCTCCTAAAGAGGTTTAGGTAGCTGGCGCCGACGTTCTGCTTGCCCCTCGAGTTATTGTAATAAATTATCGCGACTTTCTTCTCGGCGTTGGGAAGGTCCCGGAGCCTGACCCAGGCATGGATCCTGGGGATCAGGAAATCGAGCTGCGAGTCGATTAGCTCGTAGCGAAAGGCCGTGACCCCGCCTGGGAGCCTTTCCTCGACCTTGGCCATGAGCACCGTGGGCTCTATGGCCCCGGACGCCTCGGGGTTATCGAGGTTCCAGACCACGTCCAGGGCCGGGACGCCCTGGGGGCTATCCCGCCACTCGTCGAGCGTTTGCGAGTAGAGCTTGAGGGCGTTGAAGACGGGGACGCCCAGGTCGGCCAGGGCCACCTTCACGCCCTCGTTATAGGCGGCGTAAAATTTCAGCCCGAAACTCAATACGGCCGAGACCCTGGGTTTTCGGTCCCCGTCCAGGAAAAAGTCCTCCAGGACCGTCTGGTCGTGGCTAAAGGCCGGGATAAGGTTAAACCCCGCCCCCTCGAGCCTCCCGATTAGCTTATCGAAGGATTCCCGCTGGCCCTCGATCAGGTAAGCCGAGAAAAACATCACGCCCAGGTACGGCTTGCCCGGGTCATGGCCCTCCCTGGAGGAGTACCAGGCGAGGTATTCCCCGGCCGTCTTAAAGATCCCCCCGGCCTCCGGGTGGTATATGCCGTCGCCGGGCTCCGGCTCCACCGGATCGTAAGGGAAATCCGGGACCAGCTCCATGGCTATGGCCCTCGCGACCATGCCGGCCACGTTTTTCGAGGTCAGGCTGTCGAAATAGGCCGATATTTCCGCGTTGAAGGCGATGCCTTTCATGGCCAAGGATTTGTCGTCACCGGAGCCCCTGACGGCGAAGACCTTGGCCCGGCCCGGTAGGCCCCGGTCGATGACGTACCCGGAGAGATCGTCGTCCATGACGTCGACTATGACCACCCGGCTGCCGTCGAACCACTCGGCCAGGGCCGGGTTATCCCTCAGGTCCTTGACGCAGAAGGACCTGACCGAAACCCCGGCCGGGGGGGCGAAGGCCCCCACGGCTTTATGGATCATGTAGCTGTCGGAATCGGTGATCAAAAGGGAAAGCCTGGCCTCCCCAGGGCTTTCCCCGGTCCCCGCGGGGACCGCATCCTGGGCCCAAGATTGAACCGGAAAAAATACCAAAAAGGCCGACAGGAAAACCAACGCCGAAAGCCTAGCCATGGCCCATACCATATTACCCATCTTTTCGCCTCCCGCCGCGGTCCCCCGCGGCGGGGCGAGGAAAAAAACCCCAAAGTCCCGGCCGGGGGCGCTCACTCGTCGTCTGGCAGGTAGACCATGCTGCCGTCCTCAAGGCGATAGGCCACGCCCAGGCGGACGCCCCGGCCCTCGGCCTCGGTTTTGGTTATTTTGGTGGCCTCCAGGCGGTTCGATTTTTTGGTTATTATGGTCATCTCGCCCTCCGCCGACTCGGTGACCACCGTGACCTGGCCGTCCTCGCTTAAAAGCTCGCCCAGGCCCATGGCCGAGAGGAAACTGATGAGGACGGCCACGATGAACACGAGGAAAATATCGATCAGGTTGATCACGGCCAACATGGGGTCCTCGGCCTCCTTGACCTTGGCCCCGCCCGCCAAGCGGCGGAAACCCCTGGATCCAAGCATGGCGATCCACCTACCCTTCCCGCCGTTTTCCCTTGAGAAACCGCGAACGGCGGCCGAAACGGCCTAGCCCTTCCTGGGGCCGAGCTTGCCCTCGACCCTGGCCTCCATCACCAGCTCCAGCATCCCCAGATCCCCCTCCAGCCAACGGCTGCGTATCGAGTGGAGGACGAAGGCGGTCACCCCCACGGCCAGGCCCACGATGGTGGCCGTGAAGGCCACCACCAGGTCGGCCGAGAGCCTGCTCATGTCGCCCTGGCTCAGGCCGGCCAGGCCCGTGCTCATGGGTATGAGGGTGGCGATAAGCCCCGTCGAGGGCCCAAGCCTGACCAGTATCCGTAGAAACTCCAGCCTCTCGCGGGCCCGGTCGCTGACCTCCCGGTAAAGGCGCTCGGCCTCGGGCCACGTGGCCCCGTCCCTTTCGAGGATCTCGTCTAGCCTCGAAAGGGCGGGCCCCAGGTAGAAATCCAGCTTAAGGCCGCCCCCCAGGATGGACGGCCAGTCGGCGGCCTTGGGCCGCCGATATCTCGCCCGCTCCGCCCACTCGGCCAGAAAGGCCCCGAAGGAGACGACCAAACCCACGAAAGCCGCCAGCAAGACGACCAGGGCCGGGTAAAGCAGCGAGGACGAGACGAGGTACAGGACGGACTGGATCAAGGCGCCGACGTTCATGTGGGTTCCAGGGACTTCCCCCCGGCCTGGCCGGGGGCTAATATGCCAATTTGCCAAATAATCCTTGGCGGCCAAAAAAAAAGCGATCGTGGGCCAAAACGGGGCCGGGACGCCCTCAGCCCACGCCCGGCCTTCCCGCCTTCCGGCGGCCCATCAGGAAGCCCAGAAAAACCAGGGCGGCGATGGCGGCCGCAAGCCAGGCGCCGCCCACCGGCAGGCCCTTCCCCCGCTCCCCGGCGTAGGAGGCCAGCCTGTAGACCCGGTCAATCTGCCCGAACTGGGGGAGGACCAAAGCCGAGATCATGAAATAGGCGGCTATGGCGGTCATGGCCAAGCCCAGCGAGCGCTCCAGGTTCTCGCCGGGGCCCAACAGGCCGTAAACCAGCGACAGGCCCGCCGCCCCCGCGACCGCGACGAAACCCGCGTACAGGATGGCCGCCCCGGCGAGTGCCTGGCCCGGGAAATACAGCGCCAGGCAGGCCAGCGACATCGTGACCACCGAAAGGCAGACCGGGCAGGGTATGATCAGGGCCAGGAAGGCCCCGCTGCCGGGGCGCCCCTTCCCCCCGCCGCAAGCGGGGTCACACCCTTCCCCCACCGGGTCCCCGTGCCGCATCAATATGAGGCCCCAGGAGAACAGGAGGATGGCGATCAGCCAATGGATGGTTTGCCCTCCCCTCCATAGCGGCTCGATTGCCCCGTAATTGGCCAGCAAGTCAATCCTTTTGACCAAAAAAAGCGTAAGGCCGAAAACCGCCGCGTATAGGCCCAGCGCCCCGAAGGTCGGCCACAGCCTATGCCCCCTGCCCCGCCTTTGCCACAAATAGGCCCAGCCCAGCCCCGACTTGACGGCGAAGGCCAAAACGGCCACCAAAAGGCCCATGATTAAACTTCGCAGTTCCAACCCCAAACCCCGACAAACCATCGCCCCCGCGGCCGCCAGGGCCGCCAGGGCAAGCGAAAACCCGGCCTTCCCAAAGCGCCGGGCACCCGCGTTCGCGTCGGCCCCAAATGCCTGGCTTCCGGCCATGGCCCCTCTAGGCGACCGGGCGGCGATGGAAACGATCCCCCCTATGGCCGGATCCAGTCCCGTCCCCAAGGGTAAGCTACTTTAAGGGCTAGGGCCCCCGGCCCCGACCCACGGCGATGGGTTCGCTTAACGGGATTCCCGATTAAGGGCCAGCGGGCCACCCGGAGTGGTTAATTAGTCGTATCTTAAACGGAATCCCCCCCGCGGTCAAGGGCTACCGGGCCCTGGGGCATGGCCGATCCCCGGACCCCACGGTTAACGGGCCCAGGGCGTAAGTTTAGCGCTAAAGCCAAGCCATGGGCCAAGCCATGGGCACTGGCCGGAAATTAAAGTCATTGGGCCACGGCACGGGGCAAAAAAATAACGGTCGAGCCTGGCCATGGGCGCTGGCCGGGCCCTACGGTTCATTGAAACACGGAATATTTTTAGCGATCAAGCCTGGCCCACGGGCACTGGCCGGGTACTAAGTTCCAACGTTCCCATGGTTCAGGATACGATTATAGCCTTCAAACCCAGCCATGGACACTGGGCCGGACCCTAAGTTCGAACGCCCCCATGGTTCTGGATAAAACTATGGCGTTCAAGACTAGCCATGGACAATGGCCAGACTCTACGTTCCAATGATCCTATGGTGCCGGACGCAACCCTAGCGTTCAAGACTGGCCTTGAACGGTAGCTGGACCGTACGTTCCAATGGCACCGTTTGAGGACGACCCACCTGGGGGAATTGGGTAAATCACGACCATTTCCACCTAACCCGCACCCGGTACCTTTCCCCGTTGGCGCGAGGCGCCGCGGCGTAAAAAAACGGGGTTTAGGGGCGAACGCGGTCGGGGCGGTCGTCGGTTTTAAACGATAATCATCGTGAATCGGCTTGTCAAGTCCCGCGGCGGGTGGGCGGGGGCGTGGCCGAAAAGGCGTTAAGCGGCAAAAGATGGGCAGGGTCGTTTAGGAAAGGACCGAAAACTTAAAGGTATTTGAAGGGGACAAAAAGCGGGGTGGGTTTGCGCGTCAGTTGCGCCAAAAAGATTAAAAACACCCGAACGGTCCGGCCATGGTTCAATGGTTAAGGTCGGCTTGGCGCGGGGTAAACCAATGACGATCCAGCCTATCCATAGACAAAGGCTGGATTATATATTCCAACGTTACGAGGGTAACGAATAAA
The DNA here is from genome assembly GCA_031278635.1 of Deltaproteobacteria bacterium. Classification (GTDB taxonomy): domain Bacteria; phylum Desulfobacterota; class Desulfarculia; order Adiutricales; family Adiutricaceae; genus JAIRNQ01. The sequence goes on along the minus strand of JAITKA010000111.1, from coordinate 8,315 downwards.
TATCTTAGGTTCTTCGGGAATTCACGATTAATCAGCGGCCGGTACCGTTCCCCGTTGGCGGAAGGTGCCGTGGGGCGAAAAATTGGGGATTCGGGACGAAAGTGGTCGCGGGGCGTTTGACATTTTTTCGAAATCCGTTTGACAATGCACCGGCGGGTGGGCGGGGCTGTGGCCGGAAAAGGGAAAAGATTGGCCGGGTCGTTTCGTAAGGGGTAGAAAACGTTAGGGTGGGTTTGCTCGGTTAGCCGTAAATGGTGAAAAAAAAGAATAAAACCGTCCGGTCCGGCCAGGCTCCAATGGCTTAGGTCTCTTAGGGTTGGACGACCGAGGCCAAGATGCGGGCCAGGGCTTACCGACCCCAACGAAAATATTTAGACTCGGGCGCAGGGCAAAACTTTAACGCTCAAGCCAGGCATTGGACAATGGCCGGACTCTACGGTTAATGGGACCACGGCATGGCTTTGACTCTCAACCCTGGCCATGGTCAATGTCTGGACCATACGGTTAGCGGCTCTAAGGCACAACTTTAGCGGTCAAGCCTAGCCATAGACAAAGGCTGGACACTACGTGCCAATATTCCGATGATCCCGTGCGCAACCCTTACTCTCCGGCCTAGCCATAGCTAAGGCCGAACTTTACGTTCCAAGGTTCCCATGGTGCCGGACGCGATTATGGCTTTCATGGCTGACCATGGGTAATGGCTGGACCTCCATCCCAATGGCCCCATTAAGGGGAAACCCGCATTCGCGGATTAACGATTTAGCCGCGGCCGGTTCCCTTCCCCGTTGGCGCAAGGCGCCGCGGCGTAAAAACGGGGAATCGGGGCAAAAGTGGTCGCGGGGCGGTTGCCACCCTTTCAAATTAATCCTTCGAAAACTGTTTGTCAAGTACGCCGGCGGGTGGGAAGGTGTGGCCGGAAAAGGGAAAAGCTGGGCCGGGTCGTTTCGCAGGGACGGAAAACGTTGGGTAATCGTGGGACGGCCAATCGCTGGGCGGTTTGGGCCTGGAAGTTAGCCGCCAATTGCGGCAAAATGATTAAAACCACCCGAACGGTCCGGCGAGACTCCAATGGCTTAGGTCGCTTGGGGCTGGAAAGTCAAAATAAATGGTCCATACGTAAACGCATTGACATGGATGGCGTTTAAGGTTGCCCTAGCCAACGGTTTTTTTGGGGGATCAGCCAGGCGCGTGAGGTCGCGAGACCCCTATGGGCGAAGATGCGGGCCAGGGGGTATCGATCCATCGAAGCGGTATCGACAGTCGCCGGAGGCTAACGGGTAGGTTACCGACAAAAACTTCTGTTTTTGCGGTAAAGGGCTATCAAAATCGCGAGAATCGCATAATTTACCGTTATCGGTGAAAGGCGGAAGAAAAGCCACGTTTGGGTGAAAAAAGGACTTGACGTGAGCGCGTGTTCTTTGGTAAGGTTATGGCCATCGACGTTCCCCAATAGGGCGGGCATTTCACGCCATGGCCAAGGAAAAAATCCCAGGCTAAAAGGGCCAGGATATTACCATTGCTTAGGCGAGTTTAAGGCCAAGGCGATAATGCCCGAAACGTCAACGGCCAATATGTCAACGGCCAATATGTCAAAGGCCAATACGTCAAAGGCCAATACGTCAAAGGCCAATACGTCAAAGGTTGATCGGTAACGCTGAAGACCGGGGCCGGCCGGCATGGGCCGGCGGGTTTGGAAACCGTAAGTTATTTTTTCAACCGGTCGATCGCGGTAAATGAAGACCGAGCGAAGCGCACGCGCTTGCCCGGTCTATTTTTTTGCCCCCGGCGGGCTGGCGAACCATGCCTGGGAAAGCATTGGGCGCCCTGGCGGGGGACATCACGGCCACCTGGGAGGCCGGGCTTACCGTGAAGGGCAGGCGGCCGGGTACCGGCTCCCCCCTCGCCCCGGCTATCGCGTTTTTGGCCAAGGCCGGGAACCCCAAGGGCATCGAGGGCCGGGACCATTCGGCGGCCTGGGCCTCACAAGGGGGGCCGTCCATCCCCCTCCCGGCCCCGCCCAACCTTTCTTGCTATAATGGCCCCACGCTGGCCAAGGCCCTGGACGGGCCCAGGATCGCCCCGGGGGTGAGGAGGTTCCGCGCCTCCCCCTCACCGGGCGGGGCCATCGCTACCCGGGGGTTTCCGGCATAGTGGCTTTCCGGGGCCCGGGCCCCGGTAACCGGGGCCGGGGTGGGCAAACGCGGGCCGGGTTCCAACGCCTATCGCCGCGGCCCCATGGGGCTGGGCGATTTCGCGATCTAAAGCGCCATAAGGTGGACATTCCGTCCCCCTATGGCATCCCAAGGAGGCAAATACCAGAACATGGTAACCGATTATAAAGCCCTAAAGAACGGCGGCTTCATGCGCCAAGTCCAAAAAGATCTTTTTTCCCTGAGACTCAAGGTGGTCGGGGGCAACCTGACCACGGACCAGGTGAGGGTAATCGCCCAGGTGGCCGACCGGTACGGTTCCGGCCACGTCCACCTGACCTCCCGCCAGGGCCTGGAGATCCCTTTCATCGCCCTCAAGGACGTGGAGACCGTGAAGGGGGAGCTGGCCGCCGGCGGGGTCGACGCCGGGGTCTGCGGCCCCAGGGTCCGGACCGTCACGGCCTGCCAGGGCTCGGGGGTCTGCCCCAGCGGCTGCGTCGACACCCTGGCCCTGGCCCAGGGCATCTCCGATCGCTATTTCGGCCGCGTCCTCCCGCACAAGTTCAAATTCGGGGTGACCGGCTGCCAGAACAACTGCCTCAAGGCCGAGGAGAACGACATGGGCATAAAGGGCGGCTACCTGATAGAGTGGCTGAGCGAGCCCTGCCTGTTTTGCGGCATCTGCGCCAAGGCCTGCCGGGAGGGCGCCATACGGGTCGGCGAGGACGATCTCGCCCTGGACCGGTCCAAATGCAACCACTGCGGCCGCTGCGTCAAGTCCTGCCCCGCGGACGCCTGGAAGGCCCAGAGCGGCTACCTCCTTTCCTTCGGCGGCACCTTCGGGAACCGCATAGCCAAGGGCGAGGAGATTTTCGGCATCGTGACCGACCTTGAGACCATCTACAGGGCCTCGGACGCCGCCCTGGATTTCTTCGAGCGGCACGGCCAGCCCGGCGAGAGGTTCCGGGCCACCATCGAGCGGGCCGGCTGGGACGGCCTCAAAAAGGCCCTGATTGACCGGGGCCTGGGCGACCAGGCCCCGAACGGCCAGGCCACCGGTGCCCAGGCCCTGGGCGAGTAGCGGGGGGGGGAACCATGGCCGCCAAAAAAGATCTCCCCGAGCCCGAGGCCGGGGTCGACGTGACCGACGTCGTCTGCCCCATGACCTTCGTCAAGGCCAAGGTGGCCCTGGACGGCCTTGAGCCCGGCCAGGTCCTCTCCATACGCCTGAGCGACGGGGAACCCATCCGCAACGTCCCCAGGAGCCTCAAGGACGACGGGCACCGCGTCCTGGGCCTCACCGACAACGGTGACGGGACCTACGATCTGCTGGTCAGGAAAGGCGAGGATTAATCCTTTCCGGGCCCCGCGAGAAGTCGCCCCAGGGCGACGATTTAGGAGGAAACCATGGATTTGTTCGTGGCCGGGGAAAGGAAAAGCTTCGGGGACGGGATCACCGTGGCCGAGCTTCTGGCCCTGGAAAACGTGGCCAACCCCGAGTACGTCACGGTCGCCGTCAACGACGAGTTCGTGGATAGCCCGCTGGGGTCGGAAAGGCCCCTGGCGGAGGGCGATCGGGTCGAGTTTTTGTATTTCATGGGGGGCGGTATATAATGGCCTTTACCGACCCGCAACTCGAGCGCTACTCCAGGCACATCCTGCTCAAGGAATTCGGGACCAAAGGCCAGAAAAAGCTCATGGCCTCGAAAGCCCTCATCGTCGGGGCGGGCGGCCTCGGCTCCCCCGCGGCCATGTACCTGGCCGCGGCCGGGGTGGGGACCATCGGCCTCGCCGATAACGACGCGGTCGACCTCTCCAACCTCCAGCGCCAGATCCTCCACTCCACCCCGGACCTGGGCAAGCCCAAGGTCGAGTCCGGGGCCGAGACCCTCAGGGCCATAAACCCCGAGGTAGAGGTGAGGGCCCACCAGGGTTTGGTCAAGGCCGATAACGTCATGGAACTGATCTCGGGCTACGATTTCGTCCTGGACGGGACCGACAACTTCCAGGCCAAGTTTTTGATCAACGACGCCTGCGTCATAAGCCGCAAGCCCTTCTCCCACGCGGGCATCATCCGTTTCCAGGGGCAACTGATGACCTACCTGCCCGGCCAGGGCCCGTGCTACCGCTGCGTTTTCCCGAAACCGCCCCCGCCCGAGGCCATCCCTACCTGCCGCCAGGCCGGGGTCATCGGGGCCATGGCCGGGGTCATCGGCTGCCTCCAGGCCCTGGAGGCCATAAAATGCCTGACGGGCATGGGCCAGCCCCTGACCGGTCACCTCCTGACCTTCGAGGCCCTGACCATGGCCTTCAGGAAAATAAAGGTGCCCGGAAGGCCCGCCTGCCCCGTCTGCGGCCAGAACCCGTCCATAACCGAGCCCCAGGACCAAGAGCCGGCCGCCGCCTGCGACCTCCGGGGGCCCGTCCCATGAGGATCTCCATAACCAGGGAAGCCTACGGGACGCTCCTCGGCTGGGCCCGGCAAAACCTCCCCCTGGAGGCCTGCGGCCTGGTGGCCGGGCGCCTTGCCGACGGCGGGAAGGAAATAACCCGGGCGGTGCCGCTCGCGAACGCCCAGGCCAGCCGCGAGCGTTTCGGCATCGACCCCCGCGAGCAGCTCGCCGCCGTCAAGGCCCTCCGCTCCGAGGGCCTGGCCCCGCTGGGCAACTTCCACTCCCACCCCGAGACCCCGGCCAGGCCCTCCGGGGAGGACCTGAAGCTCTTCCGGGACCCGGCGGCCAGTTACCTGATCCTGAGCCTGGCCGGCCCCGAGCCGGTCCTGAAAGCCTTCGGCCTGACCCCCTCCGCCGGCGAAGGCGCCTTCGCCGAGGAGGAGCTCGAGATAATCTAGCCCGCCCCCCCGCGGGCCAAACCGACAAGGGACCCACGATGGACAAAACCCCCCGAGAGGCCATAGAGTTCTGGGACCGGCGGTCCGCCTTCTTCCCCCGGCACGACGACTCCCCGGGCAATTACGCCGACAAGGTCCTGGCCCAAATCGCCGACCACGGGATTTCCTTCCGGGGCAAGACCGTCCTGGACGCCGGGGCCGGTACCGGCCAGTTCGCCATCAAACTGGCCCGGCTCGCCAAATCCGTGGTGGCCCTGGACATCTCCGAGGGGATGCTGGCCGTCTGCCGGGCCGACGCCGAGGCCCTGGGCGTCCCCAACATCGAGTACGTCAAATCACCCCTCACCGACTACCTGCCCCCCTCCAAACCCGACATAGCCTTTTGCTCGATGTGCCCGGCCCTGAAGGACGACCAGGCCAAGCGCTGGCTCCTGGGCTCGGCCTCCGGGGCGGTCATATACCTTGGCTTTAACGGCTACGTCTACCCCGGCCCCATGGAAGGGCTCATCAAACTGTACGGCGTCGAGCGAAAGCTCTTCAACAGCGGCCCCGACATGGAAAACTGGCTCGGGGCCGCGGGCCAAACCTTCGCCCGCTACCCCCTGACCGGGAACTGGCACACCTCATACCCCGAGGCCGACGGCCTCGAATGGTGCCTGACCATGCTCAAGGACTACGGGGTGGCCGACCCGGACCCCAAGGCCATCAAGGACAGCCTGGCGCCCTTCCGGGACAAGGCCACGGGCCGCTACGTCTTCGAGACGCCCTACTTCGTCGACCTTCTGATCTGGGAGACGAAAAACCCCTGACCCCCCCCATCGGGGGGCGCCCCCCCCGCCTTGCCCGCGATCAAAGAGTCCGGCCGCAAAAAAGGCGGGGCCTCGGCTCGCCCGCCCGGTCCCGCCCGATGGTGAAAAGAAAAAAGACGGACTGAAATCGTCGAGCCTGAACCGCAGGACGACCGCGCTGAAAGCGGCTGTCAATTGGGCGGCAAAACGAGGCATCATCGAAAATAACCCCTTGGCGAAACTTGAAAAGCTATCAGAGAGGGATTCAGATAACAAGGTTCGCTATCTGACGGACGATGAGCGGAAACGTTTGTTGGCGGCGCTGGACGCACGCGAACAGGATATGAGGGACGGGCGGGACAACCACATCCTGTGGTCTAAATCCAGAAAGCTGCCGCTTGCGCCTGTGATGAAAGACACGGAGTTTGCCGATCACCTGAAACCCATCATTCTTTTGAGCCTATCGACTGGGATAAGGCGCAACGCCATGTTCTCCCTGGAGTGGCGCGATGTCAATTTCACCGACAAGACGATAATGGCGCGGGCCGCCACTTCTAAAAACGACAGGCTTGTATTACGTGCCAATGAATGACTTGGCGTTTGAGACTATCTCCAAATGGCGGAGACAATGCAAGCACACTTCCCCCGGCAGCCTCGTTTTCCCCTCACCTCAGACTGGCAAAATAATGGACAACCGCAACACGGCGTTGGAGAATCTTCTCGAAAGAGCCGGGATAGAAAATTTCAGGTGGCACGATATGCGACACGATTTCGCTTCCCAGCTTGTGATGAAAGGAGCCGACCTGAACACCGTGAGGGAATTGATGGGACACGCAGATATGAAGATGACGCTCAGATATGCCCATCTCGCCCCAGAAAACAAACTCCAGGCGGTGAAACTGCTGGATTCCAAATAATGCGTGCCAGAATTTTTTCTTTACCCGCTCAAAGAAAGTATGATATCCCTAATATCTCTAGTGTTTTTTTCGGGGTAGGAAATTGTTTGTTTGAATTTGTGCCGCCATTGCAGTTACAATTGCGAACGCACCGCGTTCGCAAAGAACGGGTACGGAGCGAATACGACAAAAGCAGGTGCGAGGCGTGGCCGAAAACCAAAATGTGGAATGGAAAGAGTCATGGCGCGACGAATATTTGAAATGGGTCTGTGGGTTTGCCAATGCCCACGGAGGGACGATTTGGATTGGGAAAAACGATAAAGGAGAAATCGCCGGGGTCAAGGGCGGCAAGAAACTATCCGAAGACATCCCGAACAAAATCCGCAACTATCTTGGCATCGTCGCTGATGTAAACCTTCATAGCGAAGGCGATAGAGACTTTCTTGAAATAGTCGTCAAGCCAAGCTCGTCCCCGGTTAGCTACAAAGGCGAATACCATTATCGCAGCGGCAGTACGAAGCAGCGGTTGACCGGACAAGCGCTCACTCAATTTATTTACGAGCGAATGGGACAGACTTGGGACGCTTTTCCAGTGGATGGCGTGTCCGTGGATGATTTGCGTAACGACAGCTTTGACATCTTCAAAGAACAGTCCTTACGCAACAAACGCATGAACGAGGATGACTTGTTGCTCTCGAACGTTGAACTTCCCGACAGCCTCGGTGTTCTGACGCCTGAAGGCAGGCTGACCAGAGCCGGCGTGTTGCCGTTCCATCACCAACCCGAGAAATGGATTCGCGGCGCGTTCATTAAAATCGCCTCTTTTGAAACGCCGTCAGAAATTCGCTTTATGGATGAGATGAGATTCATGGTTCCCTGATCGAGCAGGCCAATAAAGTTGTGGACTTGTTTTTTTTGAAATATCTCAAAGCGGAAGTTACCTATGAGGGCGTGACACGGGTGGAGACCTATCCATATCCCCGCGCCTCGATTCGCGAAGCTATCTACAACTCGATATGTCACAAGGCATACCACGCGCAAATACCTATACGGATTCGCGTGGATTCGGACAACAAAATGTACATCAGCAACGATGCCTCCCTGCCATCGGATATTACGGCGGAGTATTTTATGAGTCACCACCGCTCCAACCCGTATAACCCCAATATCGCCAATGTGTTTTTCCGGGCCGGTTTTATCGAAGCGTGGGGGCGTGGCATCAGAAAAATTTGCGACGCCTGCGCCGGCTATGGCGTGCCGCTTCCAGAGTACAGCGTCAAGCCGTATGAGGTAATGGTGATGTTTCAAGGACGTGCGCCCTCGGCTACTGATAAAGAACGTCAAAGCACGTTAATGAACGTACCCTCGCGTTCATTAAAAGGTTCATTAAACGAGCGGGAACAAAAGGTTGCTGTCTTTATTGAAAAATAGGCAAAACATGACCCAGGCTGAATTGGCCGAGGCGTTGCAAGTAAGCAGGAGGCAAATCCAGTTGTCGATTATGAAATTGGTTGATTTAGGGTTGATTACGCGAGATGGCAGCAAAAAAACCGGGTATTGGCATATTGTTGATGAACAATAGGGTATGTTCACATCCGGCATACTCGCCAACCGATTGAAAAAACATCAT
>JAITKA010000156.1 GCA_031278635.1 Deltaproteobacteria bacterium | reverse complement strand
CTCGACGCCATAGGTCCCCGGGGCCACGGGCGCGGGGGCTGGTGCCGGTGTCTCGGGCGTGGCCACGGGTGCGGGCGCCGGTGTCTCGGGCGTGGCTACCGGAGCTTCGGGTGTGGCCACTGGCTCTGGCGTGGCTACGGGCTCGGCTACTTGGGCCTCAGGCGTGGCCACTGGTTTGGCCTGGGCAGGCTCGGCAACCGGTTCGGCCGCCGGGGCCTCGGGCGTAGCCACGGGCGCGGCTACTTGGGCCTCGGGCGTGGTCTCCGGTACCTCGGGCGTAGCCACGGGCTCGGCAACCGATTCCGGCGTCGGGGTCTCGGGCGTAGCCACGGGCGCGGCTACTTGGGCCTCAGGTGTGGCCACTGGAGCTTCGGGCGTGGCCGCCGGTTCGGCAGCCACCTGGGGTTCAGGCGTGGCCACGGGCGCATCGGGTGTGGTCACCGGCTCTGGAGTGGCCACCGGTTCGGCAACCGGGGCGGGGGCGGGCGGCTCGGGCGTGGCCACGGGCTCCGCGGCTACCGGTTCGGGCGTGACCACCGGCTCGGGCGTCGGCGCGGCCGGCTCGGCCTGGGCCACCGCCGGCGGGGCGGGGGTCTCCAGTGAGTCGTCGCTGGCCATGGCGAACAAAACGATGGCGCCTAGGAGGGCCAGGGCCACGAGGGCGATAAATATGGGGTATTTTTTGGGCCCCAGATAGTCCTGCAAGGTCGTTAAATACCTTTTGCCGGCGTTAAGCATGATAGCCTCCCAATGGTTGATGTTGTAAGATGACTTATATCAGAAGTTAAATATAAAGTCTATTTCGTCCCTTTGAGCGTCTGGGCCGCTTTTAGGGCCTCGGCCAATTTTTCCCTCGTGGATTTGGGCAACCGGGCGATCTTGAGCCTAGCGGCCATGGCCGGGATCCTCTCGCCCTCCGGGAACGAGAGGGCGATCTCGCTGGCGAGGCCCAATGGCTCGGGGTAGGGGATTTGCCCGTGGCCACGGCGAACGCCCGCGACCGTGAGGCCCCGGAAGGCCGTAACCACCTCGGGGGCAAGGGCCAGTGGACGAGTTCGTTTCCGGGGAAGCTTAGGTTTCGGGGCGTTTGGTTATTGACTCGATCAAAACACCCCGGACCGTGTTTTTGACCTTAAACAGGACCTGATCCTCTTCCTCCATATCCATCAGGGCCTTCCCCAACGGGGAGGCTTTGGAATGGAGGGATTTTTCGGGGTCGGTTTCCGACTCGGTAATGAGTATTTCCTCGGTTTTTGGCGAATTCCCGAGATACTTGATCCTTACCATATCCCCCACCCCAACGCGCCTCGCCCCGTCCCGCATGGGTGCGGGGCCCGCCGTGGAAGCCTTCGATTCAACGGCCCCCTGGGACTTCGTGACCCCCGAGCCTACCTTCTCGGCGGGCGGCCGGGGGAGTTTGGCGAGGTCCTGAAGGGCCCCGGCCAGATCTTCCTTAAGGCCGGAGGCGAGGAGGGCGAACTCTCCCTCTGGGTTGGCGTACCAGCCGCTCGTCCAGACACGCCTGAGCTTCCAGCCGAGGCCCTTTAGAACTTCCGGGCGGAGGCGATCCCTGTCCCTTACCGAGACGCCGTTCACGTAGGAGCCGCCATCCGATTCGAGGCCAGCCACGTAGCCCAGGGGGTAGCGGTCGCTTTTGACCGCCATATCCAGCCTGTAGCCTTTGGTCCCCACCTCGGGGTCGACCGGGAAGCCCAGTGACTCGACCTTGGAGCGGACGTGGCTTTCCAGGGTCATCGCCTGGGCCTGGCCGGGTTCGCCAACGGTCAGCTTGTGGGCCGAACCCTCGCTCTCGCAATAGGCCAGCCACTCCCTGAGCATGGCCGGGCCGGTCGGGGCGTCCGGGCTGGCCTTTATTTCCGCCGGGGACATTGAGGTGAAGGTCACGATCTTTCGTTTGGCCCGGGAGAAAAGGACGTTCAGGCGCCGCCGCCCGGCGGGGCCCGAGACCGGGCCGAAACGCTGGGCCACGGGGCCGCCCGGTTTCTCCGGGCCGTAAACGGTGCCGATGAATATGGCGTCCCGCTCGTCGCCCTGGACGTTCTCGAGGTTTTTTACGAAGAAAGTCTCAAGCCCGTCGTTCTTGGATTTCCATTTCTCGACATAGCGCATGGCGTAATCGTTGGCCTCGATGGCCCGTTCCATTAGGTCTATTATAAAGTCCCTTTGCTTTTCGTTAAAGGTGACGAGGCCCAGCGAGCGATCCGGCTCGTTTTTCATGTGGGCCAGGGCCGCCTCGGCCATGGCCCTCGCCTCGGCGGGGTTCCGGCTTTTCTGGTAGAGGCCGTCCTTTACCCTGACCAGCCTCACGCCCATGTCCGGGCTTTTCTCGGTGGGTGAGGGGTAGACCACGAGCTCATTCCCATATATGAAGCGGTTACAGAAATTGATGAGCCCGGAGTGCCTTGAACGGTAGTGCCAGGTGAGGCGTCGCATGGGAACGTAAATGGTTTTGGCCAGATCCAGTATGGATTCCTCGATCGCTTCCGACTCCCCGTTGGGGTCGTCGTCCGACCCAAGCTCCCCCATGACGTTCTTTTTGAAAAAATTGGTGGGCGGCAGCTGATTTGTGTCCCCGACCACGAGTATCTGGGCGCAACGGGCCAGCGAGGCGATGGCGTTTTCCGGCGGCATCTGGGAGGCCTCGTCCAGGATGCCCAGATCGAAGGTCAGGCTTTCGTCGGTCAGATACTGGGAGACCGCGGTGGGCGACATCATCCAGCAGGGCTTAAGTTCCAGAAGGGCCCGGGCGGCGCGGGCGATAAGCCTCCGTACGGGTATGAACTGTTTCTTTTTTCCGGTCTCGTGCAGTATGAGCGAATATTCGGTGAAGTCTTTCTTCAGGCCGACCGACTTCCCGACCGGGGGTTTGGCCCCGAGGTGGAGCTTATGGGCCAGATCCCGCCTGGCCCATTCGGTCAGGGCCGAATCGGCCCGGGCGAGGTCATCCCGGAAGCCGTTTAGCCGTGCCGACGAAAAGGCCAAAAGCCCGTCGCCGTGAAGCTCCCTCACCCTAAGGGCCATGGCCTTGTAGATGGCCGCCTCAAGTACCGTGGCAAGATTTTTGAGTGGCGCGCCCTCGTCCCCGTAGGCCGAGAGGAACCAGCCGAGGCCCAGATCCATCGCCGAAGCCTTGGCCTTGGCCAAGGCGGAATGGGCGAAAAGGCCGCTTTGATCGGCGGCGAGGTCATTGGTCAGGGTCATCGCTTCCCATGGGGACATTGAGGACATTTTGGCCGCAAGGTCGAGCCCGGTCAGGTTGGTTATGGAATTAAGGTTACCAAAGGCCTTTTGGCGGCTATCCCACAGGGTCGAGAGAAGCGCCCGGGACTCTCCCTGCCGGCCGGCGGCCACGGCCCGGAAGAGGGATTGGCCCATGGGGCCGGACGCGCCGATTAGATCCAGGGCCCGTAGCTCGGGCTCGATGGCCCCAGGCGGCGTATCGGGGCCCATGAATTTGTCGCCCAATAGCTCTCTCGCCCCATCGTCCGCGGCCAGAGCGGCCTTTAGCCCGAGGCGCTTTTGGGCCAGGGCGAGTATGGCCCTCGCCGCCGGGAGGGCCGGGAAGTTGGGGCACTCGCCCGCGACCGGGTCGGGGAAGGGGGATCTTGCCTCGGCGATAAACGAATCGATGGCCCCGGGGTCGCCCGCGAAAAGCGGCCTCCCGGGCTTTAGGTTCCCATCGAGCGATAGGAGCCTCGAGAGGGCCTCGAATGCGGCCCCGGCTTCGGCGAGCCGGCCGGTGAGGGTCCCTTGAAGCTCCCTTAGGGCCCCGAGGTTATCGGCCTCGCCGGAAAAGGACCCGGGGATCGAGAGGAGGACGTTCGAGTCCGCGTAATACAGCAGATCCCTCGTTTCCTGGTTGGCCAGTCCCTGGCACTCGTTTTCTATGTCCCGGTAGAATCCCACGTATCCTCCCATGAGGTTAAAATCCGAGGCGAGGCCAAAGAATATTTCCGGGAATGAGGATTTCAGCTCGGCGCTTTCCTCCAGGGCTTGCTTGCCGGCCATGAACGAGGCCAGATCGGCCAGCTCGCGGGCGGCCGCCTTGGCCTCGAAAGGGGCGCCGCCGGTAAGGCTCAGGTACATGGCCTTGGCCCGGCGATAGCTACCGGAAAGGGCCCTGAAAATACCCCCCTTTTGGAGCTCCGCCGCCGCCCCGGACAATGCCGCCGGGGCTGGGATGAACCCTGGCGCGGTCTTGACCGGGAACCTTGACGAGAGGTCATTCTCGCGAACCTTCAAAACCAGCCCCTGGGCGATAAGCGCGTCCAGCCTCGCCAGAAGGGCCGAAGGGGGAGGCGTTTTGGGCCTCAGGGCCAGGACGCCGGGCCCGTACCGGGCGGCAAGGTTGCGCGCGGCCGCGAGTGAGGCGAGGGATCGGCCGGCCACTTCAGGGGCGGCCTGGGCCAGGGGGGCCAGGCTCCCGAGATCGGCCCCTATGGCGGCGAGGCGGGACCGGAGCGTTTCGAGTTCCCCGGCCCAGCCCACGGGGTCGAGGGAGGCGAAGCCGCCCTTTGAGGCCAGATCCACGGCCTCGCCCAGCCTATCGACGCTTTCCGGGGAGTCGGGCCCGGCCAAAACCGCCCCGAGCCTATCCTTTAGGAAGGCGTGACGGCCGGCCCCGGCCAAAAACCTTTGGGCGGCATCTACCTTGCCGGGTTCGGAGAGCCTCTCCGCGAGGGCGAAATCGAGCCCCGGCCCGAGGGCCTCGATCCCGGACAAAAAGTCCAGGGCCGGCTGGATGTCCGATTCCCCGATGCCCGTAACCCCCAAGTCCGAAAGGCCGGCCCCGGCGGTTTGGATCGCCCCAATAGCATCGGCAAGGGCCGCGGCCGCATCGGTTATGACCTTGGCCGAAAAGGCGTCGAGGTTCTCGACCGTGACCCCGGCCCAATGGGTCTGGGCCCCGGCGGCCTGGAGGGCCGCGGCCTCAAGCTCGGAGGCGCATTTCTTCAGGGAGCCAATCCCGTACGGGCCGAGGCTTTCCGGGTCGGGGACTGCCGGGTTCGCAAGGGCCTTGGGCGCCCCGACGAGGAGATGGTCGGTGGCCCTGAAGCGGCCCAGGACCTCCCGGACGCTGAGGCCGGTCGAGCCGAAGGGTTGGGAGATGAGATTTATATACGCGTTTAGGCATTTCTTTGATTCATCAAAGAGGATCCGTAAATACCCAGGGTCATCGGGCTTGGCCGGCGGGGCCATGTTCAGGCGGTCGCGGAGGCCTTCGAAGACCTTGCCCCTCTCGGAGCGGTTGGCCTGGAGCGGGAGCAGGAATGCCCCAAGGCCTATGGCCTCAAGCCTTGACTTGACCACCTCGAGCGCGGCCATTTTCTCGGCCACGAACAGGATCTTCTTGCCGTTTTTGAGGGCCGCGGCGATGACGTTCACTATGGACTGGGATTTCCCCGTACCCGGCGGGCCCTCGAGGGCCATGTTTTCGCCGGCCAGGACGTCGTGGATGACCCTGACCTGGGAGGAGTCGGCGCTCAGGGCCAGGGGATGGACGGCCCGCTCGATCCCCGGAAGGTCCACGTCGTACCTTGGGGCCACCGTCAGGGGCGTTTCCCTCTGGCGGCCCCGCAAAAGGTCGGCCATGACGGGGTTTTGGGAGTACCAGGCCTTGGAGGGGTTAAGGTCGTGGTAGATGGCCATCCTGGCCGAGGGGAAGATGCCGAAAACGACCTGCCTCGAAAGGTCCCATTTATCCCGGTCGGCGATGGCCTCCCTCACCGTCAGGAAGTAATCCTCGACGTTTTGGCCCGGCTCGAACTCGGGGAGCTCGAGCGAGTACTCGAGCCTCAGTTTTTCCGAGAGGACGAAATTGAGGGCGCAGTCGTCCCCGTCGGCCGTGACCATGAACCTCGGGCCTCTCTGCGATCGCCTCATTTCCAGCTTGACCGGGAGCATCACCAGCGGGGACGCGATCTGGCGGTCCTTGGAGGCGGCGTCCCGCCAGCGCAGGATCCCGAAGGCGGCATGGAAGGCGTTGATGCCGGTCTCCTCCTCCCAGGTCCTGCATTTGGTGAGGAGGGTCGTGAGGCGCCTCTCCAGGTGGGAGGGGAGGAAAAGGGTCTGGATCTCGTCGTCCCCGTGCTTGGGCGGGGGCGCCTCCTGGGGCATGGGCAGCTCGTAATCGGGGTCGATGCCGCAATCGGCCGCGTGCCGCTCAAGGTTTATGGCCCCCGCGGCCTTCCTCGGCGGGAGGCCCAACAGGTCCCGCACTTTGTCCTTGAGTTTTCTCTCCTGGGCCTCGAGCTCCTCCGGGGTGGCCATCTGCCCGACAGTCTGGTCGGCCATGAAATCCAGATAATCCTGGTCCTCGGCCTTCAGGGAGTTCAAGTATAGCTTGAACTTTTGCGTCCGCTCGTCCGCGAGGTCCCGCTCGTCTATCTCCGGCAGGGCCTTAAAGGTCATCGTCCGCTGCTGCCGGAGGTTAAAGGCCAGCACCTCCGGCAGCTCGTCCACGACCCTCACGATGGCCCCCGAGCGGGGGCTAAGGCTCACGTTGACCAAAGGGTTGCGGTTTGACAGATCGATGACCTTTTTCCGCAAAACGGCCAGTTTGTCGGCAATCAGTCTGGCCTCGGCGGCGGGCGTTTCCATGCTATGTCCCAGGCGTTGTTCCCATACTCGGGCGCATAAATATTGTTGTTAGTCTCCCCTGTTTGTTTATTGGGAGAGATAATAATGTTTTTGGTAAATAATAACGGTCTATCGGCATAAAAGGCAAAAACGGGGGCGGCCAAAACTTGGCGGCAAAACTTGGCGTAAATGTTGTCGGCAAAAGATGTCAACGGATCGGTCAAGGCCTAGGGCCAATGGGGCCGATTTATCATTGGGACAAACCCTGATGGCCATCATTGCCCAAACCATAAGGGCGCCATTAAACCCAACGCCATCATTTGAGATTATATTTGACGCTGGGCCATCCGCCGGTTTATCCATGGGCCAAACCGGGATGGCCCAAACCACAAGGGCGCCATCAACAAAAACGCCATCATTTGAGCTTATATTTGACGCTGGGCCTGCCGCCGGTGTCGTAATCGACCACGCTTTCCACCTGGCCCTGCTCGGCCATGTGGATCAGGTAGCGTCTCACGGTGACCCTTGAGAGGCCAACCTTGTTGGCCAGCTCCTCGCAGCCCCTGAAGCCGCCCTGGCCGTCGGCCATGGCGTTCAGGATGAGCTCAAGGGTGCTGGGGTTCAGGCCCTTGGGGGTTTCCTGGGGCTGGAAGCGTTCGGGGGGCTCGGGGTCCTTGGCGGGCCTGGCCCTGGAGCCCATGAGGTTGTCGATGGCCTGCTGGGTGAGCTCGTCGCCGGAGCCGGTCACCCGGACGCGGGCCTGGCATTTCTCCAGGGCCTCGATGAAGCGGTCCTCGCTGAAGGGCTTGACCAGGTAGTCGACCACCCCCAGCTTGAGGAACTCGTCGACCTGCTTGGCGTCGTTGGCCGCCGTGACCATGATGACCTCGGTGCGGAGGCCCTCGCGGCGCATCATGCGCAGGAGCTCCAGGCCGTTCAGTTCCGGCATGTAGAAGTCGAGGACGGCCAGATCGACCGGGTTGCCCTTCAGGTACTCCATGGCCAGCTTGCCGTTGGGGAAAATCCCGGCGAGGGTCAGGCCCCCGACCTTCTGGAGGTAGCGTTTGTTGATCTGGGCGACCATGGGGTCGTCCTCGACGATTATGACCGTTAGGCTATCCACCCTCCACCTGTCCTTTCCCCCCATGCCCTTCGGTGTCCCTGGCCCCCGCGGGGAGGTCCGGGGCGGCCTTGCGGCCGGGGCGGGGCACCGTGAAGGTGAGCATCATGGATGTGCCCACGCCCTTTTCCGACTCTATGGAGAATTCGCCGGATCTCGACTGGACGAGGCCCCTGACCAGGCCCAGGCCGGTTCCGCGGCCCGCCCCCTTGGTCGTGTAGCCACGCTGGGACATCTTGGCTATCTCGTCCTGGGTCAGGCCCATGCCCGTGTCGTCCACGGTGATCAAAAGGCTTTGCTTGTCCTCGTAAATCAACAGCGAGATGGTGTCCTCGGACTCGGGGTCGGCCTTGGCGTTTATGGCCTCTATGGCGTTCTCGACCAGGTTCCCCACGGCCGTCAGGAGCGACTGGGTCGAGAGGAAGAGGCTGTGCCTGGGGATGACGCTGTGGGGCTGGACGGTCATCCTGATGCCCAGTTCCTGGCAGCGGCTTATCTTGCCCATGATCAGGGCGGCCAGGACGCGGTTGTCGATGCTCTTGGCGACCGTGGAGACGGTCTCGCTCTGGGCGTGGCCTATCTTGGTTATGAAGCGCTTGGCCTCCTCGAGCTCGCCGCTCTGGAGGAGCCCCAGGATGACATGCAGCTGGTTCATGAACTCGTGGGTGTTCCGCCTCAGGGCGTCCAGGACGTGGTTGAAGCCGGTTATCTGGTCGGCCAGTTTGGTCACCTCCGTCCGGTCCCGGAGTATGGCCATGGCCCCTATGACCTGGTGCCCGCTGTGGACCGGCAGGCGGTCGCAGATTATCACCTGCTCGTTCAAGGCCACCTGGCGGTTATGGTCGACCACCCCGGCCAGGGTGTCCTTGAGCTTGAACTGGGGGAAATGGCCGTCGATGTCCTTCCCGGCTATCTCCGTCTGGCCCAGGTCAAGCATCCGGCTGGCGGCGTCGTTTATGAGTATGACCGCGCCCCTCTCGTCTATGGCCAGGAGGCCCTCCTCCAGGGAGTCCATTATCTCGCCCCTTTTGAGGAAACTGGAGGCGATCTGGTGGGGCTCGTAGCCAAGCAGCGAGCGCTTGATGTTGGCGGCCAGGAACACCGAGGCCACCACCCCGACCAAAAAGACCGCGACCAGGGTCTGGAGGTGGACCTTGAGGACCTGGTTGCGCAGGAGCTCAAGGTTTTTCATGAGCATGCTGACGTGCACGAATCCCAGCTGGGTGCCGTCCCGGTCGAAAACCGGGTAAAAATACCGCTTCTGGAAACCCAGGGTGCCCTCGGCCTTGGAGGAGTAGTTCTCGCCCCGCAGGGCCGGGCCCTCGTCCCCGCCGAAAAAGGGCTGGCCGATCCGGGCCTTGACCGGGTGGTAGAGCCTGATGGCCCCCATGTTGGCGATCGTGATGACGTCTATGTTGTTCTGGCTGGCCAGGATGTCGTCCAGGTATTTTTCCAGGTCCGGCGAGACGCGGCCCTCCCTCAGGGCGTCCACCACCGGCTGGCTGGTGGCCAGGAGCTGGGCCACGTTGTTGAGGTTCTGCCCCAGGTCGTTTTCCAGGAGCCCCACGCTGTGCCGGGCGCCCAGGCCCACGGTCAGCAAAAGCATGGCCGAGACCAAAAGGACGTCCAGCCATATCATTTTGGCCACTAATTTCATAACGAAGTCTTATAAGCAATGAACGCTAAGAGAATTTAAGCCTGAAAGAACCATTTAAAAGTTCCATGCGGTACCAATATATTAGTTTGTGTCTACATAAGAACACCGAAAACTAAAATACCTTACCTTAACTTCAAAAATAAAAACCGGAAAATGGCCGCGTCCAGGCGCTCACTTATAATACCCAAAATGACCCTCAAATGAAAAGACCCGGCCGGCCGGCCCCCAGGCGCCGGCCCGGGGGCCCGGGAATGGCGCGTTGTCAAAAATAATATTACTTTCGAAAGTTATAAAACTCCCCGATCCGGACCAAAAAGGCATAGGGTATTTTCGATACCTTGACGAATTAATGCCGTATAATCGGTAAGTTAGGTGGCGTGGATTTTCGGCCTTGGCTTTTTTTTCTTTACAAAGCTTTCATTACTTTCATATGGCTGGTCAAAATATCCTGACAGGGTTAATATTTTTTCACGGTAACCGGGCTAGCCGGTTACCGATCCCAACCGCCTTTTTCATAAGGTCACGCCATACGGCAAGGAGTTTAAGCATGATAGAGAACGCCAACGCCCTTAGCGCCACCGCCTCCCTGGCCCCTGAGAAACCGACGTTTCAATTATACGGGATGCCGTGGTATTATTTCGCTATCTTCAGCCTGGCCGTGCTAGCGGCCACTTTCCTAGGCAAACTGCCCTCGGGGATGATTGGGGCCTTTCCCCTGATGATCGTTATCGGGGCGGTTTTTAATTTGGTGGGCGAGAAAACGCCCTTCATCAACACTTTCCTCGGTGGCGGCGCCATCGTCATCATATTCGGTTCCGCCGGCCTGGTCACCGCGGGCCTGCTGCCCCAGGCCTCGATCGACACCATGACGGTTTTCATGAAGGGCGGCGGCTTCCTCGATTTTTACATAGCCGCCCTTATCACCGGCTCCATCATGGGCATGAACCGCCAGCTTCTGATCAAGGCCGCCTTCAGGTACCTTCCGGTCATCATCGGCGGCGTCGCCCTTTCCCTTAGCCTCTGCGGCCTGATCGGCTGGCTGACCGGCTACGGGGCCAAGGAAGCCATCTTCTTCGTTAGCATCCCCATCATGGGCGGCGGCATGGGCGCCGGCGCGGTCCCCCTCTCGAAGATTTTCGGCGAGGGCCTCGGTACCGACCCCGCCAAGATGCTTTCGATAATGGTCCCGGCGGTGGCCCTGGGTAACGCCCTGGCCATCGTCATGGGCGGCCTACTGAACAAACTCGGCAAGGTCCGCCGGAGCCTCAGCGGCGACGGCCAGCTTATGCTGCTTGGCGACGCCACGGCCACGGCCGAGGTGGATATGGACAACGCCCTTCAGGCCGACCGCGACAAGATCGACCTGGTCAAGATGGGCACGGGCCTCATGATCGCCACCGCCTTCTTCGCCTTCGGCGCCCTCCTGAACCTGGTTTTCCCGGTCATCCACGGCTACGCCTGGATGATCCTCTCCGTGGCCCTGGTCAAGGTCAGCGGCCTGATCAACCCGAAGATGGAGATCTGCTGCTACCAGTGGTTCCAGTTCGTCATGAAAAACCTGACCGGCGTGCTCCTGGTCGGCATCGGGGTGGCCTACACCAGCCTGCCCGAGGTCGCCGCCGCCTTCTCCGGACAGTACCTACTGTTGGTTAGCGTGACGGTCTTCGGTGCCATCATCGGCGCGGCGGTCGTCGGCCGCCTGGTCGGTTTCTTCCCCATCGAGTCGGCCATCACCGGCGGGCTGTGCATGGCCAACATGGGCGGCACCGGCGACGTGGCCGTCCTCTCGGCGGCCAAGCGCATGGAGCTCATGCCCTTCGCCCAGATTTCGTCCCGCATAGGCGGCGCCTTCATGCTGATACTTTCCAGCATAATCCTGCAGTTTTTCGCCTAGGACCCTTAAGCCCAGGGGCCGCCGCCTAGGCGCCCGGCCCCTGGTATCACCAATCGTTTACCAAATGGCCTAATCGATAAGGCCCGAACATATAAGAATCGGAGGAAATCATGAACTACGCGGAAGAAGCCGTCAAAATGCATCGCCAGTGGAAAGGCAAAATGGCCACCGTCCCCAAGATGCCCATAGCCAGCAAGGACGATCTGTCCATAGCCTACACCCCGGGCGTTGCCCAACCCTGCCTTGAGATCCAAAAGGATCCCTCGCAAAGTTACGAGCTCACCGGCCGCTGGAACACCGTGGCCGTGGTCACCGACGGCACCGCCGTTCTGGGCCTGGGCGACATCGGCCCCGAGGCCAGCATGCCGGTCATGGAAGGCAAATGCGTCCTCTTCAAGTCCTTCGGCGACGTGGACGCGGTCCCCCTGTGCATCCGCTCCAAGGACGTCGACGTGATAGTCGATACCGTGGCCCTTCTGTCCGGGAGCTTCGGCGGCATCAACCTCGAGGACATCTCCGCCCCCCGCTGCTTCGAGATCGAGAGGAAGCTTAAGGAGCGCTGCGACATCCCCGTCTTCCATGACGATCAGCACGGCACCGCCGTTGTCGTCCTGGCCGCCCTGATGAACGCCCTCCGCGTGGTGGGCAAAAACATCTCCGACATTTCCGTGGTCACCAGCGGCGCGGGCGCCGCCGGCGTGGCCATAATCAAGCTCCTCATGGCCATGGGCCTCAAGGACGTCATCCTGTGCGATCGCCAGGGGGCCATCTACAAGGGCCGCGACAACCTGAACCCCGAGAAGGTGGCCATGGCCGAGATCTCCAACCTCAAGGGCAAGAAAGGCTCCATGGCCGAGGTCATCAAAGGGGCCGACGTCTTCATCGGCGTCTCCAGCCCCGGGGTCGTGACCAAGGAAATGGTGGCCTCCATGGCCCCCAATCCCATCGTTTTCCCCATGGCCAACCCCACCCCCGAGATCATGCCCGATCTGGCCTTCGAGGCCGGGGCCGCCGTGGTCGGAACCGGCCGCAGCGACTTCCCCAACCAGATCAACAACGTCCTGGCCTTCCCGGGCATCTTCAGGGGCGTCTTCGACGTCCGGGCCAGCGACATAAACGACCAGATGAAAATCGCCGCCGCCAAGGCCATCGCCAACCTCGTGGCCAACGGCCAGCTCAAGCCCGACTACATCCTGCCCGCCGCCTTTGACCCCCGCGTCAAGGAGGCCGTGGCCAAGGCCGTCGCCCAGGCGGCCATCGAGTCCGGCGTCGCCGGCAAGACCGCCTAAGGCCCAGTTCCGACATAATCCCGGGGGCGCGAGACCGACCGCCCCCGCCTGACCGCGACAGCCGCCCCGGTGAGCCCATAAAGCCCCGTGGCGGCTAAATTTTTTCCCGCGAGGGACGCCTGGCCGAAAGGGCGTATTTAAAACCCTTCGCGGCGGTTACCGGCCAACGTTTGGGTGGAACCATCCAGCCTTGAGGTGCCAAGCCAGGCGAAAAGTCAGGGCTTTTACCATCAAACCAAGGATCGTTATGGCCAATCGCGATAACGGGCCGCTCGCGTCCCCGGGGTTAGGGTTCCGGGACTCCCCCCGTCGGCTTTAACCCCGCAATCAAGTAAAAGTAATCACCGTACCGGAAAAAGCAACCCCCAGGGTGAAAATTTTTTTCGTCCCGGGGGGATTGGGGCTTTCATTTACCGGGGCCTTGGGGTTTAGTCGCCCCGCAAAGGCCCCTGATTTTTGGCTAGTTATTTTTAACCGGGTAAATTTATAGGTTAAATTTGGCCATTGTTTTCTAATCCCGTGGTCTTGGCGGGGCCTTCGGTTTCAATGGCCCCGCAAAGGCCGCTTATTTTTGGGTAGTTACTTTTAACCGGCTAAATTAGTAGGTTAAATTACCCCATGAGTTTCCAATCCCGGGGTCTTTCCATGGCCTTCGGTCATTAACTTGGGCGCTTTTTCGCCCGGTCAGCGCTTTTTGGGCGGGGCCAGGGATATCAGCCAGCCCGACATCTCGTCCACCGGCCGGCCGAGGTTGAGGGCGGCCAGGAGCTCCTCCTGCCTGGGCTGGCCGAAGACCAGCCGGTAGGTGGCGAGGTCCCGCTTGAGTTCCCGCAACCTTCCAACCTCCCGGCTGAAGGGGATCATGGGGATCCGGCGCTCGATCTTGGCCTCGCCATCGAAGACCCAGTAGGGGGTGATGTCGTTGCGGCCTTTCTCCCTGTCCCGCAGGGCCTGATCGAACATGGCCTGCCAGGGGTCCGGCCTGGCCCAGGGCTTTCCCTTGCCGATGGGCGGGAGGGATTTCAGGCCATAGCGGCGGGCCACGTTCTTGCGGACCGCGTGGCCCTTGTACCTTTGGACCCGGCCCTCCCTCTGCTCGAGATCGACCGGGTTGGAGGGGAGGTTCCAGTGGACCACGGCATGGCACCAGGGGTGGAAATCCAGGCCCTCCTGGCCGATTGAGGTCGAGGCCAGGACGAAGGGCCTGAAGGGGGAATTGAAGGCCTCGGCGACGCGCTCGACGCGGCTTTCTTTCTCGTTGTGGCTCTCGCTTTCCTCGATGTCCACTATCTTGTCATACTTAAGGCTAAATCGGCAGCGGGAATTATAGTCTCTGATCACGAATTTATCGCCCTTGAATTGTAAGACGTCGAAAGTGGCCTGGCTGGTCCTTAGGGTCAGGGTCGATTTTATGCGCCCGGACAGCTCCATGACCCTCTCGGCCGGCCCGTCGCCCGGGAAGGGAAGGGACTCCAGGAGCACGTGGACGTACTCGTCCAGGACGGCCTGGACGTTCCCGTCGATGGCGTATTTAAGCGTGTCGCGCCAATAGGCGCCTTTACCGGGGTAGAGGCCCTGGAGGAGGGTGACCGTCTCGGGCAGGTTAAAGAGGTTCAGGAAGCCGAAGGAGACGTTGGCGGCGGCGGTCAAGAGCCTTGGGTCGCCTGGATCCAGTTCCGGGGCGGCCATGGCCAGGGCCCTCAGGGCGCAGTTACCCGGGCCGCCCAGGGCCAGATCGGCCAAAACCTCGGCCAGATCGGCCGGCATGCGGCCCAGGTCCGAGGCTTCCGTCCCGCGCAAGAGATCCAGGTGGGCGTTAAAAATCTCCCCCCTGACGGCCTCGCCCGCCAGGGCCCCCCAACCGTCGGGCCCCTGCCCATCCAGCCAGTCGCGCAGGCCGTCCCGCCCGGACAGGAAAACGGGGGCGGCCCAGTACCACCTCTGGTCCGCCGTGCCCGTTTTGGGCCCCGCGGGGAGTTTGGCGAGGAGTCCCTTACAGATGCCGATGGCCGCGTCCCGGGCGCGCCTCAGGCTGGGCAAACGGCCGCCGAAGGATCCGGCTATGGCCAGCGGGTCGACCTTCCGGGCCAGGGCCGGGCAGGGCATGAGCCAGGCCATGATGGGCATGCCGGTCAGCCTTCGGTTCCCGGAATCCCTGGAAAAGGTCAGGAGCCTCGCCACCTGGTCGCCCAGATTCTGATGAAAGAGGTTGCCGCCGACCTGCAGCCTCTCGGCCTCGTATGACAGGGTGGCCGAGAGGGAAGCCGGGACCATTTTCCAGGAGGAGAACACCAGCGATTTGGTGACCCCGCCCATGTTCCCGTAAACGCCCGAGGGCTCGTGGTAGGGCAGGGAAGGCGGCATCCACAGCAGCCTCCACAGGCCGGCCCCCAGGGTGTCCTTGAACAACGCCCTGGCCCTGGGGTTGTTGGGCTTGATCGGCTTGAAGTTTCTCAGGTCCTTTTCGGTGAGGGAGGCGCCAGGCGAAAGGAGCGCCTGGGTGAGGCCAGGCTCCGGGGAGGCCAAAAAATCCCCCAGTTTTTCCCTAAACTGGTAGCCCTTTAAAAAATTAAACAAAAAAGGCGTGGACTTCCAGTAATCGAGGGGCAGATCGGAGCCGATGGCCCTGGCCGCCCGGTCGGCCGCCGAGGCCGCGAGCAGATCCCCGCTCTCGAGGGGGGCCGGCATGATGACCTCGGTCAGCATGGCGTTGCGGTCCAGGGTCTGGCTGACCCTCTCGGTCCGGCACATGACTTTCAGCAGGGCCTTTTCCAGCTCGGCTTTCCAGACGCCGGGCTCGGCCTTGAGCCCTTGGGCCAGGGCGCGAAGCTCATGGCGGTGTCCCCTTATGAAAGTCTTGATTTCATCGACTTTCGCCGTATCGTTACATAAAAAGGAAAGCGTTTGGATAAAATCGGTGAAGTGATCGTCGTCCGCCGACTCGAGGGCGGTGGTAAAGAACTTGTAGGGCGTGGCCGAGAGCAGGAGGACCTTGCTGTCCTTGTAATTGAAGAACGCCGAGACCAATTTATTGGAGTCGATGCCATCGGAGAACCCTTCCAGAAGGTGCTTAAAGCTCTGGAACTCGTCCATTATTATGAGGTCCGGCTCCAGGATTTCCAGGGAGAGGGTGGCCAACTCGGTCCTGAGCTTGGCTATCAATTGGTTGCGGGCCTGCCGGGCCTCTTCCGGCCATGATATGCCCCTGCGCTCGAATTTCTCGCAACATCGTTGCAGCTCCCCCATAAGGTCATCGTTTTCGCCCAACGCTTTCTTGAAATTACTGACTATCGACGGTTCCAGCCGTTCGTCTTTCGCTTTTTGGATCTCGCGTTCCCAACCATCCATTTGCATGGAGCATTGCAGTAAGTTTTTTAAGCCGGTTTTTAACCCCTGTAATTTATTTTTGGTTAACAAAGTAGACACTATCTGGTAAATTAAAGCCCTTTCCTCGCCGAGACCGGTGAAAGTATTGCCCTTACCGTTTTCGTAATCGGAGCCGAAGGTCGTGGCCGGGGTCAGGGCGATGAAATTAACCTTGTTCGCCGACAGCTCCCGGGCCTGCTTGGCCAATAGCGTCAGCCGGGTGGATATATGGAAGGCGTTCCCCCGGCCCAGAACGTTAAGCCGGGCTATGTTTTGCCGCGCGATGGAGGCGTTGGAGCAGACGTAAATCACGTCCACGCGCTTGACCTTGGTCGAGAGTTTCTCCACCGCCTTGGCGATGATGCCTTTGGCCACGAAAGTTTTACCCAAACCCACCTCGTCGGCCACCAAAAACCTCTTTGTCTCCGACGGGCCATACATTCGGTCAAAAACGTACTCCACGGTTTCCCTTTGGAAATCCTTTAGCGTACCCATTATCTTCTTTACGTCTATCTTAACCATCGTCTCCCCCGGGTTGGCCATCCCAGTGGGCCAACCCCTTTGGCGCCGCCAACCCCTGGCGGCCGATACCTCCCAAGCCCCGGGCGGCCGGGCCCGGCGTCGCTTGGATGATTTTCCCGTCCAGGGCCATCCCGTTCCGTTTCTTGCCCCGCCTGACCCCGTCCGGGCCCCAGGCGCCCCATTGCTTGAAGAAAAAGGCTATGCCCCGCCCGTCGGCCTGAGCCAACAGGCCGCGTACCCACTCGGGCCTCATGGGCCTCGCCCGGCTCCCGCTCTCCCCGCCCACGATCACCCAGTCGATGCCGGTCAGGTCAAGCGGTCCCGGATCCTCGACCAGGGGCTCGCAGGAGAGGAACCTGACCCCGGCCGGTATTTGCCTCAGCCAGTCAATCCGGCCCGCCTCGGAGGGGGCCTCGACCGTGACCCCGAGCCAAACGTTCCCCGGGACCTCCCTTCCGGAAAAATACAGGGCCATGCGCCTTGCGCGTTTGGTCAGGATCTGGTAGCGGTGGCGGGGGGTCAGCCTGACCGTGGCCATGACCCTGTCGATGAACCCGAAGGGCACCCCGTCGTGAAAGAGGTCGGCCATGGAGCAGACGAAAATGGACCTCGGCCTGCCCCAGCCCAAGGGCTCCCCCAAGGCGCCCTCATGCAAGGTCGGCTCGAAACCGTTCGCGTACTTCCCGACCCCCATGGCCCGCAACCTACGGGCCATGGCCTCGGCGTAGCAATGGGCGCAGCCCGTGGAAATTTTCGAGCAGCCCGTGACCGGGTTCCAGGTAGCGTCCGTCCATTCAATCTTCGTTTTGGTCATTTGGTCGCCCAACGCCTGGCTTAATCGGTACCCATGGCCGGAAAAACCCCACGGCTACGATAATTTTGGCTCCCTTAAGGCAACGCGCGACGAAATCGCCCGCCTTGGAAACCGTGGCGCGATTCAGTCGCGCCTGTCCCGGACGGCGGTTTCGAATACCTTCCAGAAATCACCGAAGCCCTCGGGGAGGATGCCCATGTTTTCCTTGTCAAACAAATAATACATAATATCAGAGACTTCAGCGAATTTAAGTGGGTTACGGCAATATGTTTTCGTTAGGTTTTCCAAAAGATGCGTTTTTACCAAACCGGAAGCCTTGGACCAGCCGCGACTAACATCGTCGTCCGTTTCCGAGCCAAAGCCGCCCAAATCCTCAACGAGGTTCATTGGGTCAGGTTTGAGTAGCAAAAATAGGTACTCATGGAATGAATTTTCGTCCTTTATCAAGTACTTTAAGATTTCATGTTCCCGTTTTTTGGGGAAGCCTTTGGCCTGCAGACCCAAAACGAAGGAGAGGGATAATTCCGTCTCCTTGGGGATAAGCCTGAAGGCCACGAGGTTGGTGAGGGCGAAGGCCGTGAAATCGCCCATCCCGAAAACGCCCTCGTTTTCCCCGCCAAGGATGTCGACGGCGTTTTCCTCCGGCACGGTGATTGGCCAGACCCTGAGGCCGGCAATATCACCCTCCATGCTTTCGATCAGTGACGGCGGGAACTTGAGGGATAAGCTAAAAAGCCCCTGGGAAGCGGTCCTCTCGCAGGCGATCGAAACGTTGGCCTCCGTCATGAGTCTCTTGAACCCGTCAAGCCTTTTCAGGGTCTCCTTGGCCGCTTCCTCTTCCGCGGTGGGCTCGATCGCCGCCTCGGGCGCGTAGGCCTCAAGCCAGTCCCCCAGGCCCTTTTTGCCCAGGATTTCCCCGATGTCGCCCAGGGCGGATTTTTTGCCGGTCAGTTGGGCCACTATCTCGACGTTCCCGCCGTCCCGGACGAGCCCCAGGCCATGGTTGGTGGCGTTGGCCGAGCCCACGGCCAAAACGGCGCCGCGCCTTTGGATCTCGGCGAGATATAGCTTGGCGTGAAGGCCGGAAACGGGCGCGCCGAACGATTCGGTGGGGTCGGTGTCGGGCGATGGCTCGGGAGGGTCCTCCTCCTCGAAAACGTCTTCCGCCAGCCTGCCGTCGAGGGTCATGATCGATTCGAACCGGGCGAGGGTTCCCCCGTTCAGGTCGGCCAGGGTCTCCGGCCGCGAGATCAGGATCGGCTTTTCCTTGGGGCCGTCGGCCAGCCTTTCCAAGGCGTCATCGGAGCAAAACGGTGACATGACCAAAAGTTTACTGGCGTTTTCGGGTAATTTCCAGCGCCCGTTGGCCGTCCTCCCGGTGGGCAGCCATTTCCTCAGGCCATGGACGAAAACCTTGAAATCATCGACCCCGTCCGGGAGCTCCCAGTCCACCCGCCCGATTTCCCCGGCGATGGTTTCCGCCCTGGCCCGGTGGTGGTCGTTGGCTTTAAGGTTGGCCATCCCGGGCAGCGCGCCGATCAGGGAGGCCAAATCCCTTTGGCCGGCGAATTGCCTGGCCCTTTTCGTGACCCAGCCCTCCAGCGTTAGGCTGAGGTCCCAGCAACGGTCCATGGTCAGGTTTTTGGTCAGGACGGCTAACCGGTAAAACGCCGACGGCGAGCCGTCATCGGCCCCGAAACGGACGACCCAGATCTTGGGATGGAAGATCCCGCCCTCCGGGCCGGGGACGCTGACGATCATCTTCTCGGCCAGGGCGTATACCTGCCCCGAGGCGGTCGCCGGCACCCTTATCTGGCCCGCCTGGACGAAAACCGAGATCCTCCCGGAATATTTCCTGGTGGCCTCGAATACTTCCAAAATATTCGTCCCCGGGGTTATCCCCCCGCCGGTGGCAAGGCTTACCGGGACGTGAAGCAAAAAGTACGGATCCAGCGAGTAGGTCGTGGCCAAGGCGTCGGTGAAACTTTGCCCTTTCCGGGCCTCGAAAAGCGAGGTTATGGTGGTCCTGTCGCCTGGGTTCAGCATAACGCCCCCTGGCCGAGCCCCAGGTAGAGATCGTTTAGGAGGGTCCGGACGGTCGCCCAACGGAAAGTAAGCCGCGTCGCGGACAAGTCGCCCGACCATTCCTCAAGGGCTTTGGCGTTCCTAAACCTTGAGCGGGGGCCCTTGAGCGAGATTTCCCTGTCCCTTATGAGGTTTAAGCAACGGTCGTCTTCCAAAAGCTTGCCGGGATTGGATTTCACGAAACCCAGGAAGCGCCCGATAAACGCTTTCGTAGACGGGTAGACCGGATGGCCGCGACCTATGGTCAGATCCCACAGGTCGTTGACGTCCCATGACAGGATCTCGCCTTCCGGGAAACGGTGAAGCCAATCCTTAAAATTCCCCTTACACAGTTTCACGAGATCGCCGTTGTTCTTTTTCCCGGCCAGCTGATAATGGTACAGGGTGTAAGCCGCGTCCATGATTTCGGCCAGGTACCTCGCCTGGGTCAGAAGGGCCCGCTGGTCGGCGGAAAAGGTGCCAAAGGCCGGGTGCTCCCACGGTTGCCCGATGCCCTTAACTTCCGGGTTAACCTTTGAGGCCAATGCGCACAGGAGGCTATCGGGGAATTTCGCCTTCAGCCTGTTTAGGAGATATTCCGACTCCGCGAAGGTAAGGCCCAAGCCCAGAACGCCGGGAAAACCCTCCGGCGGCTTGGGCAGAAGCGGGTCCCAGGTCATGCCCGATAGCGCGTCATGCGGATCGATCTCCTCGCCCCGCTTTTTTGCCTTCTCCCTGCGCTCGTTCATGGCCGACCGTCGCTCCAGCAATATTCTGGCCATCCGGTGATAGTGGTTTCTGGTGCCCCGGAACCTTCGAATGTCCCAGGCCCTTAGGACGCTCCAATATAACTCGCTGGGAAGGGTCTTTACTTTGTCCCTGGCGACAAAGCCTATCACGCCCTCATGATCCTCGTTGTTGGACAGGGCCTTGATCAGTTTTTTCTCGGCCTCCTCGAGCGTTTCGCCGAACTTCTTTTCGCCCTTCGATGGCCCCCCGCTTTCCACCAGCCGGTAGACCCATGGGACTATGAAAACGTACCGTAGCCGGGTCATGACGCTGCTCGTGGCCGGGAAGAGTTGGTTCGACAGGCTGGTGGTAATCTGCCCGACGCCAAGCGGATCCCTGATTCGCTTTTCGCGAAAGAAGTTAATGACCCGTTTGGCGGTAGCCAAGGCCGCGTCGTCAACGTATACCCATGACAAAAACCGAACCATCGCGGTCAGCTCCCATAACCTTTCGTCCCCGCCCCCTGCCCATGGGGGCCCCGGCCCAAAGCGGCCAACCGTGGCCGTTCGCCCGGCTGGCCGATAGCCATCCGGGCGGTTTGGGTCCATCATGAACGAAGCGTGTTTTATACCATATTAGTCCCGCCAATGCAAATCAATAGAATGTACTGAATATATTGTGTGATACGTTACGGCCCAGACGAAAACACCTAACGGTTCGCCCCATCCGCGCCCCAACCCTGGGCGGTCCTGGCCAGCCGAGGCCTCGCCGTGGCCTCGCCGTGGCTAACGGTTTGCCCGCCTAAATGTCGCCTAAATTTTTTCTTTTTTTGTTTTTATGTTATAATACAGGAGGTTAAAAAAAGTCAGTCTGAGGAGCGTAAAAAATGGAGAAAAGGGTTAATGATATTTCAGTTAAAAGTAACGTAACTATTCAGTCTGACTTACAAGCTAATATCGACAATATGCGCAATCACGTAATCAATCGTTACAACCATATATTAGATAACATGAATTACGAAGGTTTTAAAGAATCAGAAATTAAAAGTATCATCGAACTTTTGATGAAAGAAATCGACGTTTTCTTTGACTTTGTCGATAATATCAAAAGCAGCGCGGCCATCGCCGATAAATATCTATCGTCATCTGAGTTAGAAGAATTGATCTCTAAAATATGCCAATGTCAAAGTAATTTTATCACCGATTATACTTCACAAAACATAAAAAACCTAGAAAAACAAGCCTATAAAAAATAAAACTTACCTAACATTGTCTATTTTATGTCATATATCGGCTTATTAGTTTAATCCATACACCGGGACGAAACGACCCACCCGCCCCCAAGATTCCCCCGATCCACCCAAAGCCTTCCGCTTCATAACATCACAAAATCATTGGTTTTATTCGCCACCTTAAAGCCCCCGTGGGCTTCCGGGATTACCGAATCATGGCCACCCCGCCGAGATTTTCGAAAGCGTATTATAAAGTTGCCGTCAAGATAAAATTAAGATAACATACTCATGCCGCGCAGACGCTAGGTTACCGAACCGGTGTACTTGGGTTTTTAGGCGCCGCCAAACAAAAAATTCATGGAAACCGGGGTGTTAGCTAAATTTTGCTCTCCCGTTTTGCCTTGGCGACTAATTATGCGTTTTTATGGCTAACTAGCCATAAAATGCATAAAAAGTCGCCCTCATACATGACCTTTTGAAAGCGCACCAAGCGAGTCAACCGGGCGAGTCAACCAGGCGATTCCATTTGGTGAGGCCACTCAGGGGCCCCTAACCAAGCCAAGTGTCCCGAAAACGGCGCCTTTAATGGTTATATCAAGGAAATCTATCTCATTTAAATTATTTTACTGACTATATCTCCCAGTTACTAGGCTTTCCCGTGACTTAAAACACCGATTTCGGCGGTTGCCAGTTACATTAACGCTATCCCCCGTACATAATTTATCCTTCATAAGGTTTCGGTGGGGCGGCCGCCCCGTGACTGGGCCGCCGTGCCCGAAAATGACCCCCGTCCTGGGTGGCCCGTTTTTCGAATCGACCGGTTTGGCCGGGAAATTGCATTATTTTTCTCGCCATCCGGCCCACGCCGGGATTATCCCGGCGCCCCTCCTCGGTTTGAGCATTTTACGCTAATGGTCCCCTTTAAACCATTCAGTGATCAATTGGAGTTGTTTTACATGTCAGAAGGTCCTCGTCCAGTCGATCTTAACACGCTGCGACATACGGCCAGCCACGTCTTGGCCCAGGCCGTGCGTCGCGTCTTCCCCGAGGCCAAGCTGGCCATAGGCCCAAGCATCGACACGGGTTTTTATTATGACTTCGAGGTCCCGGAATTCTTTTCCCAGGACGATCTCGGGGTCATATCCGGCGAGATGAAAAAAATAGTTAAGGCGCGCTATAAAATAGAGCGTTTTGAGCTCCCCCGCGACCAGGCGCTGGAATTGATGAAAGACCAGCCCTATAAAATCGAGCTGATTGAGGCCCTGCCCGACGGGGAACCGATAAGCTTTTTCAAGCAGGGGGATTTCGTCGACCTTTGCGCCGGCCCACACGTCGACAACACCGGGATGGTCAAGGCTTTCGCCTTGCTGAGCACTGCCGGGGCCTATTGGCGGGGCGATAGCTCCAAGACGATGCTTTGCCGCGTCTACGGCACGGCCTTCGGGACCAGGGAGGAGCTCGACGACTACCTGAAGCGGATGGAAGAGGCCAGGAAACGCGATCACAATAAGCTTGGCCGGGAACTTGAGTATTTCACGACCAGCCAGGTCATCGGCCAGGGCCTGCCCATACTCATGCCCAACGGGGCCAAGGTCATCCAAATCCTCGAAAGGTTCGTGGAGGACGAGGAAGAGAAGAGGGGATATTTGCTCACCAAAACCCCGTTCATGGCCAAAAGCGACCTCTACAAGATAAGCGGCCACTGGCAACACTACCGGGAAGGCATGTTCGTGATTGGCGAGGCCGGCCCGGACGGCGACGACTCGGAGCTATTGGCTCTCCGGCCCATGACCTGCCCCTTCCAGTTCCAGGTCTACCTGGCCAAGGCCCGCTCGTACCGTGATTTGCCGCTGCGCTACAACGAGACCTCGACCTTGTTCAGAAACGAGGCCAGCGGGGAGATGCACGGCCTTATCAGGGTCCGGCAGTTCACGATCTCCGAGGGCCACCTGGCCGTGCGGCCCGACCAGCTCGAGGACGAGTTTAAGGGCTGCCTGGAGCTGGCCATTTTCATGGTAAAGACCCTTGGCCTCTATGATGACGTCACTTATAGGTTTTCGAAGTGGGACGAGAATAAAAAAGACAAATATATCGGCGATAAGGAACAATGGGAGAAAGTCCAAGACACCATGCGTTCGATTCTCGACCACATTGGCATAGACTATCACGAAGCTGACGGGGAGGCGGCCTTTTATGGGCCTAAATTAGACCTACAGATAAAAAACGTCTTTGGCAAAGAAGATACTTTGGTTACGATTCAGATAGATTTTCAGCTAGCCCAACAGTTTAACATGCAATACACGGACTTTGACGGGAAAAAGAAATACCCTTACGTCATCCATCGCACCAGCATCGGCTGCTATGAACGCACCCTGGCCCTGCTCATAGAGAAATACGCCGGCGCCTTGCCCCTCTGGTTGAGCCCCGAGCAGGTCCGCGTCCTGCCCATAACCGATCGGGTAAACGACTACGGCCAAAAACTCCTCTCGAAGCTAAGGGACTCCGGCCTAAGGGCCACCCTCGATGACCGGAACGAAAAAATCGGCTACAAGATAAGGGAAGCGCAGGTTCATAAAATACCCTATATGCTCGTCATTGGGGATAACGAAGTGGAAACCGGCTCCGTTGCCGTCCGTTCACGAAAAACGGGCGACTTGGGCACCATGAACACCGACGATTTCATCAAAAAATGCCAAACAGAAGATAAAGAACGAAATTTGCTGGTCTAAAACGAATACGCCCTTTAAAAAAAACAATAGCCTAATTAATTAGGCTATTGTTTTTTTATTTTTGGTCTTTTGGATACTATATTTGTGACCATATGGATTAAAGATCAGAATGGACTTATCCGGCATATTCATTGTTATAGTCAACACTTATGAATTTACTTTGCATTATTTTTTAAGACAAATACATTGCCATAGAGTTATTGATAGTATTGGCAGATAAATATCTAAATTTAAAATTGCAATTTAGGCAATTTATTAGTAATATCAAGAGTTTTCAGGCTAACTGTGATAACTTTTAACAACACCTCTAAAATATATCTTGGTTGTTTATGTTCTTTAGCCCAATCGTTAGGGTCATTTTTTATCCCCGAATCTTTATCAATCTTAACTTGATACCTATCCATTATCCATTCAATCGCCGATCTCCCATTCACGACATAGCCATAAGCCTCTAAAGGTATACCCGTGATTCTTATACCCGGGTTAAACTGTATGGCCGATTTGTCTCTCTTATCTACGAACCTAATCTTATCAACGCTAAAATTCCCTTTATCCTCACCGGTTACCGTGACTTTTGCGTAAGGCTCAACCGTTTCATAGTTCAGATGTAGCCTAGCCAACTCCTCGCCCCCCTTCGAAAACGCCCAGAAATCCTCCGGATTGTCCACCAATGGCAGCCTAGGGAGCGACTTTTTCAAGTCGTCGGAATAAGTCTTCCGGTAGTCTTCCGAATGAAGTAACCCGTAAACGTACCAGAATATGGTATCCTTGGTAACTTTGGGTCCGTATTTGGTTTTGCACTCCTGATAGACCCAATCGGTGATGCCGTCGTGACGGGTATATCCGTCAATAACGGTTTGAGCCGAAAAAAGGGTATGTTGTTTTTTAGTGTCTTCCTCGTAATAGTATCGCGGGAAACATTGGGCATCACCGTTAAAATGTAAATCAGGAATGAACTCAGAAATTAAAGGCATAAATTCATTGGTTCCTCCAGGTGCAGGCACGCAAATAACTAGATTTTTATGATTTTGTGTCGGGAATAATTTAGGGATTTGCAATGTTCTTTCGTTTAAAAATTTATCAAAATAAACAATTTGCCTACAAAATGGTCGATATAGTCCTATTCTACAATTTAAATTAGAGAAGTTTAATTGTATTGACTTGTTAAAACAATTTTTTAAACCTACTGTCCACGGTATAAACTCATCTATAGAATGTAATATTAAATATTTATTGTAATTATTTATTAAAGTACTAATATTTGTTGTAATATTAGTTTTTGAAAAATTATAACACCAAGCGTCTCGGTTAGTTGCTACTCCTAGCGAATAAAAAGGTTTAAAGAATG
>JAITKA010000127.1 GCA_031278635.1 Deltaproteobacteria bacterium | reverse complement strand
AGGCTTAGATATTAGTTTATTCCCAGTTCGTGGTTGCAAAATATGGTGAGATAGGTTATCTTTAAACCTTGTCGGTTGTTGAAATTGTTTGCCAATATGGCTAAATAATTTTGTTTTTTTATGATATTTATGCTTTTAGGAAATTGTTGTATAAGCTATGAATAAACAAATCGCAATCTTGATGTCCACCTACAATGGCGAAAGATTTATCCTAGAGCAGCTTGATTCCATCAAAAGGCAGACCCTGACCGACTGGCGGCTCTATGTGTCGGATGACGGTTCGGGCGACGGTACTTTGGGGATTATAGAATCCTGGGTCGCGAAAAACTCGTACCGTGATAGGGTCAAGATATACGCCGGGCCCAAACTCGGCTTCGCCAATAATTTTATGTCCTTGACCGCCAATCGCGAGATTGAGGCTGACGTCTTTTTTTGGGCAGACCAGGACGATATCTGGCTTTCGGATAAATTGGAGAGAACCATGGGTTTCTTCGCCGACAAGGATCCGGAAACCCCCGCCCTTTATTGCGGACGCACGATTTTGGTCGACTCTGACAACGTGGAGTACGGACTGTCGCCGCTTCAGAATAAATACCCGCCATCCTTTGGCAACGCCCTGGTCCAGAGTCTTGGCGGGGGCAACACGATGGCTTTTAACCCCAAAGCCCGCGAACTGATCGCCTTGGCCCTGGGGTATGTGATCCCCTCCCATGACTGGTGGGCCTATATGATAGTCAGCGGTCAGGGCGGCACCGTCATGTATGACCCGGAGCCGACTTTGAGGTATCGCCAGCATGGCAAAAATATGATTGGTTCTAATCTGTCTATGATGGCTAAACTGCGAAGGTTTATTTTTTTAATGAAAGGCGCCTATAAGGTTTGGATAGACAATAATTTAAAAATCCTTATTCCGAATAAAGGGTTACTAACTAATAAAAATCAGATTATTTTAGATGAATTTATAAAAGGCAGAGAATCGAATAATTTTTTAAAAAAATTGTTTTTATTGAATAAATTAAATATACGTAGACAGCATAAATATATAACTATAGCTTTAAATATAGCTTTTTTAATTAAAAAATTATAAAATTTTTGGCGACCTTCGAGGTTAAAATGGCTAAAGTCATGAGTTTTTTTGCCTACATGTCCAATAAAGACAGGTATGATTCCTCCATGTCTCTAGGCATCCTAGCCGATTAAGCGATACGGCTGACTGGCGAAACGGCGCTCATGAAGATTTTGCTCATGGCATCTTTTTGCTGAAACTTAGACTACGTTTTGTCCTAATTTTACTAAGAACATATAGAAATTACAAGGTTTTTGTTGATTATTTTTTTGTTTGCTTGGGGACCTTTACGGCGACATGGCGAGGTCCAGGCCCTTGCCAAGTCACAAAAAAGTGATTACCTTTTTCTTGTCCCTCCCATCGCGCCCACGATCTATTTTTCTTGTCCCAAGGCCGTCTGGCCTCTTTGACCCGCTCAAACTATCAAGCCCCGAAAAATCGTGACCGGCTAATTTTGGTTTTTTAAGGCCAAGTTAAGCCGCTAGTTGGTTCCAAACGGCATGCGCCGTTTGCGGAAGGGTTTTTTTGCCCTTTTTCCATGCGTAAGAATAATATAACGATAATTGTAAATATAATTTATGGTTATCGTTAAATTAGGGGAAAATTGTTATCATGACTGACGATGTTAAAGACAATACAAGCTCACCATTGGATGGGGATAAGCAGGAAAGCCCTTTAGCCTCAGGCCAAAAGGGCGAGGCCCCGGCCCCGGAAATCAGGTACGGCATGGAATGGACCGAGCACAGTAAAGGGTTTTTGCATAATTGGCAGCCTGGCCAGACGGATTTTGCTTTCCCCAAGATGCCCAACTGGACGGGGAGGTATAAGACCTTAAAGTCGATCGATAAAGTGGATTGGTATTTTGACCGCATGTGCGGGCTGGAGAAAAAGTCAATCTACTATGGGGGCCCGTCGATGTTTCTCTTGGGAAACGAATACAATAACCCAAGTTCCGAGATCGTCGTCAGGCTCGCCCGCCGCACCAAAAAGCCCGGGATCATCACCTTGGCCCTGGGCGGCTGCTATTGGATCACCTGGGTTGAGCCGTACCTGGAGCCAGAGTTTACATCCAAGAGGGACGAGTTCAATCAGTGGATGGAAATCTCCCTGGCTTTCCTCAAAGAGCGTTTCGGCCAGTACCTGATAAACGTGTCCGTCCAGTTAGATACGTTCCCCCACATGCACTTCATGGTCTTGACCACGGGAACCGAGGGCCAGGCCATGGCCAAGCACGTCTGCGCCCCGGGGCTATATTTTAGGATGTTAAACAGGCAGTACATCGACTATTTCGATCGGAAGTTGGGCCGCCCGGTGAGGTTTCCCGAACCATGCCACCCCATCACGCAAAGAAAGGCTAAACGCTACGCCATAGCGCAGTATTGCCGAATCAAGGACAGGGTCAGGTTGGCTGGCCCCGGGCCCATACGCTGGACCAAACACGGGGGCACTTGGCTCTGGGATCGTTATTCGATGGTCGGCGAGGGGCTGGGGGAAATCGACGGCCAAAGGGTCACGATTGGCGATCTCTTGGATAATTGCGCCCGGGACCTCTCCGACCAGGACAAAAGGTTTCTTTACGCGTGGGTATTATGGGAAAGGGGCTTGGTCAGCGCGGTTCAATCCTGCGTCACGCTAATATTGGAAGGCTCCCACCGAAGCCTGTCCAATAGCGGCAAGGACAGACTTTTAAAAAAATACCTCGTCGTGCCCAAGACCGCCGTCAGGGTAAAGGGCAAGCTCTTTTTTGGCGGCCGGGACGTAGACCTGGGGGAGATTTTGACTGGCTCGTTCGGGGCCACCCTTATCGAGCCTGGGCCGTATTACGAACCGTTATCCCGGGGACTGAACCTCGCGGCCCAAGCGGGCCTCGCGTCATTGAGCCGTTACGAGCCCATGGCGTTGCCATACGTGGCGATAAAATTCAACCAGAAACTTCACGGCCTATACGACGCCCAAGCGCGCATAGGCAAAGAATCCAGGGCGGACATCCTGAAAAACCGCACGTTTGAGAGGGACGGGCTTTGGAGGTACATCCCAAAGATCAAAAAGAAGACGGTTCCCGTAATGCCCAGCCACTACATTTTGCCGGACGGGGGGTTCGTCACCACGCGAAAGGCTGATTGGTACGACCACCGAAACGGCAAGGCCGGGGTCGGCTCGGTAACCTTAACCGAGCACCTGACAGACCTGGCCGGCGGCGACCAAAGCGTCCCCGATGTCATCATGGGGGATTCCTTCAGGCCACATTTCGTAAGACGATCCTACGACTTTTATCGCGGCCGTGTCCTGTCAAGGGACAAGTTGGAGCGTTACGTCACTAACGGCTCGTGCCCGGCGCCCCCGAGCCATGAGGCTCTCTGGCCCCAGGGAAGGGCCAAGCTCCTGGAGAGGGGCCTGGAGGGCAGCCTTGTAGACCGTTGTCACGGTTTGGGCCTGGTTTACGCGAACCATAACGGCTATCTGGTTTTCCCCTGCCAGGGAGAGGGCTTCTTCATCTTGATTTGCGGCTGTTACGGCCCTGGCGGGGATACGTGGTGGTGGCCATCCAAGTCGGCGGGCCCCTTCGTCCTGGATGGGGACGTAGGTGAAAGGGCAAGGCCGGAAGATTCCCTGGGGGCGGGGACTGGCCCGGAAGGGGTTGTCCCCCGGAAACCGAAGGCCGCGGTTTTGACCGATAACCCCCTGACCGCCCTAAAGGTAAAGGCAAGGGACTTTGAAAAGCTGGCGCTTGCCGTGGGTCCCGGGTTCCCGGCAAACGGCCTCGTCCCCCGGACAGGGAGTCTGGCCCTGACGCTGGCCGCCCAAACCCAAGAATCCTACGAAAGGCTGGAGAATTTGACCAGAGACCTCGCCCCAGCGCGGCAGGAAGGGAAAACGGGCTAAAAGGATGTCAGGGGGGCGACGGCCCAGGGATTTCGTTTTTGGCGGGGTTCGGCCGAGGCCAAAAAGAAGATTTTTGGGACTTCGCCGGACCTTTTCTGGCCCAAAAGGCGCTTTTTTTTAGGGGGGCGAAAAAAATTTTTTGGGGTGGTCAGAAATGATAAATTTGAGCATAAAAATCTTTATAAGCCTTAAAATATCGAACGTTCTGAAAAAA
>JAITKA010000118.1 GCA_031278635.1 Deltaproteobacteria bacterium | reverse complement strand
CCACCTACGAAGATGGCTCCACAGAAGCGTTAAGAAACAATCTGAACATTCACGGCGGCGAAATGAAAATCGCCTCAGCCGGTTACTCCTTCAGTCTTGGCGGAAACGCCTCTGCCAACTACAACACCGCCAAAATTTACGGAGGAGAGATAACGCAGATTTACGGCGGCAATGCGACAGGGTATGGGTCCCCTCAAGCCTCCGCCGATGGCAACGTCGTCACCGTTATCGGCGGGATTGTCAAAGGCATCTTTGGAGGCTTTTCCAATGCTGACGGCGAAAGCACCGCCAACGGCAACACGGTTGAGATCGGCGGCGAGGCCAAAATCGAGACGGTCGTCTACGGTGGGTGCGTTATGGGTAATGGCACGACCAAGGCCAAGGCCACGGGCAACACGGTAACCATCTCCGGGGCCCCGACCATGGACCAGGCGGCTCTTTACGGCGGCTTCGCTGAAGACGCCACCGGGGACATCATTACGGACAACACCCTCAACCTAAAGACTTCCGGCTTGAAGGTGGCGGGAATCTACAACTTCTCGAACCTTAATTTCTTCCTCCCGGCCTCAATGGGCCAGGGGGGTACGGTCATCGAGGTGAGGGATAACGGCAAATCTGGGAGCGGGACGGCCAACATCCATGGGTCCACGGTCAACGTCGGCGTGATGGGGACAGCCTCCCCGCTGGAAGTGGGCGACGAGGTGATTCTCATAGATGCCGACTCACTCGAGGGAGACCTGGCCAACGACAGCGCCGACGGCAAAGGCATGCTTGGGGTGAGCCTACTCTACGAGTTCGATTTGGATTACGACGCCAACAAGCTCAAGGCCACCGTCACCAAAAAAACCGTGAACGATGGGGTCAAGGCCCTGGCCGAGGGTTCCGCGGCCGGCATGGGCCTGCTTCTGGTAGCCGACGGCCTGCCGGAGTCGGCGGCTGTGGCCCTGGACCAGGGGGGAATTGGCGTCCGGGGCGGCGTGCTTCCCGAGGCCACGATCTGGCGGGTCTTCTCGGCCTTCGGCGGGGGCCGGGAGCGGATTGAAACGGGTTCGCACGTCGATCTGTCGGCCTTCACCGCCTCCCTTGGGGTGGCCAGGCGCTTCCATACGGGCCCGGTGGACCTGGTGGCCGGGCTCTTCTTTGAGTACGGGGTCGGGTCCTACGAAACCTACAACCGCTTTCCCGGCGGCGCGACCGTCAGGGGCGAGGGTGACCTCAAATTCGCCGGCGGCGGGGCGCTGATCGCGCTAGACAGGCTGCAAGCCGGCCCGGGATATTTCCGTTTCGAGCTCTCCGGCCGCGCCGGGCGGGTGGAGAACGACTACTCCAGCCGCGATCTGAGGGCGGCCGACGGGACTATGGCTTCCTACCGGACCTCCAGCCCCTATTGGGGGCTCAGGCTGGGGGCGGCCTACCTTTTCGACGTGACCGACACAACCTCGGCGGAAGTTTACGCCCGCTGGGCGTTCACCCGCCAGGGGGGCGGGACGGCCCGCCTGTCCACGGGCGAGAAGATCGTTTTCGAGGATGCCGACTCCAGCCGTATCAAGGCCGGGTTCCGGGTTTCGAGGAGGTTTGGCGAGAAAGTCGAGATCTATGCCGGGGCGGCCTGGGAGAACGAGCTCCAGGGCGCGGCCAAGAGCTCGGTCTTCGGGTATTCGATCGATCCCCCCACCATGCGGGGCCACACGGGAGTCGCCGAGGCGGGCCTGAGGCTGAAGCCCTCGGCCGATGGGCCGCTCTCGCTGGATCTGGGCCTCGAGGGCCGCGCGGGCAAGAGGCGTGGTCTTTCCGGCCACATGACCATCAAGCTGGAGTTCTGAGACGGCGGGCGCCCCATGCGTAAAGGGCGCCCGGCCATCGAAGGCGCGGCTTGGCATAGGAAAGGCCGCCCCTGCCCTTATTTCGGGGCGAGGGCGGCCTTTCGGCATTTACGAGGCCCGGTCTCCCTGGTCGGTGGCCGGATATGGGAAAGGGATCTTCCCGGGCCGTGAGCGTAAAAATAATTTTCGGGGGGTCCCAACCCGGAAAATCGGATGGGTGATGGCGGGCGAGAACGAAGGCATGAGAGCGAAGCCATGGGAACGATGCCATGGGTAAAACGGGGCCAAGGATCGTAAATGACAAAAGAATGACTTTTGAGCGAAATCAGGCTAAAATGGCTTAAATTTAGAAATTATGCCAACCTGAATTATGGCAAGAAATTATGCGTCTTTACCGGCAAAAGTAGGTCTTTTATGAACGGAAAAGATATATACAAACTGGAAAATATAATTCAGGTATCTCTTTAGCTTATATAATTATTGTCATGATAAATAATCTGATTCATGACTACTTAAACCTGAAAAGGTCAGATCTATGGGATTTCACTACAAATTACATACCGGAATTAGCTAATTTTTGTAATGATAGGCTTAAAGAATGTTAAATTATTGTCAACCTGCGAGACTTCATTCGCCGAAAGAAGCGGCGATAACTTTAATTACGTAGATAAAAGCGACATTCCATACGATTTCATCAAACAAAGGACGCCTTATTTTTTTGTCCGGGCCGCGGCGTTTCGGCAAGGCGCTTCCGGTCGATACCCTGAAAAAATATCTTGGGAAAAAATCTGGAAAAATATACAGTGAGGCCGTCGGGCACTTTTTAAGGGGCTTTCACCGTGCCGTAAACGTAAAACCATCCAGGTCATCAACGAAGTTGTCTGTCGTCGAAGAATTTCTTCAAATATTCGATTTGAACAGGATCAAAGGAATCTGTTTTAGAATCTTTTTTAGGCAAGGGCACTTTCCAGTTTGGCGATTGCTCACGCTGTCTATTTTCTCCTCCGTTTAGATGTTTTTTCATACTATTCTGATCGCCTTTAATATTTTGCATTATTTTTATTAATTCTTTTAACGTTAAAGTTTTTTTCGTGGATATTTGTTTAAAATTTCATGGATTAAAAGCAATAAATATTAGATTTACTCCATATAATTTACAAAAATCGAAATTTTTAGATAAAAAATTGTTGATTTGTTCATAATGTAATTGAAACTTTAAATGATTATAGCAATCCTTAAAGGGTTTATAATAGGAAAAAATGGTTTTTTTAAATGTAGTTATTTCTGTAAGCATTTGCTTTATGCGATCATTAGTATTTTTATCAAATTTATCAAGTAATTTTATTAGATCAATTTCATAACGATCAAAATTATTTTTTTGATTCATCATAAAATAATAATAGTGGTCCCAAGAAAATGTTATTTCAGTAAACATATTATTCCTCTTAAAAAAATATAAAAATTTTATTTAAGATATAAATTAAATTTATTAGCTCGACAATATTTTATTTTAAAAAATAAATACTGAACTTTACAAGAAGAAATAATTAATTATTTTTATTATTTGTATTTTTCGAGAATTTAAAAATTATAAAATAACTAGGTACTACTAATTATGAAGTATCTGCTACATATTTATTAGCGGTCAATTATTTTGGCTGTCAGATAGTGTGTCAGATAATGTGATCAGACACGTTGTCGCCATGGCGCTTTTTACGGTGGAAATAAAGCCACGGCGGGCGACAAATATCAGGCATGGTTTACGCCCGAATATGACACCATTGGCGACGCCAAAGCTTGCTTGCTTAGGGGGAGGCCAAGCTAAGTTTTTGGACGCGCCAGCTTAAGTGGCTCGTATCAAGCCCGTTGATGGCGCCAAAACCAAGGTATCGGATCGCTTGCCGGAGTTCTCGCCGGGGTTGGGAAGCGTAGCCTTGTGGGCCTTGGTACCAAGCTTTTCGGATGGGCGTTAGGCCGGGTCAAATATGGTCGCGTGCGTTTGTCCCTTTATAATAATCATGACATCGATACTTGTCAAGCGCTTGTCGGATTTTTTTCGCCCGAAATGCCAAAATAATTTTTTTTGGGGCCGCCTTGAGCCGTTTTTGGCAAAATGTCCATGGAAATTCATGGCCCATGCTATTGCGCCACTGACCGTGGCGGGTTGGTTTCCCGAGGCGTCGATGGAAATGTCTCGGGGTTTTTCGCTAAATAGTCGTTTCCGGGTGGGGGGGTGCGGTGGGATTTATGGGGATTTTATTTTGGGCTCGTTTGTTTGGTTGGGGGAGCGTCACTGGCAGCTAGGGTAGTCGTAAGGGTTGCCGTTTGGTTAACGAGTGGGGCCGTAAAAGGGTCCGCGGTCGGTCGATCCAAGTCGATCGATCCAGGTCGGTCGATCCATGGCCAATAAATTATTAGCCTATTTATAGGTGATATTGTCAGCATATATATCGAATGTGCCATTTAATCGTAAATATTTGAGTTCTTTTTATTGGGCTAAGGACGGTATGTGGCGGGAAAGCGTCTAGGCGGTTCGCCAGCGCGGGGGTGCGGGAACTTTGGCGCCTTAAGAATCCATGAACGTTATTTAGGTATCTTTTGTCTGGTCTGAGCGGGTTAACGGGGGAAAATTAGCGGGGCGGGTAAGGCCAAAGGGGTGCCGGGATGGGGGATTGGGGCAAGGTTTTTGGAAAAAGGCGGCATGTCGTTGGTTGGGGGCGGCCTGGTGGGAAGGGCGTGGCCCGGGGGGGTGATTAAGTGGGTCGGGGGCTGAATTTTTAGCTTGATTTTATGGGCGCTATGTAGTAAATAAGATAGGTTTAAGCGGCCGTGATTCGCGATTTCGGCCTAAGGCTCCCCAGGCGGGCCACAACCACGGTTCAGAGGCCCAAGGGCTTTCGGTTTGGTGGGTAAATGCTCAAGTACGTTAGAAAAAACTCAGGCGGCATCATCAGTATATTCATTATCGGGGCCATTGCCCTGGTGTTCATATTTTGGGGCATCGGGGGGCAGGACACCGGCACGGTTGAGGACATCAGGATAGACGGGCAGCCGGTCAGCCAGTACACCTACTCGGAGCTGCTCAATAACGTGAACGAGCGGCTGCGGGAGCAAAAGCAGGGGGCGGCCCTGACGGCGGACGAGGAGCTCGGGGCCAGGCGGCAGGCGTTGGGCTATTTGATCGACAGGCAGAATTTGTTGGGCCTGGCCAGGGGCACGGGGCGGGAGACGTCGGTTGACAGGCTCAACCAGGAGGTCAAGTCCAACCCGATGTTCCAGGTGGACGGGCGATTCAGCCTGACCGCCTACGAGGATTTGGTACCGAGGCTGTTTAACCGGTCGCTGGCCGCCTTCGAGGCCAACCTGGCCGAGGATCTGTTGATCGACGACACCACGGGGTTCATTAAGGGCCTGAGTTTCGTCCCGGCCGAGGCCGTTTTGGACGAGTACCATTTCACGGCCGACAAGCTGGTGTTGGATTACGCCTATTTCCCCGACGCGGCCTTCGTCCCGGAGACGGTCCCCGATGAGGCGGAAATCAAGGCGTTTTATGACGCCAACCTGGAATTGTGGCGGACGCCGGCCCAGGCGAGGCTGATATACGCCGAGGTCGATATAGCCGACTTCACCGGGGGCCTTGAGGTCACGGAGGAGGATTTGGCCGACGCCTATTTCGAGGAAAAGGACAATTTGGCGAAGCCCGAGGAGGCCGTGGCCAGCCAGATCTTGATTCGCTACCCCAATCTGACCCCCAATGACGAGGAGAAGGCCGAGACGCTGAAGAGGGCCGGGGAGGCCTTCGAGCGGGCGAGGACGGAGGACTTCTCGGAACTGGCGCGGGAGATTAGCCAGGACACCATGTCGGCCTCCCAGGGCGGGGCCTTGGGGACGGTCAGGCGGGACCAGAACGTGCCGGAGGTCGAGGCGGTCATATTCGGCGAGGGCAAGGACAAGATCGGGGAGGTCGTCGGGCCGGCCAACAGCATTTTCGGCTACCACATACTAAAGGTCGAGAGTTACTCGCCGGCCCACCAGCCGGACGTGGAGGAGGCCAGGGCGGAGCTAACCGAGATCGTGACGCAGAAGAAGGCACGGAGGCTCGCGGTCGATAAGGTCGAGGACTTGCTGGAGATATTGCCGGTGGGAAACCTCACGGCCAAGCTATTCGCCGACACGGCCAAGAGCGTCGGGCTGGAGCCCAAGGAAACGGAACTTTTCGGGAACCTGGAGGACGCGCCGCCGTTTTTGGCCGAGGACGAGGATTTGGTCGCGGCGGCCTTGGCCACGCCCTTGGGCCAGGCCGGGCCGCCGGTGGAAAACCCCGAGCGCATCATTTTATACGCCCCGGTGGAGAAGAGGGAATCCGTCATAAGGCCCTTCGAGGACGAGACGGTGCGGCCGGAGGTCGTGGCCGCCTGGCAGCGGGACAACTCGAAGAAGCTGGCCTTGGGGGCGGCGAGGGCCTTCATCGAGTCGGCCGGGAGCCTCGACTGGGAGGACATGGTCGAGGCCTTGCCCGAGGGGGCGGAGTCCGGGACCACGGAGCCCTTCGCCAGGATGCAGTTTTACTCGGCTGGCGCCTATCTGACCGAGGCCGAGCCGACGTCCTTTCTGGCCGAGTACTTTAAGCTGGCCCGGAAGGGCGATCTGGCCGGGAACCCCATCAGGATCGAGGGCGACGAGAACCTGGGCTACCTGATATTGGCCGTGGGCGACATCCAGGTGGCCGACGAGACGGCCCTGACCGAGGCCGAGCTCAAAAACCTCCAGGCCACGGCCAGGGGCTCGGTGGCCGGATCGGCCTACGAGTGGTGGGCCTACTCCCGCCGGGCCCAGGCCAGGGTCCAGTTGCCCCCGGGCC
Source organism: Deltaproteobacteria bacterium (assembly GCA_031278635.1). Lineage (GTDB taxonomy): Bacteria > Desulfobacterota > Desulfarculia > Adiutricales > Adiutricaceae > JAIRNQ01. Next base: position 13,273 of record JAITKA010000118.1, on the reverse strand, counting down.
TCCAGGCCATGATCGAGGGCCAATAAACCTAACCAGGGGGCCCCGCCGGGCTGGCGGGGCCGGGAGCGGTGAACCGACATGTTCGATAAATTATCCGACAGGCTATCCGACGTATTCAGGAAGCTTAGCGGCCGGACCGCGGTCAACGAGGCGGATCTCAAGGAATCCTTCCGCGCGGTTAGGCTGGCCTTGCTCGAGGCCGACGTTAACTACAAGGTGGTCAAGGATTTCCTGATCGCGGTGGGCGAGAAGGCCATCGGCCAGGAGATCCTGAAAAGCCTCACCCCCGGCCAGCAGGTCATAAACATCGTTTACGAGGAGCTGGCCGAGATGATGGGCAGCCAGTTCCAGGACCTGGCCCTGACCGGGAGCCCGCCCTGGCCCATCATGCTGGTGGGCCTGCAGGGCTCGGGCAAGACGACCACGGCCGGCAAGCTCGCGCTCTATTTGAAGAAAAAGGGCCATCGCCCCTATCTGGTCCCCGCGGACGTGGCCAGGCCCGCGGCCATCGACCAGCTGACCAAGCTGGCCGGGGATCTGGGGGTCCCCGTTTACCCCTCGACCACCGGCATGTCGCCGGCGGACATAGCCAAGGCCTCGTTGGCCGCGGCCGGTGAGGCCGGCTCCGACGTGATATTGATCGACACGGCCGGCAGGCTCTCCATAGACCAGCCCCTCATGGCCGAGCTCGGGGACATCAAGGCGGCCACCAACAGCGTGGAGGTCCTTCTGGTGGCCGACGCCATGACCGGCCAGGAGGCGGTCAACATCGCCTCGGATTTCAACAAAAAGCTCTCGCTGACCGGTGTCATCCTGACCAAGATGGAGGGTGACGCGAGGGGCGGCGCGGCCATGAGCATCAAGGCCATCACCGACAAGCCGATTAAGTTCATCGGCGTGGGCGAGAAGCTTGAGGCCCTGGAGCCCTTCCACCCCGACCGCATGGCCTCGCTGATCCTGGGCATGGGCGATCTCCTGAGCCTGATAGAGAGGGCCAAGGAGCACGTCAGCGAGGAAGAATCCCTTAAGATGAACAATCAGCTCATGAAAGGGAACTTCACGCTCGACGACTTCAAAAAGCAGCTGTCCACGCTCGGCAAACTGGGCGGGGTCCAGGCCGTCCTGAGCCTCATCCCCGGGCTGGGGCGGCTAAAGAAGATGCACGAGGCCCATCCGGACACCCAGATGATGTCCCAGCTGTCGGCCATGATCGACTCCATGACCATCGAGGAGCGCCGTGACCACACCATCATAGACCCCAGCAGGCGCAAGCGCATAGCCAAGGGCAGCGGGACGACCGTGGCCGACGTGAACAATTTGCTGAAAAACTTCGCCGACATCCTGAAGGTGATCAAGCAGACCTCCAGGGCCGGGGGCCTGGACGCCCTCCAGCGCCACTTCATGAGCGGCAACATCGGCGCCATGGTCGGCGGCGGCGGGGGCGGTGGCGGGGGCCGCAAGCGCAGGCGCTAAGGCCGTCGCTCGCCGGACCGAAAACCCCACAAAATTAACCGACCCCGACTCGGGGTCGTTTTACGTTTACGGGTAGCCCTTGGCCGCCCTCATAACCGCGGCCAAAGCGCCGCCGACAATGGAGATAATGGATAAAATGGCCCTCAAAGTCAGACTGGCCCGTTTGGGCGCGAAGAAGAAACCATATTACCGGCTGGTGGTGGCCGACAGCGCCGCCAAGCGCGACGGGCGCTTCCTTGACATAGTGGGGTTCTATGACCCCAACAAAAACCCGGCCTACGTGGAGATCAAGCGGGAGCTTCTCGACTCCTGGATCGCCAAGGGGGCCAGGCCCTCCCAGACCGTGGCCAGCCTGATCAAGGAAAAGAAGGCCTAAGCCCGTGGGGCCTTCGGCGAGCGCCGGTATACATGGATAGCCCACTTCGAATAGCCCGGGGCCTGGCCCAGGACGGACCGGCCGCCGCCCCGATGGGGGCCGGCGAGGTGGCCTACCATGGATAACCCGCGCCTCATCACCCTTGGCCGGGTCCTTAGGGCCCACGGGGTCCACGGCGCGGTCAGGGTGGCCTATTACGGGAACGACCCCCTGAACGCCCTCAAGGCCGCTAGGCTGTGGCTCATCCCGCCCGGCCAGGGCCAGGGGCCCGTCCCGCTGGGTGGCCACAGGGGCAAGATAGTCCCCGGCGGCTTCATTTTAAAATTAAACGGCTACGCCACCCGGGAGGCGGCCGAGACCCTGAGCGGGGCCCAAATCGCCGTGGCGAGGTCCGATCTGCCCGATCCCGGGCCCGACGAGTACTACCAGGCCGACCTCCTCGGCCTTGAGGCCGTGACCGACGGCGGCCGGAACCTGGGCCGGGTGGGGAACATAATCGACCAGGGTGATTTCCTGGTCCTGGTCATTACCGACCAGGAAGGGAGGGAGACCCTGGTGCCCTTCTCCGAGGACTCCGTCCCGGAGGTCGATCTGGGCGCCGGGCGGCTGGTGGTCTCCGAGCTCCCGGGGCTGTTGGATCAATGATAAGCTTCGAGGTCCTGACCCTTTTCCCGGACATTTTCAGGTCCTTCCTGGCCGAGTCGCTCTTGGCCAAGGCCGCGAAAAAGGGCCTGATCTCCGTGAACCTCGTGAACGTCCGGGACTTTACCTTCGATCGCCACAGGACCGCCGACGACAGGCCCTACGGCGGCGGCCCCGGCATGGTCCTTAAGGCCGAGCCCGTGGCCCTGGCCCTGGAGTCGATCCTGTCCGGTGAGGCCCCAAGGCCCCTGATCGCCCACCTGACCCCCTCGGGCCGGACCCTCGACCAGGCGCTGGTCCGCTCGCTGGCCCAGGAGCCACGGATCGCCTTGATCTGCGGGCGCTACGAGGGCCTCGATCAAAGGGTCATAGACCGTTTCGTCGATCTCGAGCTTTCCGTTGGCGATTACGTCCTGAACGGCGGCGAGGTCCCGGCCATGGCCGTGATCGAGGCCGTGGCCAGGCTGATCCCCGGTTTTTTGGGCCACCCCGAGTCCAGCCGCGACGAGAGCCACGGCTACGGGCTTTTGGAGGGCCCACTGTACACGCGGCCCAGGGTCTGGCGGGGCGAGGCCGTCCCCGACATCCTCCTCTCCGGCAACCACGCCCAGATAGCCGCCTTCCGGCTGGCCGAGTCCGTGGCCAAGACCCGGAGGGTCAGGCCCGGGCTCCTGGAAAACCCCGGCCTGGTCGATGACGTGGCCAGGGCCCTGGGGGAGGCCCCCCAGGGCGGTAAAATCAAAGCCCAATGCCCGCCTGGCCCCGGCCAGGGGGGCGAGGCGAGGGTGACCCCATGCCCCAGAAAGAAATAAACGGCAAGAGCTACCCCGTGGACGACGAGGGTTTCCTTTTGGACCATTGCCTATGGGACGAGGACTGGGTGCGGAACGTGTCCGAGGAGGAGGAGATCGAGGAAATGACCGACGATCACCGCTCGGTGCTGGAAGCCCTGCGCCTCTACCGGGACAAAAACGGGGCCCCGCCCAGGGTCAGGGACATGACCGCGGTCACGGGCTTCAAGATGAAATACATTTACGAGATGTTTCCCTCGGGACCTGGCAAGGGCGCCTGCAAGATGGCCGGCCTGCCCAAGCCCGAGGGCTGCGTTTGAGGCGCCCCCCGGGGCAGCCCCGGTAATTCGATGGGAGGAGACCGACATGAGTCCGAGCCTCTGGCTTAAGACGGACGATTTGCGCCGGCACGGCCGGGCCTTCGAGCGCGAGATGGCCAGGTTCTTGCCCGGCTACCGCTTTTCCGTGGGGCCCTTCCCCGAGGACTGGGCCGAGGCCACCGCCCAGGTCTGTTTCCGGGGCGAGGTGCTGGGGCTGGCCTCCATGGCCCCCCTCCCGGGCGGCCAGGCGGCCCCCGGTGACCTTTTGGCCATATGGCCGCTTTTGGTCGAGTCGGCCATCGAGAAGGTCGCCTACAAAAGGGCCCTGGTCACCGACCCCCTGACCGGGCTGAACAACGCCGGGTATTTTAAGTCAAGGCTCCATAAGCTTTTGAAGTCGCCCCAGTCCGGTCCCATGGCCCAGGGGCTCTGGGACGGCTCGGACTCCCAGGGCCTGGTCCTGGCCCTCTCGGAGATAGGCGGCGACCGCAGGCTCTCCAAGAGGGAGTTCATCCGCCTCGCGAGGACCCTTAAGGCCGTCCCGGAATCGGTTTGCCTGGCCCGCCTTGGTGACCGGCGGCTGGGTTTCATTTTCCTGGCCGGCCCGGCCGAGGCCCAGGCGAGGCTCGAGCAGGCCAGGGCCAACGCCCTGTCCCTGGGCCTTAGCGGCCCCTACCTCTCCGGCTACGCCCTGTACCCCCAGGACCTGGCCCTCGATCCCGGCGCCCCCTTCGTCAAGGCCAGCCTGGCCGCCGAGGCCTTACTGGCCAAGGCCGAGACGGCCCTGCATTTCGCCTACGGCAAGCGCAACCCCGCCCCGGTCATAGGCTTCGGCCAGCTGGTAAATTCCCACGGCCAGATCACCCAGATTTTGCCCCAGAGCCGGGTGGTCATAAACCTGGGCGCCCCCATGGGGGCCATGCCCGGCCAGGTCTACTCGGTTTTGGCCCACACGGGCGAACCCAAGGGTGAGATTACCGTGTTCGAGACCGGCGAGGCCTACTCGCTGGCCCACGCCCCGGAGAGCCGCACCGGGAGGCTCGCCGCCGGGGACAAGCTGGCCTTCTCCCGCATCGACTGGTCCGGGCACCCCTCGCCCCTGGGCGCCCCCCTCTCCGGCCCCTCGGCCAAGGAGGGGCTCGGCCTTGAGTCGTTCGCCAAAAACCTGGGCAAGCTGGCCCGGGGCGACAGGCCCCTGGCCGTGGCCGTGGCCCGCCTGGACGAACACGACCGGCTGGCCGCCGTGGCCGGCGAGGACGAGGTGGAGAACCGCCTGGCCCTGGTCAGGATGGAGCTGGTCAACGGCTCGGAAAACCCCCCGGAGCTCCTGGTCAGCCACGGGCCCGGCACCCTGGCCATGGCCTGGGCCGGCCTGGGGCCAGAGCGGGCCGAGGCCGAGGCCCTGGCCCTCTCGGAAAAACTGAGGTCCAAGGCCCCCGTGTCCATGGGCGTGGTCTTTTGGCCCAACCCGGTCCTGAGCCCCGACGATCTCCTGCCCATGGCCCAAAAGGCCCTGTTCGAGTCGGCCATGACCGGCCCGGCCCGGGTCACTTTTTTCGGGCCCCAGACCCTGAACATCTCCGGTGACCACTACTTCGACGAGGGCGACCTGGACAGGGCCATCGAGGAGTACCAAAAGGGGCTCATCCTGGACCCCGGCCACCTAAACCTCCTGAACAGCCTGGGCGTCTGCCATGGCCGCCTGGGCGACCACAAGGCGGCCATAGCCGTTTTCGACGAGGCCCTGGGCCTTTCCCCCGACAACCTGATGGCCCATTTCAACAAGGGCTGCTCCCTGATTTACTCGGGCCGCCTCGAGGACGCCGAGCTCTCGCTCAAGGAGGCCCTGAAGGCGGCCCCGGATAATTTCGAGGTCCTCTTCCACCTGGGGAAAACGGCCCTGGAGCTGGGCCACCTGGATCTGGCCCTGCCCACCCTGACCAAGGCCTCCGAGTCCAAAAACCAGAGGGGCGGCATCTTCCGGCTCCTGGGGCAGGCAAGGCTCCTCTCCGACGACCCCAAGGGGGCCAAGGCCGCCTTCAAGAAGGCCGTCAAGCACAACCCCGACGACGCGGACAGCCTCTCGGCCCTGGGCGTCCTTTTCCTGGAATCGGACAACGACCGGGAGGTGGCCCTGTCGCTCTTCTCCCGGAGCGTGGAACTCGATCCCACCAACAGCCTCTTCAGGCAGCGGCTGGGGCGCCTCCTCTTCGCCATGGGCGACTACAAGCGGGCCGAGCACCACCTCAAGTCGGCCCTCGACTACGGCTGCCGGGCCGAGGAGGTCCAAAAGCAGCTGGCCGCCCTAAACGAGGCCAAACTGGCCTCCGGGGCCGCCGGGCCCGCCGGGCCCGATGCCGATCTCGTTGCCGGGACGGACGGACCCCTGCCCCCGGGCCCCGAGGGCGAATGACCCCAACGGCGAAAGGCCGCGCCGGGCGTCCCGGGGCGGCCTTTTCGCTTATGGTTTCCCGGTCTCGCCGGTTCCCTCACTCCTTGGTGAAGAGCTGGGTGGAGAGGTAGCGCTCGCCGGTGTCGGGCAGGATCACCACCACGGTTTTCCCCTTGATCTCGGGCCTTTTGGCTATCTCGGTTGCCGCGTGCAGGGCCGCCCCCGAGGAGATGCCCACCAGCAGGCCCTCCAGGGTCCCCACGTCCCTCGCGGCGGTGAAGGCGTCCGGGGTCTTGACCCTGAAGATCTCATCGACCACCGCGGAATTGTAGACCTGGGGGACGAAGCCCGCCCCGATGCCCTGGATCTGGTGGGGGCCGGCCTTCTCGCCGGAGAGGACCGAGCTATCGTAGGGCTCCACGGCCACCACCCAGAGCTTGGGGTTGGCCTTTTTGATCACCTCCCCCACCCCGGTGATGGTGCCGCCCGTGCCCACGCCGCCGACGACCACGTCGACCTTGCCGCCGGTGTCCTCCTGGATCTCGACGGCCGTGGTGGTCCTGTGGATCTCGGGGTTGGACGGGTTATTGAACTGCTGGGGGATGAAGGAGTTGGAGATCTGGCCCTGGAGCTCCTCGGCCTGGCGGATGGCCCCCTTCATGCCCTCGGAACCGGGCGTGAGCTTAAGCTCGGCCCCCAGGGCGTAGAGGAGCTTGCGGCGCTCAAGGCTCATGGTCTCGGGCATGACCAAAATGATCTTGTAGCCCTTGGCCGCGGCCACGAAGGCCAGCCCGATGCCTGTGTTGCCGCTGGTGGGCTCGATGATGGTGGTGTCCTTGTTGATTTGGCCTTTTTTCTCGGCGTCCTCGATCATGGCCAGGGCGATGCGGTCCTTGACGCTCCCCAGCGGGTTGAAATACTCGAGCTTGGCCAACAGATCGGCCGGCACGCCCTTTTCCTTGCCGTAACGGTTAAGCCTCAGGAGCGGGGTTTTGCCGATGAGATCCGTCAAACTTTCAGCGATCTTGGTCACGATTCACCTCATAATGGTTTCGTTGATGATGACGCCCGTTGGCGTCCAGGGTGGCGCCCCTGCCCCGGCGGGACCAGGCGGATAGGCGGATAGGTAAAAACCTCGAAAAACCAATAAAAAAAGCCAAGGGCACCTTCCGGTACGCTTGGCCTTCAGCGACTAACTGATTGGCTGGCCCCGCCCTTTCGGCGGCGGGGCGCGAAACGCGGGACTGGCTGTTCCCGGCGCGTTCCTCACCTCATTGCCCGGTTCCCGGCCGGGCCCAAAAATTCATGACCGTTCAATGATATAATCCAAGCCGCCCCGATGTCAACCTTTTTTTTTGCCCGGTTTTTTGTTAAAGTGGAAAACCCATTCCAAGGGCCGCAACTTCCGCAAATAGCTAATGTTTTCCCGTCCCGTTGTCAAATGGGGCCGCTCCCCCCAAAGGCCGGCCAAAGGCCGGGGCGAGCCCAATCCCTCCCCCATGAAAAAACCGGGGGCTCCCTTGGGGGTTTTCGATGAAGTTCGATTCCGTCTGCGTCCACGGGGCCAGGGACAAAAATAACCAAACCGGCTCCCTGGCCGTGCCCATATACCAGTCGGCCACCTACGCCCACCCCGCCGTGGGCCAATCAACCGGCTACGACTACGCCCGCGTCCAAAACCCCACCAGGGAGGCCCTGGAGGGGCTCATGGCCGCCCTTGAGGGTGGGACCGAGGCGCTGGCCTTTTCCTGCGGCATGGCCGCCCTGGACGCCATCATGGGCCTCTTCGGGCCAGGCGACCATATCATATGCACAGATGATCTCTACGGCGGCTCGGTCAGGCTCTTTTCCTCCCTCGCCGACCGCGTGGGCCTCTCCTTCGGCTACATCGACACCAACTCGAAACCCGCCCTCGAAAAGGCCCTGACCCCAAAGACCAAGGCCGTTTTCATCGAGACCCCTTCCAACCCCATGATGCGGGTGACCGACATCGCCGCCGTCCGCGAAACGGTCGGCCCCGGCATAAAGGTCATAGTCGATAACACTTTCCTGACCCCATACTTCCAACGGCCCCTGGAATTCGGGGCCGACATGGTCATCCACAGCGGGACCAAATACCTGGGCGGGCACAACGACACCCTGGCCGGCTTCGTGGTCACGAACGACCCCGACGACGCCGAGAGGCTGCGCTTCATCACCAAGACCGTCGGGAGCGGCCTCACCCCCTTCGATAGCTTCCTGATAATCAGGGGCCTCAAGACCCTCGCCCTGCGCATGGAAAGGAGCCAAAAAAACGCCCTCGCCATCGCCTCCTTCCTGTCCGGCCACCCCAAGGTGGCCAAGGTCCTCTACCCGGGCCTTAAGGGCCATCCCGCCCAGGCCCTGGCCCAGGCCACGGGCCACGGGGCCATGATCTCCTTCGAGGTGGACTCGCCCGAAACGGCCACGGCCGTGCTGGAAAAGGTATCCCTGATCCTTTACGCCGAGAGCCTGGGCGGGGTCGAGACCCTCATCACCTACCCCCTGCTCCAAACCCACGCCGACGTCCCGGAGCTTACCCGCGAGGCCCTGGGCATCACCGATAGGCTTCTCCGGCTCTCCGTCGGCGTTGAGGACGAGGCCGACCTGATAGCCGACCTCGGCCAGGCCCTGGCCTGACCCCGGCCAAAAAGTGACCCCCCATGACGAAATACGATTTTGACGAGATAGTCCCCAGAAAAAACACCAATTGCATCAAATACGACTTCGCCAAGGAAAGGGGCATGCCCGAGGGCCTCCTGCCCATGTGGGTGGCCGACATGGACTTCAGGACCCCCCCGGAGGTCATCGAGCGCCTGGTCGAGGTGGCCAGACACGGCATCTTCGGCTACTCCGAGGTCAAGGACGACTACTACGGTAGCGTGGTCGGCTGGTTCGGGCGCCGCCTCGGCCACGCCTTCCCCAAAAACTCCGTGGTCAAAACCCCCGGGGTGGTCTACGCCCTGTCCCTGGCCATACGGGCCTTCACCGGGCCGGGCGACCCGGTCATCGTCCAGACCCCCGTCTACTACCCCTTCTCGGGTACCGTCCTCCAAAACGGCCGCAGGATCGTCGATAATACCCTCCTCTACCGCAACGGTCGCTACTATATGGATTTCGCTGACCTCGAGAAAAAAATCGTCTCGGAAAAGGCCAAGCTACTCCTCCTCTGCAGCCCCCACAACCCCGTGAGCCGCGTCTGGACCCCCGACGAACTCGCCGAGCTGGCCGGGATATGCCTCAGGCACGGCTGCCTTATCGTTTCCGACGAGATACACTGCGACTTCGTCTTCGGCGACCGGCGGCACCATATCCTCGCCTCCATCGACAAGGCCCTGGACGAGATCTGCGTTACCCTGACCGCCCCCAGCAAGACCTTTAACCTGGCCGGCCTCCAAATCTCCAACGTTTTCCTGCCCAACCCCGAGCTCAAACGCCTCTTCAAGGCCGAGATAACCCGCTCCGGCTTCAGCCAGCTAAACGCCATGGGCCTGGCCGCCTGCCAGGCCGCCTACGACCACGGGGAACCCTGGCTCGCCGCCCTCCTGGAATACCTCGAAGCGAACCTGGCCCTGTGCGAGTCCTTCTTTCGCGACCGCCTGGCCCCCCTGCGCCTGATCGAAACCGAGGGCACTTACCTAATCTGGATAGACTTTAAGCCCCTGGGCCTAAGCCACGACGAGGCCAACAAACTCGTTATCGAAAAAGCCAAACTTTGGCTCGACGAAGGCACCATGTTCGGTCCCTCCGGGGCCAATTTCCAGCGAATGAACGTGGCCTGCCCAAGAAGCGTCCTCCTGGAGGCCCTGGAGAGACTGGAAAAAGCCATCAAATAGCCACCCCAAACGCCCCCCAAAGCTTACGATCCAGTTCCCCGGTGGCGCTAAAACTATCCCGCCGGCCTCCCTTCCATTGCCCTCAAGATTGCGATAATCATAACCATAGCTGCCAAAGCGTGGGTCCGGGCCGCCCTCGTCCAGGTTAAGCCAGGGATCGGCTTACCACAGGATACCGTCCTCCCCCCAAACTCCCTCAAAGCCAAATCGCCCTACGTCGCAACCGCCGTATTGGCCATGACATATTGGCCATGGCAGGGGTCCTTATGTCCTTTACCAAGATTTAGCCATTTTGGATTATAATTATACCTATGAATAAGGCTCTACGCAAGTAATTTATTCTATTTTGATGCATAAAAGAAATCAAATAAATAAGTTTTCTCGACTAGGATTGTCCTTTAGCGATTTTATAGTATTTTCATGTCCATATTTAAAAAAATTTTAAATTCTTATTAAGAACATTAAACTTATTCGCTCCAACTATCAAATACCTGTGGTATAACGATAATTATTGTTCTAAACTCCCCAGCAGGTAACCCGAAGATATTAGTCTTTCAATAAATGGAACTATTTTTTAACAACCAAAAGAACAATCCTATAACAAGATCATATAAATTCATACTTGACACAAAATAAAATATAACAACCAACCAAAAAAATATTTATTTAATGTAGGTTTGACGCTTAAAATACTTTTATTAATTTTTTTACTATATTTTCAGCTATTTTAAAAGCTATATTTAATTATATATCAGAGATATTTCAAAAAAATTTTTCTATGGCAATGTCAATTATATTTCCTCGAATATAATAATAATCATAATTATATCAGACAAAACATCGACAAAAACCGGTACCAGGATAGAAGAAAGCCCTGCCTCGGCGCCCTCGACGGCGCCCTCGACGCCAGGGCCGCCGATATATTCGGTTAGGCCCTGGCAAACAAGCCAACCCCCGGTTTCGGTCGCCGAAACCGGGGGCTGAAATTAGCTATCTTTCAGGTATTTAGGCCTATACTGGCCATTGGTCATCTTGAGCAGTAAGTTCAGGGCGTCCACGAACCCTAATTGGACGGCCTTTTCCAACCACTCTCTGCCAACGGTAGGGTTCGGGGGCACCAACATCCCTTGGATAAGCAACACGCCCATGTTGGTCATGGCGTTGGGGTCATTTAAAGCCGCGGCCTTGCCCCACCACTCGAAAGCCCCGCCTGGGTGGGACTGACATCCGATCCCGTTCATGGTTACGGTGGCCATGAGCCTTAGGGCTTCAGTGTCGCCGCTTTCGGCCTTTTCGCGCCATATCTCGATCTCTTTGACTACGTTTTCGAGTAAAGCGCGGTCCCGAAGGGCATCAATGGCCGCCACGCCTTCGCCTTTGGCCAACGCCTTCAAAAAGCACTCCGCGGCCTTTTGCTTGTCAAGGTCCAACCCATCGCCATTGAGATAGGCCCGGCCCAAATGGAGCAAAGCCCTGGCCTGATTAAGCCCGGCGGCCTTTTGGTACCATTGGAGGGCCTTGTCCCTGTCCTTGGCGACGCCCAAGCCATCGGCATAGATATCCCCAAGGCACGTCATGGCCTCGGCCAAGCCCAGCCCGGCCGCCTTGAGAAACCAGCTTTCGGCCTTGCCATAATCCCGCTGAACGCCATTCCCACCGGCGTAGGTCTTTCCGAGTACGTTCATGGCGCCGGGATACCCCAGGTTGGCCGCTTTCTCCCACCACCCGAGGGCCATGGCCGTGTCCCTGGGAAGCCCCCCGTGGCCGCCCATATAGGCGGAACCCAGGTTAACCATCGCCTCCGGGACGCCTCTCTCGGCCGCCATGCGACACCAGCGAAGGCCCTCATCAATATCCCTGGGCACGAAAATGCCAACCATCAGCGCGTTGGCAAATTCGTTCATCGCCAACGGCTCCCCGGCCTTGGCCCCCTTACGAAACCACTTCACCGCCGAGGGCCTGTCAATGCCAAGCCCTTCCTCGCCCCAATAATACGACACACCCAATAAAAACATGGCCATGGCGGAGCCGCCTTCGGCCTCCCTAAGCAAATCTTCTCTCGTCTTTCCCGTCGAATCGGTCATATTCACCTACCAAAAAACCCATAAAATGGGTCGCGAAAAAAATTAGGCCCGGTATAAAGCCAAAAACCCAAGACGCCACTAAAACGAGGCGGCCAGTGGCTTGCCAAGCCCGAGGGGCCAAAACTATCCCCCGGAAACCATGGGAAAGTTGAGGCCGGTTTTTTTAATCACAAGCGTTTGACAACGGCTTAAACGTACCACTTTGTTATTCGTTCTTTAATAATTTAACATGCCGCAAAAATCACAAACATTGCAAGCTTATGCCTAATACTCTAAACTTATTTACCCAATTATCAAGCCTATTATTGATTATTGTATTTACATGGGCATCAACAATAAATTATGATCAATAGACCAAATAATAAATAAATTTTAATTTCTATTTACATTTATAAATAGCCTTATAATTTATAAAATTAAATATAATATAATTTAGTCAAATATTAAGCAAAATAAGGTCCGTTGAGGCCTAAAATAATCGTATACTGGGTATAGCGATTGGGGGACTAAAAATAAACCGCTAGGATTTGTCTTGCCATAGGCCAGCCGCGGCAGTTAATCGCGGCTCCCATTCAAGTTAAGCGACAAGAATATAAGCTCGATATTTCAATCGCTCCCTTGACAATCAACGCTAATACTCTTATAATCAAAAAAAAGGAGATATCGCCATGTCTAAACAATTAACTTGCGTCGGTACCAACATGACCAAGCCAACGGTCACCCTAGACATACGGCCTTCATCTATGGGTAACGGACAAGATGTAAGGTTTCTTAAACTGGAACTTCAAGCCCCCGCTTCTGGTGACGACGAAAGCGAACTTAAAATTGATGCCAAGAAATGCACGAAGAATATTGGCGATCTTAGAATTGAGATTAAGTCTTTAGATATTAGAATCATCTCTGAGAGAAAGGCACGTAAGGAAACTAGCGACAAATGGTTTAATTCACCAGACTTATTACTATACATGAGCGTAAGTGTATTGCTCGGAATACTATTGGCTCTATCTTTGCATGTGATTGCTTATCGATAAAGCCGAATGGTTTTTAGTTCTGATCAATACGCATCTTTTTCGACCGTTTTCCAGCTAAAATCCCCCTACCACCTTATGAAATACCCCTATTGTCAAACCATTGACCTTGGGAACCATGCCAACCAGCAGAGAAAAAAGCGGCCTCAAAAACCAAGCGCCGAGCTTGGTTCGAGTTATTCTTAGGTGGGCCGTGGCCCGAAAAGTCCGAAAAGTCGTTGACCGTCTATGGTAGGGCAGAGAGTAACGAATTTATCCCGTAGTGGGACAAAACATTCTTCCGTTGAATCGTGATTTTAAATAATAGCCAGAA
>JAITKA010000084.1 GCA_031278635.1 Deltaproteobacteria bacterium | reverse complement strand
GAACCTCGGTCAGCGTCTCGTTCGATGCCGGGGAGATTGTCGGTTTATCTGGCTTGGTCACCTTAGGCGCCGGGGGTGTCTTTAACGCCCCGGCCCTGAAGGCCTTGGTCGCCACCGGTCCCATCGGGGTTTCGGTCGGCGCCATGGGCCTTACCTCCAACGAGGTGGCCTTCGGGGTGGATTATAACCAAGCGGGGCTGAGTTTATCGGCCTCCCGCGGGACATTGGAGTATTTAAACCCGGTCTCGGTTGACTTCACGGTCAAGTATTTAGGCCAGCCGCTCCTGGCGGGGACCCAGGTCAGCGTAACGTTTGAGGCGGGGGAGATTGCCGGCTTGCCCGCGACGGTGGTTTTGGGTAATGGCGGTGTGTTTAACGCCTCGGAGGTGAAATCCTTGGTAATAACCGGCCCAATCAATGTCTCTGTCGGGGCATTGGGGCTCAGCTCAAACGACGTAGGGTTCGGGGTTACCCTGGACCAGGCAGGTCTTAGCCTGTCGGCCTCGCGGGCGACGATCCCGTACCTAAGCCCTGTCTCGGTTGACTTCACGGTCAAATACCTTGGCCAGCCGCTACCGGCGGGGACCCAGGTCAGCGTCATGTTCTTTGCCGGGGAACTCTCGGGGATGCCCCCATCGGTCGTCCTTGGGGCGGGCGGGACGTTTAACGCCCCGGCCCTTCGGGCCTTGGTCGTGTCGGGGCCCATCGGGGTCGAGGTCGGGGTTTTTGGCCTTACCTCCAACGAGGTGGGTTTCGGGGTGAGTTTGGGGGGCGGCAACCTGAGCCTGACGGCATCGAGGGGCTCGCTGGAGTTTTTGGCGCCGACGGAGGTTCTGTTCACGGTCAGCTTCATGGGCTCGGCGCTACCGGCGGGGACCACGGTGGGGTTTGACTTCGACGCGGGCGGGTTGGCCGGGCTGCCGAAAACGGCGGTGTTGGGACCGGGGGGCGAGTTCGTGGCTACGGGTTTGACGGCCAGGGTCCTGGCGGGGCCGGTGGGCGTGTCGGCGACGTTAGGGGGCCTGTCCTCCAACGAGGTTCGGTTCGGGGTCTACGCCGACGGGGGCTCGTTCGGGCTGTCGGCGAGGCCTGGGTCGCTGGAGGCCTTCGTCCCCACCGGGACGGCCTTTGGTTTCAGCTATAAGGGCGTGGCCTTGCCGGCGGGGATTCCCGTGGGCCTGGCCGCCGACGCCGGGCTGCTGGAAAACCTCGCCGCCTCGGGGGTGACCGACGGGGCGGGGGAGGTTACCGTCCCGAACCTGACCGCCGCCACGATTGACGGCCCCATCGAGGTCAGGGGCACGGTGGCCGGGAGCCCGGCCGGGAAGGTGGATCTGGGGGTGACCTTGGTCAGCGGGGGGCTTGGGCTGGGCTTTTCGGTCGAGCCTGACGTGTCCTGGCAGTTCCCGCATTTGCCCCCGGAAAACGGGCCGTACCTGAAATCCTGCCAGACGTTCAACGTGACCCTCTTCGCCAGCTACCGCGGGCGGGTCTTGCCCAACGCGGACGTTTACGTCGATGGTTTTGGCCTCAGCCCGTCGGGTTTGGCCAAGACCGACGGCGACGGGAAGATCGCGGCCACGATATCGTTCCTCAAAACCGACGAGGCCGAGTACCGGGCCAGGGGCAACGTCTACGATCTCACCGTGAAAGGGGTGACCCGTTCCTTCCTGGGACCCGAGGCGGTATCCTTCGTGGAATGCGGCATATAGGCCGGCCCGCCATCGGGCCGCGAAAAGGGTTCCTTTCGCGGCCCGATGGGGGTTTTAAACGAACGAGGCCATGACTTGGCTCCCGCCATCGTAAACCACGAGAGCCAGGGAGGTAAATTTTTTGGGCCTTTTTTCGTATATGCCGGCGTAGCCCCTGGCTTTTATGTCCTTTAAGGCTCGCCGGCGAACATCCATGGCGAACCTTTCGTAAGGGACCCTCACGGTTATCATCACGACATCGAGGCAAAGGTTATCCTTGGCCACGGCGGCCATGATCTTGTTTCTTTTGTCCGGCGGCGGGGGGGCCGGACCGGTATGGGCCAACCTCTTGCCCCTGACGGCCGCCTTTGGCCGGCTCGCGCCCGGTTTGAATGTGTCCGGTTTAACCATTTCCCTGGCAAAGGCGGCCAGGTACTTGTACACGACCTCGCTTGGGATCATGTCCCAGGCCAAGACGGCCAGGGTGGCGTCAACCTCGTCGGCGCTTAATTGTTTGACGTCAGGGAGGAACCTGAGCCCGATGTCGAGATGTGACCCGTCGGGCGACGCGAAGCGAAGGGCCGAACCCTTACCGGCGCCGGCCTTCCCTGGCAGGACGTCATAGCCCATGCCCGAGAGGATTATTTGGATACAGGCGCGAAAGGTTTTTTCGTCGGCCCCTTGGCGGGAGCCGATGGGACTAAGGTAGCCCGTGAATATCTCGCCGACCCTCTTGGCGTCTTTGGAACGGAGGGCGCTTTTGAGCTCGGCGGCCTTCGTCCCAAGATCGCCTACCAAACCGCCGCCAAAAATAACGCCAAAACACTCCCCGCGGCAGGAAGAGGAGGCCTCGTGATTGGGGAACCCGAGGGAATAGGACGCTTCGTCGACCCCATCGGCGGGGTCATGGCCGGGAGGATAGGTTATTTTATCCAAGGTCAGGTAGCCGGAGTGGAAGAGGGCCGGCGCGGCTTGGAAATACGCCAGTTCCGGCTCCCTTATTTCCGCCATGTCATACGGGTCGAGTTGCGGCTCCGTGAAGTCATCGGGATTGGCCTTTATCCAGGAGGTTAGGTGGCTTAGGTGACCGATCGTACCCCAATGGTTATCGAAGCGCATGTGCTTAAAGAAATTGAGCGTCGAATAGGGATTGAGTACCCCGTCCTGGTTTTGGGGGCCGTGGGAATCCCAATCGTAACCGCCATACCAGCGGATGATTTCGGCCCTCAAATTGGCCAGGCTGGCCGATTTCCGCATCAGGCCGCCCGCTTTGAGCGCGGCGAGGGCGCCCTCCATACGGTCCGCGAAAAGGGAGTCGAATTCCCCCAGGGTAAAGCCGCAGATACCCGCGTGGTCGGGGGTAAGCGAGACGTCATTGAGGTGGGTTGGGCCAGACTCCCCCGGAACCAAGCCGTGCCTGGTTATCCCGGTGACGAGGGAGAAGCGAACGCGGGGGGAGACCGCCGGATTATTGAGCGCCCCCAAAAAATCGCGGATAATCAAGGCGTTGGCCTCGGCCACGTTCGCGTCGCCCATGGCCAGGGTGACCGGGGAGTCATAGTCATCGACGAGGACCGCGACCTCGGACTTGAATGAGTTGGAAAGGGACGTGACAAGGCCGCCAAAATAGGCGTCCGGCGTTTTGGCCTTTACCCTTAGATTGTACTGGGCGGCGATTCGTTTAAGCCCGTCGAGGATGTTCGCCGAAAGATCCCGCGGGCTTATCGGGGAGGTACCCAGGAAACTTAGGGAGATGACCGGGATTCTTGGAAAATCGTAACCGGAGCCGCCGATCCAAAGGCCTTCGAAACGGTTGCGGTTTCCGGCGAAGAGCTCTTCCAGGGTGGTGATCAGGAGGGTTTTGCCAAAGCCGCGGGGCCTTGCCAGGAAATGGTGTTTCCCCGTCGAATTTATCAGTTTATGGACGTACCTGGTTTTGTCGGCATAGAAAAGTTTTTTGATTATTATCTCGCGGAAAGACTCGCCCCCCAGGGCAAATTCCTTTAAGGCCATTGTCGCGCCCCTTATGCGGCTTCAAGGCAACCATGGCTTTGGCGCCGGCGTGCCTGGGATGAAACCGCCCGCGGAAAACGGGGAATCGACAGCCGGCAGGATTCGGGATCAAAGCCACATGGGGTGAGTATTACACGGTTGGGTCGATTTGGCAAGATTCAAGACGGCAAAAGTTTGGGGGGCTTGATAAAAAATCCGGTTATCCGGCGGGATTGGCGGGGGCCAAAAGCCCCCGTTCGGGGCCGGGAAAGGCGGGGGATCATCCCCGCCGGGGAGGGAAAGATGGCCGAGGGCCAGAAGATACAAGGCTTAAAGCCGGGCGAGGGCCTGGACAGGCGCTGGCTCCAGCGGGACGTGCGCTCGCCGTGGGAGAGGGTTTTTTCCTTTCTGGGCGACCGCTCCTCGGTCATGGCCATCATGTGGGTTTGCCTGGTCATGACCATAAACGAGCCGAGGTTTAGCCTGGGGCTGTTTTTGGTGTCATTGGCCGCCTTCGGGGGCTATTGCCACAAAACGGCGGGGCAGGGCTTGCCGCTTAGGCTGCCGAGGGTATCGGGGGTGAGGGACCCCGGGTCGCCCAGGCCCGGGAGGAAAAGCCACGACATGGCCTCGGGCATCCTGTTTTTGGGCAACGAGGCCGAGACGGGCAAGGAGATGTGGCTCGACCAAAGGGACATGCTGACCCACAGCCTGGTCCTGGGGACCACGGGCAGCGGGAAGACCCAGGCCTTGGTCTCCATGGCCTATAACGCCTTGGCCATGGGCTCGGGGCTCTTTTACATCGACCCGAAATCGTCCTCGGAACTGCCCATGCAAATCTGGCAGCTGGCCCGTTTCCTTGGCCGCGACGACGATTTCAGGGTCCTGAACTACGTGACCGACAACGGCCGGGTCTCGGGGCGCCTCACCAACACCAACAACCCCTTCTCCCTTGGCTCCGCCGACGCCCTCACGCAGCTTCTGGGCTCGCTCATGCCGCCGACCCAGGACGGCAACGGCGTTTTCGCCGACAAGGCCCTGGCCCTGATCTCGGCCCTGATGTACGCCCTGGTCGATTTGAGGGATCAGGGCGTGGAGCGCCTGTCGGTCTCGAGCATCAGGGAGCATCTGGCCGCCGAGGCCTGCGTCAGGCTTTATTACCACCCTTCCCTGGGCGAGGCGGCCAGGGCCTCGCTGAGGGCCGCCCTGAGCAACTGCAACTGGGTCGAGGGCAAGGATCTGGGGAGCCAGCCGACCTTTTTCGAGCAGTACGGCTACGCCCAGAGTTACTTCGGCCGGGCCCTCTCGAGCCTCACCGACACCTACGGGCACATCTACAAGGCCGAGCTGGGGGAGGTTGACTTCAGGGACGTCGTCCTGAACCGCCGGGTGCTGGTGACCCTCTTGCCCTCGATGGAAAAGAGCCCGGCGGAGCTGGCCTCCCTGGGGAAGGTCACCCTCTCGGCGGTCAGGACCGCGGCCTCCGTGGGCCTGGGGGCCTCCGTGGAGGGCCACGAGCGGGACGTCCTGGGCTCGCTTCCCATCCACTTCAAGGGCACGGGGCCCTTCCTGAGCGTGGTCGACGAGTACGCGGCCATAGTCACCCCCGGCTTCGAGATGCTCCTGACCCAGGGCAGGGGCCTGGGACTCGCGACCGTCGTGGCCAGCCAGGATTACGCCGGCCTTATCGAGGCCGACCGCAAGGGGGCCCAGCAGATCGCCGCCAACACCACCATGAAGATCTTCATGAAGACCGATGACCCGGAAAGGACCTACGGGCTCCTCAAGGCCCTGACCGGCGAGGCCCCGGTCATGCGGACCACGGGCTACGAGCTTAAGCCCGACAGCGTCCTGGGCGGGGATTGGCGGGACAACATGGGGGCGGCCGTGCAGGTAACGGCCAAGACGGATTTCGAGGACCTGACCTCCCACCTCGAGGGCGAGGCCCACTGCGTGTTTAGGGGAAAGCTCCTCAGGGCCAGGATGTTCTACGCCAACCCGGCCACCAAGGGGGCGGTGGCCAGGATCCATAGGTTTTTGCAGCTTGAGTCATGACGCGGCGAGGGGGTTAAGATATGCCCATTTGGGTTCGCCAAGCCGGTTATCTTGACGGGAAAGGGGAAAACGAAGGATGGCCTGCGGTATTCGGGGCCACAAAATCCGCAAGCCAGTGGGAAACGGCAAAGCGTTGGGGAAAAACCATCCACGTCGCGCGCCGCCGAAAGCCTCGGCCCGGCCGCCCCGCGTGACTTCATGGTAGGCCCGCATGGCCGGGCCTGGCCCGGCCGCGCGGGGCCTACCCCCAGCCCCCAAAGGGCCCGCTAAAAGGGCTCGAGCGGGCAGGGGAAGGCCTCGCGGAAATCCGGCCGGCCGGCCAGGGGCCCGAAGTGGTTGGGGTAGCGGGCCGGGAGGTGGCCGGAGGCGGAGAGTTTGTCGAGGCAGGCGTCGAAGATGAGTTTCATGGCGTTGACGTCGGCGAAGTTATAGAGTATCAGGGCTTTCAGGGCCTCGATTCGGCGGGAGCGGGTCAGGCGGCGGTTTCGGTACTCGTGCCAGAGTTGGACGGCCATGTAGCCGTCGCCCTTGCCCTCCTGGCGGCTCAGGCCGAGCTGGGCCTCGATGGACTTCTGGCCGCCGACCAGGCCGACGTTTTTGCAGAGGTAGCGGAGATCGACGTGGGCCTTGGGGAAGTGCAGGGCCCGGAAGGCCTTGGAGAGGAAGGGCACGTCAAAGGACTTGCCGTTGAAGGTGACCATGGCCCTGGAGGAGGCCAGATCCCTCGTAAACTCGCCGGGGTCGTCGCGGCCGTGGACGATGGCCTTGAATTTACCGGCGAGCGACCAGCCGATGACGGTGATGTCGTCGGCGTGGCGGGAGAGGCCCGTGGTCTCGATGTCCACGAAGGCCGTGTCCGAGGGGTAGGCCATGGCCACGCGGTAGTGTTGGTCCTCGGGGAGGTGGGTCGCGAAGAAATCGTGATCCTTTTTGGCTATGGCCCTTTTGGTCTCGGTTACCCAGGCGGGCAGGTTTTTGGCCGCGGGGAAGGGCCCGGCGCCCAGGAGATCGTCGTGGGTCATGACGCCCTGGGCCCAGAGTTCGCGTTCCCTTTGGGCCGCCTTGAAGCCGTGGATGTGGATGAACGTGTGGTCGAGGATGGACATGGCTGGCACCGGGGGGGCCCGGGGGAGGGGGCCCGGGAAGGTTTGGTGGGGGCCGGCCAGGCGGGCCGGGCCGCCTGGCCGGTCAGAGTTTATGGACCACGTAGGTGGCCACGCCCCAGACCATGGTGTCCTCCCTGTCGGTTATGTCGAGCTCGGCGTAGTCGGGGTTCTCCGGGGCCAGGAAGATCCGCCCGTTCCTTTTCCTGAGCCTTTTGACCGTGAGCTCCCCGTCCAGGGAGGCGATGACCACGCTGTCCTTGGAGGTCGGCTTGGAGCGGTCGACCACCAGGAGGTCGCCGTCGTTTATGCCGGCCCCGCCCATCGAGTCGCCGCTCACGCGCAGGAAGAAAGTGGCCGCCGGGTTTTTGACCACCAGGCGCTGGAGGTCGAGGAAATCCGTGACGTAGTCGTCCGCGGGGGAGGGGAAGCCCGCCGAGATGGATTCGAGGAATAGGGGGCTGCCTTGCGGCCTGGGGCCGTCGTGGGGCTCGGCCCCGATGACGGTCAGCTTGGGCCCTGTCTTGTTTGTCATGGCGAAGGTGGTATCCGGGGTAACGTTCATGGCGAGGGGTAAAAAAATAACCAGGCAAACCCGGGCCGGGCCGGGCCTGGCCGGGATTGGCTTGGGTCGCGGGTTAGATTATAGCCAGAATCGGCCCGCCAGGCAACGAAAAAAGCCCGGCCTTCCGGGCGGGGTTTTTCCCGGCGGGGGCTAGTCCTTGCCGAGGATGGACGCGGCCCTGAAGGGTTTGGCCAGCCAGGTGAGGGCGATCATGAAGGCGTAGCAGATGGCGCAGAGCTTGAAGAACTCGGCCCCGGCGAGGATGAAGCCCTGGTTGGTTATCTGGCGGGCGACGAAGCCCGCGGCCTGTTCCTGGGACATGCCGAGGTTGGTCAGGGTATTGAGGGTCTCCAGGGCCTGGGGGTTGAAGGGGTCGATGTGGCCGGCCAGGCGGGCGTGGTGGAGGGCCTCGCGCCTCTCCCAGATGGTGGTCACCGCCGAGGCCCCTATGGCCCCGAACAGGGTCCGGACGCAGTTAAAGAGGCCCGCGGCGCTGGCGACCTTGTCTGGCGCCATGCCGATGAAGCTCAGGGAGGTTATGGGGACGAAGAAGCAGGCTATGCCCGCGCCCAGGACGATCTGGGGGCCGAACACGAACCACAGGTCGGCCTGGGGCGCGAAATTGGACCTGTAGAGGCTCAGGAGCAGGAAGACGGCGAAGCCGAAGGAGATGAGATAGCGCTGGTCGAACTTGCTCCCGAAGCGGCCGATGATGGGCCCGGCCAGGATCGGCAGGAGGCCCACCGGGGACGTGGCTATGCCGGCCCAGGTGGCCGTGAAGCCGAAATTCCTCTGGAGCATGAGCGGCAGCAGGACGACCATGCCCAGGTAGAGCATCATGCCCAGGCCGATCAGGCCCAGGCCCACGGAGAAATTGCGGGACCTGAAGACGCTCAGGTCCAGGAGCGGCTCGGGGTTTCTCGATTCCCAGATGAGCAGGAGCGTTATCCCGACCACGGCCAGGACGGCCAGGGTGACTATCTGGGGGGAGTTGAACCAGTCGAGCTCCCGGCCCCGGTCGAGGAAGAGCTGGAGGGAGCCCACCCCGAGGACCAGGAGCGAGAAGCTTATGGCGCTCCAGCGGGGCCTTGAGAGTTTGGTTTCCCTGTCGGAGAGGACCAGGTGGGAGAGGATGACCACCACGGCGCCGATGGGGACGTTGATCAGGAAGATCCAGCCCCAGTGGTAGTTGTCGCTGATGTAGCCGCCCATGATGGGGCCGATGACCGGGGCCACCGAGACGGTGGTCGCCCACAGGCCTATGGCCAACATCTGGAGGCGCCTGGGGTAGTTGTTCATTAGCAGGGTCTGGGCCAGGGGCATGATGGGGGCGCCCAGGGCCCCCTGGAGGACCCGGCAGACGATCAGGAAGTTCAGGTTGGTGGCCAGCCCGCAGGCGAGGGAGGTGAGGGCGAAGAGGGCCGCCGAGAGGTTAAAGAGCCTGACCTCCCCGAACCTCTGGCCCAGCCTCCCCGAGAGGGGGAGGGCTATGGCGTTGGCCACCCCGTAGGTGGTTATGACCCAGGTGCCCTGGGAGTAGGAGGCCCCGAGGTTCCCGGCTATGGTGGGGACGGCGACGTTGGCGATCGTCGCGTCGATGACCTGCATGAACGTGGCCATGGCCACGGCCACGGTCAGGATTATGAGCTTGATGCCCGCCAGGGGCGGGCGCTCGTTGGGGATGGGCAGGTTCATGGCGTGTTGGCCCCGGCGGCCGGGGTCTCGGCCGGGCGGTTTTCCGTGGGGGCGGGCCGGTGCCCGAGGTTCTCGGCCACGATGGCGTCGATCAGGCGCTCGAGCTCGCCCAGGCCCTCGTCGTCGGTCCCGCGGGAGCTCATGGAGGCGAGGGCGGGGTCGGCGGGGGCGGGCCCCGGGGGCTCGGAGACGTTGACCTCGACCCTAAGGGACAGGCCCAGGAGGAGGGGGTTTTTGGCGAGGTCCTCCCTGTCCAGGAGGATCCTGACCGGCACCCTCTGGACGACCTTGATCCAGTTGCCGGTCGCGTTCTCGGCCGGCAGGAGGGAGAAGACGCCGCCGGTCCCGGCCGAGAGGCCCTGGACCGTGCCCCGGTAGGCGACCGAGCCCCCGTACATGTCGGCGGTCACGGTGGCCCCGTGGCCGGGCCTTATCTTGCCCAGCTGGCTCTCCTTGAAGTTGGCCTCCACCCAGACGTCCCCCAGGGGCACTATGGCCATGAGGTTGGTGGCCGGGGTCACGTGGGAGCCCACCTGGACGGTCCGGCGGGCCACGCTCCCGGAGGCGGGGCTTTTTATCCGGCAGCGGCCCAGGGCCAGCCAGGCCTCCCGGAGCTGGTGGGCGGCCAGGCTCACCTGGGGGTGTTCCAGGACGGGCGACTGGCCCACCAGGAGTTCCTTGGCCGCGAGCTCGTGGCGGGCGGCGTCCAGGTTGGCCTGGGCGATGGCCGACTGCTGCCGGTAGCGCTCAAGCTCCTCGGCGGTGACCGACGAGCCGGTCCTGAGGTTGAGCCGCCTTTTGTACTCGCCCTCGATGAGGGCCAGATCGCCCTCCCTGGCGGTCACCAGGACGGCCAGGCGCTCCCGCTCGGCCTTTTGGCTGGCCAGTTGCCTCACGGCCTGGGCGAGGCTCTCCCGGGCCTTCCCGAGGGCTATGGCGGCGTCGGTGGGATCGAGCCTGACCACGACGTCCCCGGCCGAGACCGAGTCGGTGTTATCGAAGAGGATCTCGGCCACCGTGCCCGAGGTCCTGGGGCTCAGGCGGATCTGGTTCCCGGTCACGTAGGCGTCGTCGGTCGTGACGTAGGGCCGCATGAAAAAGAACCAGTAGGCCAGCCAGGCCAGGCCCAGGGCCAGGAAGATGGCGAGGGCCCTGCCCACGGCCTTTCCCCCGCCGCCGTGGTTGGGTTTGCCTGGTTTCGGTTTGCCGGGGTCGGCCGCGAGGCCGGCCGGGCCCCCCTTTTCGTCGTTGGGCATCAGGGATTCCCCGTGGTCGTTATCGGCCGGGGCCATGGGCCGGGGCCGGTTAATGGGAGCGCCCTCATTTCAGCCTCCCGGCGTCCTTGGCGCTGAAACCGTCCACGATGGTCGCCCAGACGTGGCGGTTGATTGTCTCCTCGTCCAGTCGCGTGCCCCAGACGCCCGTATAGGTATCGTGGCCGAGCCTCGGGAGGTAGATGACGGCGAGGAGGGTCGGGAAGACCAGCTCGGGGCTTATGAAGGGGTTGATCAGGCCCTGCCTCTGGCCGAGCTCGATCTTTTCCCTGAAGGCCGTGAGCCTCCTCTTGCCGATGAACGAGGCCATGAAGGTTCTCATGTTCCCGAAGATCCCGGCCAGCTCCCTGCTCCAAAAGGAGCGGTACCAGGGAATGGTGGTGAAGACCTTGGTCAGGCGCCCGTGGAACTCCCTTAGCATCTCCAGGGGGCCTATGTCCAGATCCGCCGCCTCCCAGACCGAGTCCGAGATGGGCTTGAGGTGGTGCCGGAGGGTATGCTGGATGAGGTTGGCCTTGTCCTTGAAGTGGTAGTGGACCATGGCCGGGGTCAGGTTGGCCCTCCTGGCTATCTCCTTGATGGTGGTCCCTTGGACGCCCCTCTCGGCGATGACCCAGATGGCCTCCTGGCACAGGAGCTCCTTGGTGTCGACCCTGTCGCCCAGGGGCATCCGGCCGGCCGGCCTGCGCGGCGCGGGCGCGGCCGCGTGTGTTTTGTGTTTTCCCGCCCCCTTGGGTCTGGGTGTGGGTTTCGGTTTCGGCCCTGGGTTGGTCATAGGCTTACCCCGCGTCGGTCGGGGCGGCCTGTGGGAAGGCCCCCCGGGAAAAGCGGACACGAGCCCCTAAGGGCAATTAATTCTTAAATTAATTCGGGGGCGCGGGACACCCAGGAGGGGTAATCGAGGCGCGCCGTGATAATTAATTTATAAATTAATTTAACCCCAAGGGTGGGGCCTTGTCAAGGCTTTTTTTCGGGGCCTGGCTTAGTCTTGGCGGATAAAGGCCATCTCCCCGGACTCCTGGACGATGTACGCGCGATTGGCCGGGGGGAGCCTGGCCCGGCCCTGGGGGCCAGGGCCGTCAGGGCAAGGGCCCGCCAGCCGTCCGGGATCGGGGCCAGGACGATGTCGTTGGCCCGCTTGGTCATGGGCTTACCCCGCGTCGGTCGGGGCGGCCCGTGGGAAGGCCCCCCGGGAAAAGCGGGCACGGGCCCCTAAGGGCAATTAATTCCTGAATTAATTCGGGGGCGCGGGACACCCAGGAGGGGTAATCGGGGCGCTCCGTAATAATTAATTTATAAATTAATTTAACCCCAACGGGGGGGCCTTGTCAAGTTTTTTTTTCGGGGCCTGGCTTAGTCTTGGCGGATAAAGGCTATCTCCCCGGACTCCTGGACGATGTACATGTAATTGGCCGGGGGGAGCCTGGTCCGGCCCTTGGGGACGACGGTCAGGGTGCCGCAGTGGCCCTTCAGGAGCCCGTCCCCCTCGGCCTTCTCGGTGGGCGAGAAGACGCAGGGCCTGGGCTCGTCCTGGAAGGCGACCTGGCCGGGGTCGTAGGTGACCAGATCCTCCGTGGCCCTGGGGGCCAGGGCCGTCAGGACCAGGGCCCGCCAACCGTCCGGGATCGGGGCCAGGACGATGTCGTTGGCCTGCTTGGGCATGGCGCAGCCCGCGGCCAGGAGGGCGAGTAGGGAGGAGAGGAGAAAGGCTAGCGGTTTATTCATGGCGAAATTCCATCCGTCGTGGGTTAGGCGATCCCGGGCGAGGGGAAGTCAATCCCTGAGCGTGGCTACAAGCCTCAGGGGGTTCGATAGCAGCGAGAGGGCCGACGATATGTCCGGGCAGACGACGTCGGCCGCCATCAGGGTCTTTTGGCCGGCCCCCTCGGGGCCGATCACGGCCACGCCCAGGGCCGCGGCCGAGAGCATCGGGGCGTCGTTCAGGCCGTTCCCGATGGCGCAGACGGCGGACGGCCCCAGGGCGGTCACGAAGGCCAGCTTGCCCGCCGCCTGGTTACCGGGCGGCATGACCGTGAGGCCGACCGGGAGGCCGGAGAGGCCCTCGGCCGCGAGGCCGAAGGTGTCGGCGGTCAGGACGTGGATTCTCAGGGCCGCGGAGAGGCCCGCCAGGGCCCCGGCCACGCCCGGCAAAAGGCGCCCGTCAAGGGACAGGGTCCCGTTGTAGTCCAGGACCAGGTATTCAAGGCCGAGCGTCCCCCGGCCCGGCACGTCAACGGTAAGCATGGCCCGAATCGGCGTCCTCCCTCTCGCCCTGGGGCGGGCGTAAGGCGATTTTACAACCACCGGGCGCGCCATTGCCACGTTTTTTTTCGCCCCCGGGCGAAAAAAAAGCCAGGGCGGCAAAAGCCCGGGGCTTTTCGGGGGGCGGGCGGCGTTTTCTCCCGGGCGTTTTTGGGCTATAATCCGACCATGGACGGAAGATAAGGCCGCGGCGGGCCAGGGCCCGCCGCGGAACACCCCTTAAACGCCCCCTTCGCGGATGGGGGCATCGGCGCAAGGTTTGGCCATGGAAACCATCCTGGTGGCCTGCGAGACGATCCAGGACGAGATCCTGGGGGTCCTCGGGGAAAATTCCCTGAGCTACCCCGTGATCTGGCTCGAGGGCGGGCTCCACGATAACCCCGACAGGCTGAGGGCCAGGATCCAGGAGGTCCTGGACGCGGCCGACGGGCGCTGCGGTAGGCTCTTGCTCTCGCTGGGCTTCTGCGGGGGCGGGGTCTCGGGCCTCACGACCGGGGGCTACGAGACCGTCCTGCCCCTCGCCGACGACTGCGTCTCCCTGCTCCTGGGCTCCATGGCGGCCCGGCGCGAGGCCTCCCGGCCCGCCACGTATTTCCTGACCGCGGGCTGGATGCGCCACGAGAACAACGTGATCCGCTCCTACGACCGGACGGTCGCCCGCTTCGGCCGGGGGCGGGCCGACAGGATAAACAGGGTCATGCTCAAAAATTACCGGCGCTTCGCCCTGGTCCGGACCGGCTGCTACGCCCTGGCCGAGGCCGAGTCGATGGTCAGGCCCTTGGCCGACAAGATGGGCATGGCCGTCGAGGCCCTGCCCGCCGACCTCGGCTGGCTGGCCCGGCTCCTGACCGGGCCCCACGATGACCCCTCGCTCTTCCTGACCCTGCCGCCCAGGTCGGCCCTGGGGCCCGACCGCTGGGACCCCCTCCTGTGGGGCGACCGACCCCCGGGACGACCGGCCGTCCCGGCCGGGGGCTAGCCCCAGGACAAAATGACCCATCCGGGCGCCCCGGGGGCGGGCGCGGGGATGGGTAGGCGTTGGTGGCCGGGGGCCCTTAGCGCTTGGCTTTGGCCTTGGGCGCGGGCTTTTTGGGCGCCTCGGGCTTCTTGGCCGGCGTGGCCTTGGTGGCCTTGGTGGCCTTGGGGGCCGCCTTGGGGGGCACGGGCTTCTTGGCCGGCGGGGCCTTGGGGGCCGGGGCGGGGGCCGCCTTAGGCGGCAGCTCGTCGTCCGGGACCCTTTTCAGTATCAGCAGGGCGCTGTTGGGACGGACCGCCGGGCTGGTGTAGACCACGGTGTCGTTCTTCTTCTCGTCGTAGGAGAAGTTGCTGCCGTTCAGGATGATGTCCAGGCTCTCCAGGATCTTTTTGGCCGTGTCCGGGCGGCAGGAACGCCCGCCTTCCAGCTTGTTGATCGTCAGTGGCGAGAGGCCGGTCTTGCGGGCCATTTCGGCCCGGCTGATGAGCCTCTGCTCCCGGTATGTCTCTAGGTTTATGAATTGGAACATGGTCACGATTGCACGCCCTTTTTGGTAAAATCCCAGCCCTCGCCTGAGATGTTTCGCCGGTCAGCCTTGGCGAGCCCCAGGGCGACCTGGCCGTGGTTTTTTGGGATCGGGAGGATAGCTTCAAAAAAAATTCATTGGCAAATCAAGGGTGGCCAATGGATGTACGGTCATAAGTCTTTTCGCGTGTCCCGCCGGGCCGCGCGGCCGTTCGGCCCTGCCGGCCCCCCAACCCCAGGGTTGGAGGGGGCTGGTCTAAAAGCCTAAGGGACCGAAACAAGCGGTCCATTAGTCTTTAGCTGGAGCGCTCCTTTTACTAGCTTTGGGCCAATGTCTTTGAGCGAATGAAATAGTCCGGACCAGATGCGGTTAAATCTTCCAAAAGCCTTACGTTAGATATATAACACCAAATGTCTTTAAAAAGCAATGGAAATTTTCCCCTCAAAATAAAAAAGACCAACTCAGGGTGTGCCTTTTTTTGTCATATTCTTTTTCAATACTCGACAAAGGTCAGTATGAGCCATTTAGGCTGGGCCCATGAAATAATCTTCCCGGTTTATAAATAAACAAGCCACGCTAGGAAAGGTCAAAGTTTTGAAATGCCGGAAAGTTAAACGACTTTGAATGGCCCAGTAAATATATCCAGTCGGTTGCTTTATTATTTTAAGATAGTTGTATTTTCAATTATCCGTTAATTTTCTATATTTACTATTTTATTATATAAATATATCTCAATCAATGTTTTTGTTTTTGAGCTAAATTTCCACAATCGCGGGAAAAATCGCCTAAATATCCAGCGATATTAAATTTTTGACAAAATTTTATCGCCGGGCGACAAAAATATGGCGCTTTTTACTGTTATTAGATGGAGTTATGGCGTGATTGACCCGGGCCAGGGGACCCTGGCAGGGTTTTTGCGGGACGAGGTTCCCCGGCCCTGGCGGGCCGGGGAAGGGGGGTTTTTTCAGTTGGCTTCCCGCGTGGCGGGGAAGAGCTCGGCGGTGGCGGGGGCGGGGGCGCCGTTTTCCATCATGGTGCCGAAGGCCCCGATGATGGCGCCCGTCCCGGGATTGAGCTGGCGGTCCAGGACCTGCTTGGCCCCGGCGATGGAGTATTTCTCCTCCTTGAGAAGGGACTTGATCGTGAGGACCCTGTCGACGGCCTCCTCGTTGTACCTGCGCTGGCGCCCGGAGGTCCGGAGGGGACTGAAATAGCCGCTGAACTCACTTTCCCAATAACGCAGGGTATGGATCGGAACCCCGGTCAGGTCGGAAACCTCGCCGATGGTCAGCCAGTCTTTCTTTATAATCATGGTCATAACAAAGTCCTCACTGGAAGCTGGTGGTCGAAAAGGGGACCAAGGGTGCCCCTGGCCTAGGGTTGTCGCAAGTTTTAGGCCAAATTTTGACAAAAATAAAAGCCCTTCTTTAGGGGCTTTTTCAACCGAAGGTCAAGGGACGGGCAAATTTTGCCGTCAAAAGCCTTGAGCTTTACCTGCCGCCCGCGGCGGCCCCGGGATCGTTTTTCCCGGTGCCGCCAAGGGCGGGGGGGATATTTTGGCGATCATGGCTAAAAGGGTGATGTCCTTGTTCTCGGGCTGCGGGGGGATGGACCTTGGCTTCGAGGGGGGTTTCCCCGTGTTCGGGGCCTGCCTCGGCACGGGGGGGCACGCCGACTGGGTGGCGGGGGAAATATCGGCCGATCGGGTGAGGCTACGGGAGAACGACTACGAGATCGTCTTCGCCAACGACATAAACGAGCGGGCCAAACTCGCCTGGGTCAATTATTTCGCGAGGCGCGGCTACCCCGGCTCGATATACAGGACGGAAAGCATAGTCGACATAATGAACGGGCACGGGCTGAATGGCCACGGGTTGCCCCGGGGCGTCGACGTTTTGACCGGCGGCTTCCCCTGCCAGGACTTCAGCGTGGCCGGGAAGCGCCAGGGTTTTTCGTCGGGCAAAAACCACAGGGGCGAGCCAAGGAGGGACCAAAGCGAGGAGGGGCGGGGGAGCCTGTACCTTTGGATGAAAAAGGCCATAGAGGCCGTGGGGCCCAAGGTTTTCGTGGCCGAGAACGTCAAGGGTCTGGTCTCCCTCTCCCGGGCCAAGGACATAATAGTCAGCGATTTCGCCAAATCCAACGACGACGGTTACCTGATGGTCAGCCCCAGGGTACTCCTGAGCGCCAACTATGGCGTCCCCCAGAGCCGGGAGAGGGTAATATTCATGGGGTTCTCCAAAAAAGCCCTAAGGCCGGAGGCCCTGGCCGCGCTCTCGATGGACGTGATCCCCCACGAATATGACCCTTACCCCCCCGTGACCCACGGTGACCGGACAAGGCCGTCCCTTTGGGGCCAAAGGGGCAACGGCGTCCGCGATTTCGTGCCCTCCGGCACCGTTTTGCTCGACCTCCCGGAGCCCGGCCAGGCGGCCGACCCCGCGCAGCGGAAGCATTCCAGGGCCAGGTACCTGGACAACGGCTCCCAGGGCCAGACCGAGATCGACCTTTCAAGGATCGCCCCGACCATCAGGAGCGAGCACCACGGGAACATCGAGTACAGGCGGCTCAGCCAGGCCCACGGCGGCCGCCATCTGGGGGAGCTGGGAAGGGGCCTTCCCGAGAGGCGCCTGACGGTCAGGGAGTGCGCGAGGCTCCAGACCTTCCCCGACGACTACGGCTTCGTTTTCGAGTCCCCGGCCGGGAACCTCTCGGCCAGCGCGGCCTACAAGCTTATCGGCAACGCCGTGCCGCCCCTTCTGGCCTACCACATAGCCAAGAGGCTGGAGCGGAACTGGGAGGCGTATTTCGGCTGACGGGGCCATTTGCGGGGGGCCCGTCGGCCGAGGCGGCCCGGGGCCGGTTAAATACTTCTGGAAACCTATTAATATATAGGTTATATTAGATTGAATATCGTGACGGCGCCCAAGGGCCGGGGGTTTTCCCCGCGGCCTGGCCCCGGCGCGACCACGGGTCACGGCTTTGCCGCGCCCAATAGCTAAAAGAGGTGATGTTACCCATGCCTTTGGACTGGGAAGAATGGCATAAGAAGCGGCAGAAGGGCTCCTCGCCCCCCCGGAAGTCGGGCGAGGAAGGCGGCAACGGCGCGCAAAAACCCAAGATAGACGATTTTATCAAAAAGTTTAAAAAGCCGACGAAGATGCCCTCGCTTTGGATATTGTTGCCAATAATAATAGGGTTATGGTTGATTTCCGGCTTTTTTACCGTCGAGCCCTACGAAAGGGGCCTGATACAGCGCTTCGGCAAGTACTCCACCTCCGTGGAGGAGGGCCTGCGGTATCACCTGCCCTGGCCCATCGAGAGGGTGACCAAGGTCAACTTCACCCAGACCAGGCAGTTCGAGGTCGGGGGGAGCGCCGGGGCCAACAGGGGCCTGGACGAGGCCACCATGCTGACCAACGACGAGAACATAGTGAACATACAGTTCGTCGTGCAGTACAAGGTCGATGACCCCGTGGCCTACGCCTTCCACATCTACGACCCCGACAAGACCATAAGGGACGCGGCCATATCGGCCATGCGCGAGGTCATCGGGCGCAACACCATCTACGGGGCCCTGACCGACAAGAGGGCCTCCATCCAGGATGACACCCGGGAGACCCTCCAGGCGATGATGCAGAAGTACGGCACCGGCCTCATGGTCAATAACGTGGAGCTCCAGGACGTCCACGTCCCCAACGACGTCATCCAGGCCTTCAAGGACGTGACCTCCGCCCGGGAGGACAGCGAGCGCTTCATAAACGAGGCCAGGGGCTACAGGAACAACAAGCTGCCCGAGGCCGAGGCCAAGGCCTACGCCATGATCGCCCAGGCCCAGGCCTACAAGGCCGAGCGCGTCAACATAGCCAAGGGCGACTCGTCCAGGTTCTCGGCCCTCCTCGCCGAGTACCGCAAGGCCCCGGAGGTGACCCGTCAGAGGCTCATCCTGGAGACCATGGACAACATCCTGCCCGGGGCGGAGAAGTACCTCCTGACCGGCCACTCGGGCCAGTCGCTCCTGCCGCTCCTGGGCCTCAACGGCCCGGCCAGGGCGATTCCGCCGGCCGATTTCGGTAAGGGGGAATGACCATGAGAAAGCACCTACCCCTTTACTTCGTCGGGGCCATCCTGCTGGTCCTTCTGGCCAACGGCAGCCTTTTCACGGTCGACGAGACCCAGCTGGCCATCGTCCTCCAGTTCGGCGAGCCCGTGGGCGAGGTCCGCCGGCCCGGCCTCCATTTCAAGATCCCCATCATCCAGAAGGTGGTGCCCATAGACCGGCGCCTCATGGAATACGACGTGGCCGCGGCCGAGATCTACACCAGGGACAACAAGAACATGGTCGTGGACGCCTACGCCCGCTGGAGGGTCGAGGACCCCCTGGTCTTCTACCAGAGGTTCAAGGGCGACACCAGCTTCTCGGTCATCGAGGAGGCCAAGAGGCGCCTGGGGGTCATCATCGTGGGCGAGCTCAGGCGCGAGCTGGGCCTCCACGTCATGGCCGACATCATCTCCCAGAACCGCGGCTCCATCATGGAGACGGTCACCGACTCCAGCAACCGCAAGCTGGCCGAGGACACCATAGCCGGCCTGAGCGTGGTCGACGTCCGCATCAAGCGGGCCGACCTGCCCCCGGAAAACCAGAAGGCCGTCTACGACCGCATGAGGACCGAGAGGGAGCAGCAGGCCACCAAGTACAGGAGCGAGGGCCGCCGCGACGGACAGAAGATCGTGGCCGAGACCGACCAGGCCGTCAGGGAGACCCTGGCCAACGCCGAGCGCCAGAGCCAGATCATCTTTGGCGAGGGCGACTCCGAGGCCGCGGCCATCTATGCCGAGGCCTACGGCCAGGACCCCGAGTTCTACGCCTTCAAGCGCTCGCTCGACTCCTACCAATCGACCATGAAGGACAGGAGCGTCATAGTCCTCGATTCCGGCTCCAACGACTACCTGCGCTATTTCGGGAGCGCCGAGGCCAGGGATAACGGCCAGGTCGTGGCCCGGCCGGCGGCCGGCGTGGCCACCGAGGAAAAGGCCCCCGTGACCGCCGGGCCCGCCGCCTCCCTCGAGGGCCGCCAAAGCCCCTCCGACATAACCGCCAGGGCCGGTGCCGGGGCCTCCGGGGCCCCCGTGACCGGGAACTGACGGCCGGGGCGCCCCGCCCGCCGGAAACCCCTGGGCGAAAACCCCTGGGCGAAACCCACCCTTAGGTAAATACCCCCGGCCGGCCAGGCCCGGCCGGGCATGGCCCGTATGGAGGCGTCATGGCCATCTTTTACTTGTGCTTGGCTTTCGTGGGCGCCATCGGTCCCTACAGCTTCCTCGGCCAGTTTTTGATGGCCCATGGCCTAAATTTCCAGGAACTCTCCACCCAGCTCTGGGCCTCGCCGGTCAGCAGCTTCTTCGGCGTCAACATGATAGTCGCCTCCCTCGTGACCCTCCTTTTCGTCTTCAGCGAGGGCCGCAAGCTCAGGATGAAGGGCCTCTGGCTGCCCCTCCTCGCGACCGTCGCCGTGGGCGTCTCCTGCGGCCTCCCGCTCTTCCTCTACCTGAGGCGCCTGACCCTGGACAGGGCCGTGACCGCCGATAACCCCTTGGCCGTCCACGACAAGACGGTCAAATGACTCACCCGCCGGGCCGGGCGCCTAAAGCCAAGGCGCCGCCGGCCAGGGCCAGGGAGGGGCGACCCGGCCGGTCCGGCTAGCCCCGAACGGCCCCTGGCGCCAACCAGCCGGACCCGCCTGGGCCGGCTGGCGCCGTCTTGGGGGCCCAGGCGGTTGGGGTATGGATAATGTGGGTATGAATGCGTAAGGGGAAATTTTTGGCGGGAACGCGTACTGAAACGGAAACGTAAAAAATTTTTTTGGTTAACGTTAGCCTTATTCCGGACCCGGGATAAGGCTAACGTCGGTAAAAGGTCAA
Organism: Deltaproteobacteria bacterium; assembly: GCA_031278635.1. Classification (GTDB taxonomy): domain Bacteria; phylum Desulfobacterota; class Desulfarculia; order Adiutricales; family Adiutricaceae; genus JAIRNQ01. The sequence continues at coordinate 1,988 of JAITKA010000084.1, read as the reverse complement.
AAAAGGCCCGTCCGCGCCATCCGGGCTCGCGGGCCAAAGTGGGTGAGGGCTGGATAGGGCTCCCTAGCTGCTTTTTGCCAGGCGGACGTAATATTGTCTCGTGAAAGCCTTTGTCCATTGGGCCGCGGCGTTCGTGGCGGTATACTGTAAATGCCTGTCCGGGTATTTCTCCGGTTGGGTGCAAGCCTTAAAGGCCGCGCCAACGTTACCGGTAAAATCACCTGATTCCCCGAGCATGTAAATTTGAACGCCATTGGCTATCATTTTATTGCATAGGCCCGTGGTTATGCCGGTTTCAGCGGCGGTTGTATAGCCCGCGCTGGGAAAGCCGGCGTAAAAAATAAGTCTTTTTTCCGTGGGTGAATCGTATCTGGCCGGAAAATCCTCGCTTACTTCCCAAACGTCAGAGTAATTCGGGGATAATAACCTACTGGCCCACATCAGGGGCTCGTCAAGCGCGGTGCCCATTTGCATCCTGGTCAAACTTTTATTGTAATACCTCATATGGTTTAACAATTCCCTTTTATCGTTTGACCCCGCCATGATAGGCATAATGGAGTTAGCCATGGCTGTGGCCCCGATAAATTCGTCGTTAGGTATACTGTTTATGAAACTATTTACTGCGGTAGTATTGTTCGGATTTATAGCGTTACGGACGGTCTCATTGACTTTACTTTTTGGCACCAACAAGTATTTGTACAGATCGCTGTCCCTTGGGCATCCAGTTAGAATGCAACGATCCCTGTTTACCATTAGTACGGTGGTTATGGTTCCTTTGCCTACCTGTTGCGTATAATTAGCGGTATAATAAGGGCCTGGATGGAAATTTCTGCCATCAGCCGTGGCCATCTCAAAACCATCCGCTTCCAAATCCACAATGGGATCGTCCGCGTGCTCGGCGTATTGCGCGACATCGTAGGCTGTCGCGTCCCCTTGTTTGTCCGTATTTTTTGAACCTGGTTTCAAAGGCTTCCTTAACAGGGTGATTAAATCGACGTCCACCCCTGGGGCCCCGGGGGCCAACAAATCGTCGGGCAGGCCCCATTCGGCTAAGACGCCCAGCCGTTTTTCGTAGGCCAGGCGTTCCGCCTCGGTGGTGCCCCGATATAACTTTCTGGAGGAGGGTTTAACCAGGTTTCTGGCATGTTTGGCCGTGAAGGTAACGCTTGGGTTGTAGGCGAAAATACTTACCCTGGTATCGTCGGATACTATGTCGTCGCCGAATAGATTGTCAAAGCCATCCTCTATACCCTGGATTATCGCGGCGACAGGCGAAAAACCGAAGGCGGAACTGGAAGCGTCCAAAACCACGACCACCTCAATGGGATAACGAAACCTTTCGACGGCGACTTCTTCCAAAGGCTCATATTCCTCGAACACGCCTTCCATTATGCCGCCCACGAAGGTTACGGGCTTATACGACACGGCCGAATACCACAGGCTTTCCTCGGCGTCGGGGTTTTGCACGGCATATTCCGGGGTGGCCTCGGTAGGGGCCATGTTGCTTTCCAGCCAGGAGTTCAGTAACGTTTGTTTTTCCTGCGCGGTCATATCCTTTTCTATCTTGGTCAGGAAAAGGTTAGCCGCGGCGTCGCTTTGGTGTAGCCTGGTGTTAAACCCGACCAAACTGGTGGTTTGGACGACGGCTGCGGACAAAACCACTAAAGTGGGCAGCGCCAAGGCGAAGGCTATCCCCAGGCCGGCGGCAGTGTCTTGCCAAAATTTCCTTAACATAATGCTCTCCTTACTTGCGTTGGCGCTGGCTGGTTACCCCATAACCGGCGCGGAGGCGGATATCAGGCTTAAAATCATGAACGCTACGGCTACCGCTTTTTGAAAGCGCGCGTTTGGATTCTGTTAGGCCACCTAAGTCGATGGCGAGGCGATAAAATATGAGTAATATTTTGGAGAAAAAGCTAGATTTTTCAGGGTCCTGCCCGTTCCATCGGTGCAAGTTTCCACCATCACCAAGGTGGTTTTTACCACCT
>JAITKA010000059.1 GCA_031278635.1 Deltaproteobacteria bacterium | reverse complement strand
CGTTTCGGCAAGACGCTCCTGGTCGATACCCTGGAAAATATCCTGAGAGGCCGCCGGGAACTTTTTAAGGGACTTTGGATTGACGGCTCCGATTACGACTGGACGCCGAACCCGGTCATTCGTCTGAACCTTAACGGTATTGACGCCAGAAACGTTGACAGGGTAGAAAGCGGCTTAATTCTTCTCCTTAAATTGATAGCCGAAAGTGAAGGATTGTCTTTGGCTGGCGACAACCCGTCCGAAGCGTTTAACTCTCTTTTTCATGAGCTTTTCGGCAAATATGGTCGAAAAGTGGCGGTTTTGATCGATGAATATGATACGCCGATAGTAGCTCATCTTGACAAGCCTGAGTTAGCCGATGACATAAGGAGCACCCTAAGATTTTTTTATAACGCTCTCAAAGCCAATGAGCATCTGAGGGGTTTTACTTTCCTTACCGGGGTATCCAAATTCGCCCATACATCAATTTTTTCCGCTCTAAATAACCTCATTGATCTGACCTTTATGGATAAATATGCGGCAATTTGCGGTTTTACGCACCATGAATTTGATTCTTTGTTCACTGACCATATGGAAAATTTTCTGATAATAATAAAGAAATCAGACGGAGCCATGCCACCGGAATCCACGGTATCAGACTTAAGACAAATTATATTAGACTATTATGATGGCTATAGCTGGGACGGCAAGACGCGGGTCTTAAATCCCTGGTCCATCCTAAATATTTTCCGCAAAAAATGTATCGATGATTATTGGGCCCAAACGGGCGGGTTTTCGGATTTTCTGTTAGACCTCCTTAAGGATGGCATCGCTGACTTCACGTCTTTTCAGGCTGAGGGAGTGAGCCCCGGTGACCTTAACGTAATGGATCCTAGCGAGAGATTGGAACCAATTTCCGTATTGTTCCAAAGCGGCTACCTGACCGTGGACCGGGTTGACGAACCGTCGGGATTGGCGCCATATTACCTGAAAATCCCCAACCTGGAAGTAGCGGCCGACATTATCCGGCACCTGTTGTCCATAGGGATTCGACGCCCTTTGGAGGCCAAGAGGCATGCCGAGGCGATGCTGCGGGCGATAACCGATAAGGATGCGAAGGGATTCCAAGAATCATTCGATGGTTTCCATGGGTGCATCGCCTTTGGTCCCGAGGTGGATCGCGGGGCCCGTTACCGGGCGCTTTTTCGGGCGGCCATGCTTTTGGCCGGGCGGGAAATCCCGTGGGAAGTCACCGGGGGCGATGGCCGGTATGAGGCCAGCTTTCAAGGAACCGATGGATCATGGAACGCCTTCGGGATTAACGTTGCCCATTGAGCGGACGGGATGGGAAAAGGGCCGACGGGGCCATGGATATGCCGTGGGCAGAGTGGATCGTTTTGGCCAAGGGCAAGACTTTGCCCGTAAAAGCGCGCATTTAAAAGGAATCATTGAAATTCATGAGCAAACTTGCCATTATTGGCGGGGCGGGAGGCCTTGGCTCGACCATGGCCTTTTTCCTTGGCCTCAAGAACCGTTTTGACCACATCTCGCTGATTGGCCGGCGGCTTAACATGTTGGAGACCCACCTGATCGATCTGCGGGAATGTTTCGGGGAGGAGACGTCGACCACGGTGTCGGGGGGAGGCTTCGGGGAGCTGGATGGGGCCGACCTGGTCATCATGGCCGGGGCCAGTTTGATAGGGTCGGTTACCTCCCGGGACGAGTACCTTCGGGCGAACCTTGAGCTGGTCAGGCTGACGGCGAGGGAGATTGGGGAGCGGGCCCCCGGGGCCACGCTCGTTAGTTGCACGTCCCCGGTGGACGCCTTCGCCATGGTTTATTTCAGGGAGCTGGGCTGGGATCGCCATCGTTTACTGGGCTTTTGCCGGAACGATTCCCAGCGGTTCCGCCACATGGCCGCGAGGGTCCTGGGCCTTAACCCGGCCGACGTGGGCGGGCTGGTTTTGGGCGAGCACGGGGAGACCCAGGTGCCGCTCTTTTCGACGCTGACGCACGAGGGCCGGCCCCTTCCGGTGAACGAGGCCCAAAAGGCCGAGATTTTGGCCCTCCTTAAGTCCTGGTACCGCCACTGGCAGGACCAGGACTCCAAGCGGACCACCACCTGGACCTCGGCCACCGGCATGTGGAGGACCCTGACCGCCCTCGGGCTGGTCCCGGGGGCCAGCCCGGGCGGGGAATTCGCCCGGGAGGGGGAGCCGGCCATGGGCTCGGTCATGGTCGAGGGGGAGTATGGCCTGAGGGGAGTGGCCCTGGGCCTGCCCCTTACGCCGGGGCCTTTGGGTTGGGGCCGGGTGATCGAGCTCGACCTGTGGCCCGGGGAACTTGAGGCCCTGCGGGCGTCGGCCGGGAAAGTGATGTCGCTATACGCTCTATGCGCCTAGGTATGTTTCCATGATCAAAAACGTCAAAGACCGGATCGAGTATTACACTTTCGGGCTCCTGGCCCCGTATCCCGAGCTTCGCCACGCTGTCATGGGCCGGAGGGGCCCGGACGGGGAGGACTGGGGCTTTTCCTACCGGGAGGGGGTCGATCCGGGGAAGATAAACGCCAACATCGACGCGGCCGTCGGGGTCCTGGGCCTTGGGTTCCCGGTCCAGGTGGGGCAGGTCCACGGGGACAAGCCGCTGATTTTGGCCCCGGCGGACGCCTACCGGCCGCGGAGGCCCGAGGACGTCTACCAGGGCTTCGATGCCATTATCTCGGGCTTCGGCCAAAGCCTCATGATCAAGGTGGCCGACTGCCAGGGCCTTATCGTCTACGATCCGGGGAGCCGCGTGCTTGCCCTGATCCATAGCGGCTGGCGCGGCTCGGTCCAAAACGTCATAGGCCAGACGGTCAGGAACATGGCCAGGACCTTCAGGCTCGACCCGGCCAACTTTTTGGCCTGCTGCTCCCCCTCCCTGGGTCCCTGCCACGCGGAGTTCGTGAACTACCGGACCGAGCTCCCCGAGGCCTTCTGGGCCTTCAAGGACGACCGGGACCGGTTCGATTTCACGGCCATCAGCCGCCGCCAGCTGACGGGGGCCGGCCTCAAAGACGATAACGTGGAGTTTTCCGGGGTTTGCACCCGCTGCTCGGAAGATTTTTACAGCTACCGCCGGGGCGACTCCGGCCGCTTCGCCATCATCGCGGGCGTGGTGGCCCAATAGGCGGGCCAAGCCCTTGGAAGCTATCAAAAAACGGGGTGAGAAGTTATAATAGCCCATCAATCGGAAAAAGCCCCGGCCGGGCCGCCGGGCGGGGCCCCCACCATGATAGTGAGCGAGACGAGCGGGCTGGAGAGCCTGGGCGGGGATAATTATCTCCTGACCCTCTCGGTCCCGGAAGGGCGTTTTGCGGCCCTGGGCCGTTTCGCCCGGCTGCGCTCCTGGCCCATGCCCTCTTTGGGCCCCGGGACGCTTTTGGACCGCCCCTTTTCCATCCACGGGATCGGGCGGGGGACGTTGAGTTTTTTGATCCGCAAGGTCGGGCCGGCCACGGCCCTGTTGGCGGGCTTGGCCAAGGGCGACCCGGTCCGGGTGATCGGCCCCCTGGGGACGGGCCTGGACGATCTGGATCCCGCCTTCGGGGAGAAAAAATGGTACCTGGTGGCCGGCGGGGCCGGCCTGGGCCCCATGGGCTCGCTCATGGCCGCCCTGGGCGACCGGGCCAGGCTGTTTTACGGGGAGCGCTCGGGAAAATCGCAGGTGGGCTCCGGGTACCTAAGGGGATTGTCCCGGGATGCCGATGGCTCGGGCATAGTGACCACAACCGAGGATGGTACGGGCTACGGCCTCAAGGGGCTGGTCACCGAGCCCTTGCTCCGGGGCCTTGGTGAAGAGAAAAGGCCCATCGTCGCCTGCGGCCCCCCGGGCCTTTTGGCCGCGGCGGCCAGGGCCGCCTTGGACCATGGGGTGGGTTATTTCGCCTGCGCCGAGGCCCGCATGGCCTGCGGCCTGGGGGTCTGTCTCTCCTGCACCCTCCCCAAACTCGACGGCTCCAATTTTAGGGTCTGCCGCGAGGGCCCGATGGTCGATGGCCTGAGCCTGGACTGGGACCGGATACGTGCCTGAGAAGGAAATTAACCGTGGCGGGCCCCTGGGCGTGGAAATCGGCGGGCTGAGGCTGAAAAACCCCATCCTGGCCGCATCGGGCACCTTTGGCTACGGCCTGGAGCTGGCCCCCTTTTGCCCGCCGGAGGCCCTGGGGGCGGTCATAACCAAGGGGCTGAGCCTGGAGCCCTGGCCGGGCAACCCGCCCCCCAGGGTGGTCGAGGCCGCCTTTGGCCTGATAAACGCCATAGGGCTCGAAAACGTGGGCCTGGGGACCTTTTTGGAAAAATATTTGGGGCCGCTTAAGGCCACCGGGGCCACGGTCGGGGCCAACGTCCTGGGCCGGAAGCCCGAGGACTACGTGAGGCTCTCCGGGGGGCTCGCCCGGAGCGAGGTCGATTTCATCGAGCTGAACGTGAGCTGCCCCAACCTGAGGCACCCCGGGGGCCTAAGCTTCGGCTCGGACCCCGGGACCCTGGCCTTCATCGTTGAGGGCTCGGTCAAGGCGGCCGGGGGCAAGCCGGTCATGGTCAAGCTCCCCCCGCTGGTCACCGACATCGTGGCCCTGGCAAAGATCGCCGAGGACAAGGGGGCCGCCGCCGTCTCGCTGATCAACAGCCTCCCGGCCCTCTCGATAGACCTGGGGACCAGGCGGGCCAATTTGGCCAACGGCCCCGGGGGGCTCTCGGGCCCGCCCATCAAGCCCCTGGCCCTAAGGCAGGTCATGCTTTGCTCGCGGGCCCTCTCGATACCGGTCATAGGCCTGGGCGGGATCATGGATTACCGTGACGCCCTGGAGTTTATCGTGGCCGGGGCCACGGCCGTCCAGATCGGGACGGGGCTCCTGGTCGACCCGACCCTGCCCATCCGGGTCATAAAAGATATCGCCCTTTGGCTAAAGAAAAACAATCTAAAGGATCTAAGCGAGGTCAGGGGCAGCCTCAAGGTTTGAGGCTGCCCTGGCGGGAAAGGCGCCTTTTTACGTTCCCATCTCGAAAACCCCTGGGTTTCGGTAAGGGGGCGATAAAATCCACGGAGGATTACATAATCGATGCCACGTAAATTATTGCTCGCCCTCGGCGGGCTGATCATAGCCTTAATCCTGATAGCGGCCCTTCTCCCGGGGGTTCTCATTAAGCGGGCCTTCAACCGAACCTTTACCGACCCGGATTCCCTCGTCGCCAAGGTCAGCGCCGAAAAAGTCTCGACCTCGCTCTTTTTGGACGAGGTAACCGTATCCAACATGTCGCTAACCCCCCGGCAGGGCCAAACGTCGCCGATAACCGTGGCGGAGGTAAAGGCCAACAACCTGAGCGCCGTGGCCGTCCTGAGGACCATCCTCGGGATCAGGGGGGACGCCTTCGATCTCTTTTCCGATAGCGAGGTGGTGGTAAGGGATATCAACGTCGCGGATGACCCCCAGTCCTTGGTGAGGGTCCACGTCGGTACCCTATCCATGGATGGCTTTACGCAAAATTACGCCATACAAAACCCCGACAGGTTGGATCATATCTCCTTCAAGTCCCTCAAATATACCGATTTGAGGATTATCGTCGGGGCCGATTTGTTAACCCTATCCAGCGAGGGCCTCTCGTTCTTTGACCTAAGGAACTCGATCCTGGGCGGGTTCTCCGTGGCCGCCCTGGAAATCAACTCGCCGCTGGGCCCCAGGTTCCAGACCGCGCGACTCAACAACGCCGCCCTCTCGAACCTGGATCTGATCAAGTTCCAGGCCGCCGCCTCGAAAATCGTCCAGGCCGAAAACGCGGCTGAGGCGCGGATGGCCTTGCCGCAGCTCCGGGATTCTTTCGGGAGCCTGGACCTGTCGTCGCTGTCGCTCACGGGAGCGAACGCCGAGGTCCTGTTCTTGCGCAAGCTCCTCATGGAAGGCCAGGACGGCGGCGGGGAGGCCGGGCAAGGTAGCGTAACCTCAGTGGAGGAATTGGCCGTGGACATGGCCGCGATGGCCCCCGATTTTTCCGGCGACCCCGTGGCCCAGGCGGTGGTCGACGCCCTCGGGCCAAGGCCCGTCTTCGATTACAGGGTCACCTCCGGGTTCCGTGACGGCCGGCTGACCCAGGCGGCCAGCCTCACCGTAAGGGACGCCCTGGACTTCAGGATGGGCTTCTCGCTCGATAACGCCCCCAGCAACCTGAACATGATGAGCCTGGCCCTGAGCCTCCCCAAACTCGCCCTCAATCCCGGGGAGATCGTGATCACGGATCACTCCTTCCTACCCCGCCTCAGCCAGGCCCTGAGCCGCCGCGCCTTCGACGGCGCCCCGGCCCAGGCGTATCTGGCCCCCCGGGTCGAGGCTTTCCTCGCCTCTTTGGTGGATCCCAACCCCGGGTCCGCTCCCCTGAACAAGGAAATCCTCCAAATCGAGTTGAACCAGTTTTTAACCAACCCCCAAAGCCTTAGGCTGAGCTTCGAGCCGATCCCCGGCTACCCCGCGGCGGTGGCCCAGGGCAAGGACGCCGGCGGGGCCGGCCTGCTTGGGCTTCTCGCCTCCCCTGATGGGACTAAAGTCTTGGCAGAGAAGTACAAATATGCTATGCTTAGGGAATTGAATTTGACTTTGGAGGTTAATGGCCGGGCTCCGGTTTCTGTTTATTTAAAAGATACTGCCACGCCCCTTCCGGTCAACCCGGTCGACACGGTCGGCCCGGCCGACCCGGCCGGCCTCCCAAACCAGTGAGGCGGCGGATCCCGCCCGCCTCCCCAAACCAGTGAGGCGGCGTATCCCGCCCGCCTCGCCCTGACCCACTCCAAAAATGCCAGCCTTACGATCCCTTCCGACCATTGGCCGGAAGCGATCGTAAGGCTTACGTTAACTCATATCGCGTTTTAGCGGCCCAAGCCGTCTGAGGGATACAATGAACGACCAAAAACCGGGTAGTTCCGGAAAAGCAGCCATAATAGTCGCAATAATCATCGTCGTTATCATCGGCCTGACCATTGGGGGGTACGTTTACGTTACCCAGAAATATAAAAAAGAAGCCACAAATTCATTCTCCCTATTGATGAATCATCTCTTTGGCCAGGATGGTTGGCAAACGGAGGGTTATGACTTTTCCCTGACCCAAAAAACCCTCACCGCCAAAAAGGTGAGCGTCAACCCCGCCAAGCTGGATCTCCCCGAGGCTTCCCAGGTGATCATCGACTCCGTGGTGATCGTGAACGGCCTTAGGCAGGACGTGATGTCCAACATCCTGAAACTCTCCGCCTGGGACTCGAAAACCGACACCCATTTGGCCGACCAGGTGACCCTGCTCGGCACGACGGTTAAGGCCAAGGACGCGGAGATGAGCGCGGACGTCACCATCGGCAAGATCGACCTGACGAGCCTGGATTTGGTCGCCGCCGACGGGTCGGGGACGGCCGGGACGGATAAGGGCGGGGCCGCCCTCTCCTTCATCAAAAGCGCGAGGCTTGGGCTGTTCGCCATGAGCGACCTCTCGGTGGTCGTGGACGCGAACGCCGAGGGCAACTTCAAGATCGGTTTGGCCAACGTCACCGACACCGATTTAAGGCTCGGCCAGAACGTGACCAATCTTTTCGACTCCTTCGAGGTGCTCAAATCCTATAGCGTGAAGGACTCCGTCCTGAACGGGCTGACCTTTGATTGCGTCACAAAGGACGGGGATATCATATCGATAAAATTAGAGCAACAAACGCTAAAAGATTTCTCTAATTTTGCCGCAAGTTATTACCAAATTAAAGATGTTTCATTCAATTTAGAACCCAAAGACGACTCCGTTCCGTTTAATTTCCAACTGCCTGATATCTCCATAAACGCCCTGGACATGCTTCCCTTCATGGAGAGGTTAAATTCCATCACCGCCGAAGCCGCGCCGGTGGACTCGGCCGAGGACGTCTACTCCCTGTATTCCAAGATGTACAGGCTATCGGACATCTTCGCCATGCCTTATTCCTTCGATTCCGCCACCCTCACGGGCGGCTCGGCCTCCATAGCCGATGGCGCCGTGACCATAACCATCGAAGGCGCAACCGCCGAGGGCCCTTTCGTGGCGAACAAATTACCCGTTTCCTCCAATTTCGAGCTGAGGAATTTGAAGGTTAACCTCCCGGAGACGACCACCCTGCCCAAGCTGAAGGAACTGGCCGAGTTCGTCTCGGCCTTCGGCCAAAAAACCTTTAACCTATCCTACAGCATCCACACCACTTACGACGAAAGCACCGGTACCCTGAAGCACGCCTACTCCCCGCTCTTCGCCGTCGAGGATTTGGTGACCATGAACCACGGTTTCACCCTGACCGGGCTATCCCCGTCCCTGTTCGAGAAATTCAGCCAGACGCCCATGGGCGACTTCGACTCCATCGTGGACACCCCGGAATTCCAGAATCTGGGCGTGGCCCAATTCCGCCTGGAAATAATCGACCGATCGCTGACCGAAAAGCTCTTTAATTATTACGCCAAAACGTATAACCAGGAAATCGGCCTCATTAAGACCGGGGTCAAGGCCTTTGCCTGGTCCACGATCATGGAGGAGCTGGACGATAAATTGGAAGACGCTCCCAGGATAGCCGACGCCGTCGCCGAGTTCATCGACAAGCCGGGCAGCCTGGTCCTGGAAATCGCCCCCAGCCAAGCCCTGAGCATGTCCTCGGCCAAGGCCTCCGGCTTTGACGAACTGGCCATCGTCAATTCCCTGAACGCCACCTTCACCGTCAACGGGGCCGACCCCATCCCCATTAAAATGTCGCCCCCGCTACCCCCGGCCCCGACACCCGGGGAACCGGACGATCCCGGGGCCCCGGACGTCCCCGATGATCTCGGTGACCTGGGGAACCAGGAGGGTATCGGGAACCTTGAGGTTTACGGCTACTGAGCGGGATTATGCCCGACGGCCCGCCCCGGTCCGGGGGCGGGCCAAGTTTCCCGGTTAATGACAGGATTTTAACGTGACCAATTTCGACAACAATCCCCCCGATCCCCAGGGCCCGCCGCCCCCCATGGGCCCGCCCCCCATGGGCCCGCCTCCCCCCATGGACCCCAGGTCCATGGACCCGCCTCCCATGGGGTCCCTGCCCCCCATGGACCCGCGGGACATGGACCCGCAACCGCCAGAGGGAGGGGAGCGAAAATCGAACAAAAAGCTCTGGCTGGTGATCGGCGCGTTCCTTTTGGCCCTGATGGCCCTGAGCGTGGCCGTGACCGCCTCCCGGGTGTACAGGAGCCAAGCCGAGTCCACCTTTAAGATGGCCATGGACGAGTTTTTCGGTCGCGGGAATTACCATTACGAAAAACTGGAGATCAAGTTTTTAAGGAAAACCCTCACGGCCTCGACGCTGACCTTTCAGCCGACGGGATTGGCGAGGGACCTGGGCCTCACGGCCATAGGCTCGCTTACCCTGGCGCGGCCGGCCAAGCTCGAGGCCCTAAGGGATGTCCTGGACGGCAAGGCCAAACCGGGGACGGTCCTGGCCGAGGAGCTGATCGTGGACTCCCCGGACGCCAAATTTTTGGATGCCCTGTACGGGTTTTTGGATAACGATTGCCTGCTGGAGACATCCGTGGGCTCGATAAAGGTAACGGGCCTGAAAATGGGCGAGGACCAAGGGTATCTCGCCGACCTGTTGCCAAAAAAATGGCAGCGCCTAAGCTTCGGGACCCTCGCCCTGACCGGGATCAGCGTGACGGCGACCGATTCCAGGGAGCTTAACCACACCTTCAAGGTCGCGGGCCTGACGGTCGCCAGCCCCGAGCCCCAGGCCGGCTCGGCGGGATTTTTTGGCCTCCTCGCGGGCTTCGGGCCGATTCCCTCGCTGACCGTGGACGGCTTGGACTTAAGGGCCAATCTCTACGGGGGGGAGGCGGAACTCGACGTAATTTTGGATAAATTCCAAATTACCGATCTTTCCATAGTTTCGTTAAAATCCTTACTGATCAGTAAATTACACGTAGACTTTCGTTTTGAGGATATGTCCTTTTTCCTGCCGCTTGAGTTAACGGTGGATAATTTCGCAGTCAACGACGTTGATTTGACCAAAACGGGTTTGGGCAAGCCCAGCCGGGGCGGCCCGATCCTGGCCGAGATATTCGGGAGCGCGGCCTCCCTGGGCCTTTTCGAGGTCACGGGCCTTGAGATGCATCTGGCCGATTCCTTCGCCATAGGCGTTAAGCGCTTCGGCCTCTCCGCCAAGCTGGGCGGCGGCCAGGAGCCGTCGTCCATCGACTCCCAGCTCGATAGCCTGACCGTGAGCCTCGCCGCCCGGCCCGCCATGCCGGGCATAGGGGAGTTCCGCGCCTACGTGACGGAAAAACTGGGCCGGGACTCGTTCACCTATAGCTCCAACGTTAAAACGACCTACGACCCGGGGGATGGGACCCTGACCGTGACCGGCAGCCCCAAGGCCCGCCTGGACGATTATTTCGAGGTGAGCTCCTCGCTGACCCTGACCGGCCTGACCACCGGGGCCCTCGCCCAGCTGGCCCTGGGGGAATTGTCGCCGGAAAACCTCTTCGCCAAGAGCCGCGGGATAAAACTGACGGGATTTGAGGTCACGGTCAAGAACGAAAATTACGGGGCCCTCGTCTCGGCCCTGGCCGAGTACCCGGCCATCAAGGGGATGCTGGGGGACCAGACCCTCCAGGGCTTCAAGGCCGGGGAGCTTTACCCGGCCATAGACGAGATAGCCCAAAACGCCTCGTCCTCGCCCAAGGTAACCGCCCAGCTGGCCGAAGCCCTGCGCTCGTCCATCGAGTCCCCGGGCACGCTCACCTTCAAGGCCGCCCCGCCCAGCCCGGTGGACGTGAGCGAGTTCGGGAAGGCCACGCCCGAGACCTACGCGAGGCTTAATCTCACGGTGACCCGGAACGACGGGCCGCCCATCGCCCTGGGGAACGGCGGGGCCACCAAAACGGCCCAGGCCGCCCCGAAGGCCCAAACGGCCGCCGAGGGTCCCAAGCCCGCGCCGGCCGCCCCCAAGGCCGCCCCCACGCCCTCCCCCACAAGGGCCAACGCCCAGGCCGCCGCGCGGACGGGGGCCGAGGCCCAGGCCGCCGCCAAGCCCGCCCCGCCCGTGAACGAGGCGGCCGTGACGCCGGAGGAATACTGGCTGAAGTTCTCCTTCCTCATGGACTCCCTGTTCGGGGAGGGCAACTGGGAGGCGGGCCAGGACAGGAATTACAACGCCTCGTCCCGGATATACAAGGTCTCGCCGTTCTCGGCCGACCTTAAGGCCTACCTGCCCGAGCAAAAGGGCCAGCTCACCGCGGCCAGCGTCGAGATATCCTCGCCGCTCACGACCGAGGAGATCAAGGCCATAAACGCCAAGGTCCTGAAGGCCGGCCAATCGGAGCTCATTTTCGACAAGGTGAATTTTATCCTGCTGCGCCTTGAGCTCCCCAGGGCCGTGGCCAACGCCGAGAAATTCGACGTGAACCTCTCCTCGCTCTCGCTGGGGGAGATCCACATGGCCAAGTATACCGACCCGCCGGACGACGGCCCGTTTCTGTCGAGGCTCAGGATAAACCAGGCCGGGCTCGAGAACCTAAGCGTCGCCTCCATGATCCCCATGGGCAAGAGCCAGAGGCTGGCCCTGAACCTGGAGGTCCCCGCCGGGTCCTTCAAGGAAATGGCCCTGGGCCGACTGGTCGGGGCCATAAGCGCCTCGTTGGAGCTTTGGCCCAACGTGGAGATGGGGGACGCGCAGCTGGAAGGCCTCAGGCTATCGCTCTCGACCAACCAGGATACCTACGTGTCGCTCACGACCGGCAGGATCGGCGTCTCCAGGCTCCTGGATCTGACCATGGAGATTTTCGAGGCCAACGATCTGAGCCTCGCGACCAGGACCATTTCCGCCGGGAAGAAGTCGGATATGGTCTCGAACCTCAAAAACGTGAACTTCTTCGCCCTTGACCTAAGGCCACTTTACGACAAGGGCCTGGGGTCGGCCGAGCCAAACCTGCTCTCCTCGGTCACCCCCTCGTTCAGCCTCAGCTGGGCGGGCCTCGAGGGCTTCGATTTCGATAACCAAGACATAAGGATCGCCCTGGAGTCGGCCAAGATCGAGGGCCCCTTCACCCACATGAAAATCCCCCAGCTGGCCGTGGCCCAGATCAATGGCCTGAACGTGGATCTCTCCAGGACGGCCAACCCGGGCCTTTCCACCTTCGCCAAATTGCTCGAGGCCGACAAATTTAACCTGAGCTCCGAGGTAAAATTCGTTTACTCGCCCGAGACGGGACTCGCCACCCTCACGGCCGAGCCCGCCCTGTCCGACCCCGGCCTGTTCGATCTCTCGTTCGGCCTGACCCTCGCGGGCCTGAGCCCCAGCCTCGTCACGGAACTCTCCAAGATAAGCTACGACTCCAGGGAAAGGGCCCTTTTCATGCCCGGGGCCGAGAAACTGGTCCTGACCGAGGCCCACGTTAACCTCGGCAACAAGGCCCTGGCCAAAAACTTCTACTCCAATGTCACCTCCGGCGCCGACAGGACGCCCGCCGAGCTCGAGGCCAACCTGCAAAGGCGGGTCAACGCCCTCATAGACGCCTACCTGGGCCAGAACCTCGAATCGAAGCGGCTTTTGGCCTCGGACTTGATTAATTTCATCCACCGCCCGGACTCCCTGGACGTCACCGCCAAACCCAGCCCCGAGCTTCCGGTCAACAGGCTCCTGGCCGGGACCCTAAGCCCAGCCGACCTAAACTCGATGGCGATCAACCTCACGTCCAACGGCCAGTCGCCGGTCGTCCTCAGGTGGGGCGCCCAGTAAGCCGCCCCCGGCCCCCGACCGGGGGGCCGGAATTTTACCGCGATCCGTCCACCCGCGATCCGGAGGCCCATTGACCACTGGTCCTGGCGATTATTACCCGACCCCGGTCGGTTACGATTCCGAGGCCGCCTACCTCGAGCCGACCCTGGCCGGCTCCCACAAAGGCCGCTCGGCCTACCTCTTCCGGACCCTGGGCGGCCGCGGCCCCCTGGCCGGCCAGCGGGGCCGGCTGGTTTCCGGCCAGGACGAAATCGAGGCCGTCCTGGCCTCCGCCCCAGGCCCCCTAAGCCTTTTCATCGTGGACGGCGAGATGCCACCCGGCACCGCCATGGCCAGGTTCCGGCCGGAAGCGGCCGGGTCCCGCCCCGCCCGCTTCCCCAACGCCTTCCCCAACCCCTTCCTGGGGCCGATCCAGGCCCGCCCCCACGCCGAGCTTCTCCCAGGCGGGGAATCGTTCCTCGATCCCATAAGGGGCTGGCTGATGGCCCTCTCCGAGGCCCTGCCCGGCGGGCCCGAGAAATGGCCGGCGGACCTGTGGCCACCCTACGACCCCGGGGCGCCCCTCCCCGCGGGCGTCACCTTCGTCTGGGCCCTGGCCGGCCAGATGGGCGAGGTGGCCCTGAGCCTGGCCCAAAGGCTGTCCGGGGAGGGGCAAACGCTGGTCGTCTCGGGCTCGGACGCCATCCTTGAGGCCCTGGCCACGGGGTCCCTTGACGGGGCCATCTCCCTGACCCCCAGGCCCTCGCCCTTAAAGGGGCTCGATGCCGTCTCAATCGAGAGCCGCCTGGACGGGATAAAGCTTGAGCGCAAAATCGAGGCCGAGAGGATCAGGGCCGAGTCCCTCGACCACCAAAAATCCGAGAAGCTGGTCGCCGAGCGGCTGGAATGCTGGACCAGGCTCGAGGGCCTGACCCGGTCCCTTAACCATCTCCGGAACGAGGCCCGCCAGCGCGAGGCCGAGTGGACCTCCAAGGAGATCGATCTCATAGACAGCCAGAGGGATTTCGACAAGGCCGAGAGAGGCCAGGGGGGCCTCATGGGCCTTTTGGGGCGAAAGGGCCCCAAGGGCCGCCTGGAGCGGGCCAAGGCCAACCTGGACGCGGCCGAGAGGTCCATGCGCCGGGTCCGCCTGGAGATGGAATCGCTCCTGGGCGAGGCGAGGACGGTCGAGTCCGAGCTCTCGGCGGCCCGCGACATGGTCAGGCTCCTTCCCGAAAAGGAGACCCTGGCCGCCGAGCTCGACGCCCTCAGGGCCATCGGCCAGGCCCTCAATTCCCAGGCGGCGAGCCTGGAGCTGCCCGTCCAGGACGCCCAGATGGAGGCCGCGGCCCTGGCCTCCTCCCGGCTCATCATGACCAGATCCGGGGACGAGCTCCCGCTTCCCTCCGTGGACAACCTAATTATCGCCTCCCCGTCGGTGACCGACCCCAAAAGCCGCGAGGCCCTGACCGCCTTCGTCCCCATGGCCAGAAAACGCCTCGTCGTCCTCGCCGACTTCACCAGCTGGTCCTGGGCTGGCCAGGCCCCGGCCGGCGAGTCGGGCGAGCCCGCCTGGCGCGGGCTCATGGCGGCGGCGTCCTCCGGGGGGCCCCTGCCTGGGCCGGCCTCGTTCCTCGGCCCCCTCCCCAGCCTTGAAAGCCCGTCCTGGCTGCGGCCGGACCCGGCCAAGCATGGCTTTTTGGTCAAAATGGGCCTCGCCACGGGCCTCGCCAGACTGCCCCTGAACCACCCGACCGGCCCGGCCCTGCGGGCCTTCGGCGACATCGGGCCCTTCTGCCCGGCCTCGGCCCTGGCCTCGGTAAGGCTGGCCGTCGAGGCCACGAGGAAGGCCAAGTCGGGCGGGGATGAGGCCAACGTGTACATCATGACGGCCTCCAGGGCCCAGGCGGCCCTGGCCAGATCGCTTTTGGACGATTTCGGCCGGCCCCCCGGCATCATGGCCGGCGAGCCCCAGGACTTCGAGCTCTGGCCCCCGGCGGCCATGGTCATACTGGACACGGCCCTGGCCCCGCCCCAGGGGGCGAACTCCCTGACCAGCCCGGAGCTGGGCCGGCCCTCCATCCTGAGGGCCCTGGGCCTCGCCGAGGGGGCCCTGGTGGTCTGCGGCTCCCCGGCCGCCATCGAGGGCCTGCCGCCCAGATCGCCCCTCCCCAAGCTCTGGTCGGCCCTCTCCGACGTCGCCTGGCCCGGCTGGCTGCCCCTCCAGCCGGCCCCCTTCTGGGAGGCCCTGGATCAGGCCAAAAACGAGGCCTTCATGGTCCTGCCGCCTTTCACCCGCGACTGGTGGCCACCCCTCGCCAGCCATTTCCTCTCGGCCTTGCGCCGCAAGGTCAAAATGACCATCATCGCCGAGATGCCCGAGGAGGAGGCCCGCGACTACCCCGGCCAGGTCATAAGGAACCTTCGCCTCAACGGGGCCAACGTCGTGATCTCCGAGGGCTTCAGCGATCTCCTGACCCTCATCGACGGGCGGCATTTTTCCCTGGGGGCCCCTGGCGCCCAGGCCGCCCGGGGGCGCTGGCCCTTCCTCCTCTCGCTGGAACTCCCCTCCACGGTCCCGCTCCTCATGGATCTCTTCCAGACCGAGACCCTCAAGGCCAAGCTGGGGCCGGGCGGCCTCCACGGCTGCCCCCTCTGCGGCTGGCCCCACCTCCTGGTCAACCAGGGCCGCCCCCGGGACTTCGATTACCGCCAGGGCCTGCGCCTCGGCTGCCTGAACCCCTCCTGCGCCAACCATAAGCGCCCCCGCCGCCTGGACGAGCGCTGGCCCTTCGCGAGCCTCCCCGTCTGCCCCGCGGACAAGATGACCCCCTACGCCCTCAAGCCCTCCGGCCGGACCCAAAACTGGGTCTGCCCCAAACACGGCGCCGATTGCCCCACCTACCGCTACGTCCCCGGCGACTGCCCCACCTACCGACCCTAGGGGGCGGCCCCAACCGGGCGGTCCCAGGGTAATTATGCGTTGCGAAACAACGGGGATCTAAACTCTTTATTAATAAAATATGCGCTAAAATATGTGTCTTAGTTTCATTTAGTATTTACAATATCTAGTTGCATTCAACTAACTGCTATACTAAAATATAACCCGCCCCGTCGGCCAATCCAGGATCCCCAATCCGCCATGCCTCGACCGGGCCAACCGGTCCTCGCCGGCCGAACGTCCCAGGGCCTGGTCGGCCAAGGAGCTTAAGCTGGGTTTAAGGTGACTACTTCCGACCCAAGCCGCGAACCGCGCAAAAGGTCGGCCTTGCGACTCGTCTGGAGCTGGGCCCCCTACGCCTCGGTTTTATTGGCGGCCGTCGTATTTTTCGGTCTGGGGTTCATGAAGAGCTCGGATCGCTGGGCCCCGTTCGCCCATTTCATGGACGCCGCCGCCGGGCCCAACGGCTGGGCGGCCCAGGGCCACCGCTACCAACACGACACCAAAAGCCTTATAGTCGACAACCTGACCCTCACCAGCGGGGCCATATTCGGCCTGAGCGGGAAGGTCACGGTCACCCGCCTCGAGCTCGTGGCCCCAAGGTTCGAGGAAAACCATGCCCGGGCCGATCTCCTCATGGCCCAGGGCCTCACCAACGAGCTGCCCGGCGGGCCCTTCGGCGGGACCCTGGCCATATCCTACTTCGAGCTCGAGCGCCTTGACCTGACCGGCCCCCCGACCAACCCGGCCATCTCGGCCGACAGGGGCCTCGCCAAAAACCTCACCGCCGCCTGGAGCCGCGCCGTGAGCCCGCCCCACGGCGCCCCGCCCGACGCCCCGGCGGCCAGGAAACTCTCCCTCGCCCTCGACGGGGCCAGCTTCGAGGGCGGCATCGTGGTCGCCCCCTCCGGGCGGCTCTCGGTCAACCAGGGCAACATCACCCGGCTCTCCCTGACCTTCGATCCCGGGGACGACCCCTCCGAGCTCACGGTCTCCTCCATTTTGGTCAGATCGCTCGACGAGAAGGCCCGCAGCCAATCCCTCGAGCTAAGCGGCCTCGGCTACCGCTTCCCCTTAGGCGCCCAGCGTGGCCCGTGGCCACCCCAAACGCTGAGCCTCGGCCGCCTCCGGGTCCAGTCCCTGGACCTGGGCCCCATGGTCAAGGGGCTCACCCACCTCTCCCTGACCGAGATGGCCGATATGTTCCTCTCGGCCCCGGCGAGCGGCCGCTCCTGGCAGCGCCTCTCGGCCGACCTGGCCCTGGCCAGGCCCTTCGGCGCCATCCGGGCCGAGCTCTCCGATCTGGCCCTGGCCACCCTCGGGGGCGAGACCGTGAGCGCCAAGTCCGTAACCGTGAGCCCCCTTTCCCGCTTTAACCTAAGGGCCCAGGTAACCGGCCTCGCCCTGGACCTCGCCCCGCCGCCGGACGGGACGGCGAGGTCCCGCGCCCCCTTCATCTCCCACCTGGGCGAGGCGGGTTTGCTGCCCCTCACGGCGGACCTCGAGCTCAGCTCGGCCTACGATCCCGCCGAGCAGACATACGATCTGGAGCTTACCAGCCTTAACTTTCCCGATTTGGCTTCCGGGCGGGCCAAACTGACCCTGACCGATATCGATCGCGGGAGCCTTTCGAGCCTGAGCCGCCTGACTTTCGACAACCCCCTGGCCCCGCTCCTCGAGTCCGGCCTCCACCATTCGAAGCTGACCAACCTGTCCGTCTCCCTGGAAAACGGCCGGCTGACGGAAAGGCTCATCGAGGCCGCCTCGCCCAAATCCGCCGACCCCGTGGCCATGGCCGCCAAAAGCCAAAGGCTCTCGGACCTCTTCGAGATGGCCCTGACCATGCGCCTCGATAACGTGGTGGAAAACACCCGGGAGATCTCCGAGATGGTCAGGGCCTTTTTGATCGACCCGGAAACCATCGGCCTGTCGATAATCCCGGAACCGCCCCTCTCCCCCGGCGAGGTCAGGTTCTCCCGGGACTTCCCCACGCTCATGAACTCCGTCAACATCGCCCTTTCCGTCAACGGCAGGCCGCCCCTCAAGGTCCTTTTCCGCACCGACCCGGCGGCCTTCGACCGCGACTACACCCAGGACGAGACCGGCCTCTATCCCGGCGAGATGCGGCCCTAAAGGCCCCAACCCCCAAGCAAGTGGGCGCTATCCCACCCCTGGGCCGCCACCCGGCGGCCCCAACGGTAAACGTATGACCGAAGAGCCGAAAAAGAAACTGAGCGGGCTGTCCCAAATCTGGCGCGGCTTCGCCAACACGTTCTCCAAAAATGACTCCAAAGTCATATACGAAGGCGACTCCAATTTCCACCATGTGACCATAACGGAAAAAGAGGGCATAAGGACCCTGCACCTTGGCCCTGGCGGCCAGGAATCGGAGACTTCAATTTCCATAGCCAATCCCGAGGCCCCCATCTTCGAGTACCCAGGCATCTTTTTCCTGGGCCTCTCGCTCACCCCCAGAAACAAAAACATCCTCATGCTAGGCCTGGGCGGCGGCTATATCCCCAACCTTTTCAAAAAATACCTAAAAAACCACCACCTGACCGTGATCGAGATCGATCCCCTCATAGCCGAGCTGGCCTCCACCTACTTTGGCTTCGAGCCCTCCGACAACGTGACCCTCATCATCTCCGACGGCCTTGAGTACGTGGCCCGGGCCAAGAACGGCCACTACGACCAGATCTGGCTCGACGCCTTCAACGGCAACTACATACCGGCCCACATGTGCGACTCCGACTTCCTGGCCATGGTCAAGCTCAAGCTGGCCGAGGGCGGCCTCGCCATCCAAAACCTCCACCAGACCGCCTGGATGCACTTCAGGGCCCAGCTTGAGCACACGACCAAGGTCTTCGACCAAACCCCGCTCCTCTTCGCCGGCGTCCGCAGCGCCAACACCATCGCCATGAGCCTAAATTCCGACGACGCCGACTGGCCCCCCAAGGCCCCCGAGATCGCCTCCAGGATCAAGGCCTTCCAACCCAAGGTCGGCCCCTACTCACTCATCGACGAGGCCCGCAAGCAGGTGAAGGGCCCTTCCGACTGAGCCGTCGGCCAAGGCCCCCGCCCCAAAACCGCATATCCCACAGCCCCCCTTTTTTCCCCCTTGCCGGCGCAAAAAAAAACGGCCAAAAAATCCCGCCCCCATTTCGGGGCAAAATTTTTTGGCCGTGATTTCCTGGGCCAGGACGTGGCCCGTGGACTAAATTGGCTCGCGGCTCTGTCCGGGGCGAAAATATCCCGCCATGGGCGTTTTAGGCCAGGCCCGCGTCCGATCCGGTTCCAGGGCGCGCAGGTCGCGGGGCTAAAAGAAGAGGCGGGCCACGGTGGGGATTTTCACCGGCTTACCGGCGGCCACGCTATTGACCAGCTTCATGACCTTGGAGAGGGAACCGAGCTGGAGTTTGCCGGTGCGCTGGGTCTCCCACCGAAAGACGGTGGCCGGGTCGACCCCGATGAAAAAGGCGAACTCCCTGACGTTCAGGTTGATGGCCTCGCGAAAGGCTTTGATGGCCTCGCCCTTGGGGTAGCCTTTGCGGAGGGAATCGAGGATCTTGCGGCTGGGGATGGGATAGACCACGCCGCCCCTCATGAAAACGGGTTTTTTCGAGTTACTGACTTTGGCCGGCAACGAGTTGGGTCCCATCGTCCTACCGGTTGCCATCCTGCCGGAGCCTGGCTTGCCGGGCTTACCGGCGGTTTTCTTCGCGGCGAGCTTGACCGGCTCGTTCTTGGCGGATGCGCGGGGAGAAAGCCCGGCATCCTTCGTCGCCTTTTCTGGTGTTGAAGTCTTCATTTTCACACCTCTTCTCGGTCTAAAGAACCAGATATTAGTTTATTCAAACAATGAAAGCTTATTTGATTTAATGATTTTAATCATTGTCATTTATATCAAGGTTGCAAAGGATTCTTTAATTTAATTTATACCTTTTGAATTCCGTTAGTTTAAAACCTAGCAATAAACGATCAAATAAGCCCAGAAAACGGTCGATAGCTATTTGGGAAGCCACCCCAGGCTTGACCCTTGGATATCCCCAAAAACCCTTACCCCGCATGGGTCATCGGCCAGCCAAAACATGTCCCGCTAAGGTCTTGGCCAAGGTCTTGGCCTTGGCCTTGGCCTGCGCGGGGCTGGTCACTTCGCCCAGCGGCGGGGGGGATGGCCGTAACCCTGGTCCCAAACGTTTTGGGAGGGCGCAATGACCAGCCCGCTAAAATGCCCCCGGCCCTCCTGGCCTGCGCGGGGCCGCTTCCGCGAAAAAAGCAAGTCGGTAGGAGTAATATACCACACAATCCAAGCCGACTATCGCGGGAATCGTTTTTTCGCCTTGCAAAATGGCGAAATTCAGGGCTAAAAAAACGATAAGATTAAAACACGTTGGCTCAATAATTATTCCATAAAATATTTGTCACGACAAGTTTTTAAAACGGCGTTTTCCAAAAATGGCTTCAGATAAGCACTTCCGAGGAATCGCAAAAAACACGATTGCCTTATTCTGCCAAAAATAACGTAGTCTTGGCTAGTTAGCCGGCTTCTTTTCTGGATTCCAAGTTGAATCTTGACGAAATTACAGGCCCATTTGACACTTTGATATGAGTAAAGTTAAAAACATTAAAATTGCAAGGACTTACCTATGGGCGTTAGTAAGGAAAATATTAAAAAAGATGGCCAAAATAACCTAAGGCCGTTAACGATCCGGATGGTCGTATTATAACAATATTTGGCGTAAAAATAAATTAGGAAAAAATTTTAGTTCTTAGATCGACTTTTCGGAACGCATTCAATCGTTTAGCCCCATAATAGCGAATTTTTCGGAACTTGGTCTCAACTTGATAAGGCCTATAAATATATTCGAAGCGCATGAAACGGACGGAAAAGGTAACCCATTGCCAGGGCGATTGGCCACCCTTCCGGGAATCCGCGCTTCTTTCAATGCAAAAATCTCGGATCAATTGATCAAATGGATCTATGATCAATTGATCCGTGGCGAAGGGCCGAGGCCAACTTCCGGCCTAAAACAGGGAGCTTTGTGGGTGCCCGCCTTTTCCGTGGCCCCAAATCCCCATCGGGCCGGCCTTGCCGCCGCCCGTTCCCGGCTTAAGTCCCCGGTTGCGGCCGCCCAGCCATAACTTAAGGCAATCCCCCAATATTATTCCGGATTTTGGCGACGGGCCGTTTTTGGGCCATGGGGATATGCAACCATTTTTGCAGAATTGATCAGAAGGTTCATTTGATCAATTGATCTTTGAAAATTAGGGACTCTAACCTCTAGTTTTGCGCCATGGCTTTTGGGCCTTTATTTTTGCCATAAATAAATTTCGCGCATTCCCCTTTTTCAAACCCGGCGATTTCCCGCCGCGGTTTAAAATTTATTCCCCCCGACCCAAGCGCGCTTCCTGGGTCAGAAATGATCTATTTGTAAGGATTATTCGGGGGCATGGCTTGAGGCTCTGCAAACATGACGATCTTTTGATCATCGCAACCTTTGATCAATTGATCCGTAAAGGCCATGATCAATCTTAAAATGATCCAGAAATTAAGCCCTATCGTCAATTTTACCAAAACCGGCCCATAACGATCTACCAGATGTTAGACAATCATACCGCGTTTAAAATCGTATGTAAAATTTTCGAAAGTCTTCGCCAATCTTATAAATCCAATATCTTCGGTAACTTATCAATAAGTCAAACGATCTTTAGTTAAACGCAATACTTTTTGCAAGATCTTTTCAATATTTGATCATATAAAATTTTTGATCAATTGATCGTACCGCAATAATTGAGCTAAAATAAAAACCCTTTAATTCCAACTATTTATACTTAAATTGCCCTAATCTCTAGCGATTTGCCTTGGTGAATTAATGATGGTTTGATCGTCACCGATTTTTATCTTACCAAAAATTATCCTACTTTTTCCCCATTATTTTTACAACTCGCAAAAAACGCCTGTGCAATATGAAATTATACCATGGGTCATTTTTGTGGGTTTCAACAAATCCAGTTGAGTATACTTTAATTTTTGGCGAAATGCAATAAAATTTATTACTGATTTTATACTCATTAATTAAGATCATATGCGATTTATCGCCGCTTAAACCGTTATTTTCTCAAATATCTGCATTTAAGTGGGCTTTTACCGCTACCGAGGCAATCCCCTTCATGACTTTTCAACGACTACCATATGCCGTTTATTGATAAGTACCTTTATAATATTTATACGATCAAATGCTACTCATAACCCACGCATATGCCCATTCATTGATCACTTAACGGTAATCACCCATGACCTTCCGGCCATAGGTTCCCGTTACCTGCCGCCCCAAGCCAAAGCCCCCGTCCAAGGGGGCGGGGGCGGGCTCAGGCGGTCCGGGCCGGGGAGGGCCTTTTGCGTTTCTTTAGGTGGATCATGAGGGCCGATATGGAGGCCGGGGTTATGCCCCGGAGTCTGGCCGCCTGGCCCAGGGAGGAGGGTTTTTTGGAGGAGAGGGCCTCGACGGCCTCGGTGGTCAGGCCCTGGATCTGCCGGTAGTCGAGATCGTGGGGCAATTCCTGGTTTTCGCGAAGGCTTTGCTTGCGCATCTCGGTTTCCTGGCGCCTTAGGTAGCCGGAATATTTTATCTCGGTCTCAAGGGTCAGGGCGGCGGCGGGGCTCATTTCGGCGAGGCCGTTTATCAGGCCGTTTAGGTGGGATATTTTTATGCCGGGCCTGCGCAGGAATTCCTCGGCCGTTATCGAGCCGTTCACCGAGGCGTCTTTCCCCGGGATGCCGAGGCTATCCCGCATGGCCTGGGCCTCGCGGGAGGTCACCCGGGTCTGGGCGAGGGCCTTCCGGAACCTTTCGACGCTTTCGATCTTGTCCCGCAGGATGGCCCGCCGGGCGGGGTCCAAAAGGCCGAGGGAATCGGCCAGCGGCGAGAGGCGCAGATCGGCGTTGTCCTCCCTTAGGCTTAGCCGCCATTCCGCCCGGCTGGTAAACATGCGGTAGGGCTCGCTCACGCCGGCCACGGTCAAATCGTCCAGCATGACGCCCAAAAGGGCCCGGTCCCGGCCCAGGGCCACGGGCTCGGAGCCGGAGGCCCTGAGGGCCGCCCCCAGGCCGGCCCAGAGACCCTGGCTGGCCGCTTCCTCGTAACCGCTGGTGCCGTTTATCTGGCCGGCCAGGAAGAGGCCCTTGACCAGGCGGGACTCGAGGGTCGGCTCAAGGTCGGTTGGATCCGAGATGTCATACTCGATGGCGTAGCCGGGCCTTGCCACCACGGCGTTTTCAAGGCCCGGGATGGTATTTATCAGCCTTTGTTGGACATCCGGGGCCAGGCCCGTGGGTAGGCCGCTGGGGTAAACGAGATCCGGGCCGTCGGGCTCCAAAAAGACGTAATGGCGGGCCCGGTGGGGGTAACGCTTGACCTTGTCCTCCAGCGACGGGCAGTAGCGGGGCCCGGCGCTGACGGGGTCCTCGGCGGCGTAGATGATCGAGCCCCTTATGTTTTCCAAAACTATGCGGTGCGTCTCGGGGTTGGTGTAGGTCAGGTGGCAGGAGGCGACGTTTATGGGGGCGGGGCTTAGGACGGAGAAGGGTCTGGCCCCGGGATCGCCCGGCTGCTCGGCCAACCCGCTTACGTCCACGGTGTCGGCCTTAAGCCTCGGGGCCGTCGAGGTCGAGAGCCTCACGATCCTGTGCCCCAGGGCCAAGAGGGAGGATTTTATCAGGGTCGCCGGGGCCTCGCCCACCCGCCCGCCGGGCGTGGGCTCAAGGCCGTGATAGATCCGGCCGTTCCAGAAGGTGCCGCCGGTCAGGACCACCGCCCCGGTGGCGTACTCCCGGCCGTCGCCCAGGGCGATGCCGACGACCTGGCCCCCGGCCACCAGAATCCCCTCGGCCTCGCCGGCCATGATCGTCAAGCCCTCGGCCCGCGAGGCGTATTCCTGGGCCAGGCGGCTGTAGGCGCCCCTATCGACCAGGTTGCGCGTGGCCCTGGCCGCCGGGCCTTTGGTCTCGCCCAGGACGCGGCACTGGATGGCCGACCGGTCGGCCCCCAGGGAGGCGTAGCCGCCCAGGGCGTCGACCTCCCGCAGGAGCCCGCCCTTGGCCGGCCCGCCGAAGGCTGGGTTGCAAGACAAAACCCCCACGGTCCGGGGGTTTAGGGTCACGAGAAGGGTTCTTTGGCCAAGCCTCGCGGAGGCCAGCGCGGCCTCCAGGCCGCTATGGCCGCCGCCCACGACGGTTACGTCAAACAGCACTTTCAAGGCATCCGTTCATCGGTTCGTTTTCCCGGCCGGGTAAGCCATCGGGCCAATCAGGGCGGATAGACCCCGGAATAGTAGGGGCCGGGATAGGGGTTATCGGGCCTGCCCTTGTACGGCGGCCTTTTCTTCTTCGTCGGGGCCCGGTCGCCTTTCCTTAGGGGCACGGGCCCGCCTTTGGGTCGCCTCATGCCCAGGGTGGTGGAGTAGGACTCCATCCCGTAGTAAATCATGCCCCTGAGGTTTTCGTCGATACCCACCGGCACGTTAGTAATACCATAGTCATGTACCTTTTGCCAGTAGATGGCCGCCTGGCGTATGGCCTTTATCTCCTCCGGCGTGTCCCCCCTAACGGACATATAGCCCAGGTGGATGGTCATGGCCGTGTCCTGGTTGCGGTAGTGCAGTCTGTAGATATCGTAGCCCAGGTTCCAGATGGTGGCGTAGGAGGGGTTGCGGGCCAGCCTGTACTCCAGCTCCGCCTTGACCATGGAGACCGAAAGCGGCCGCCACTGCCCCTCCTGGGCCAGGGCGGCCCCGGCCCCCAGCGCCAGCCAAACGGTCATTATGGCCACAATACTTCTCGGCACGGTATCTCAACCCATCGACTTGGGGACCGGGATCATGGGCTTGGCCTCGAGCCTGACCGGTTCCTGGGAATGCATGTCCATCAAATCGATATCCATGTCCTCGTCCTCGGCCAGCTCATCGACCTTGCCCTGGGAGGCCAGCATGTTGTCATCCGTGTCTTCCAAATAGTTCACTATGACCGCCGTCGAGGCCTCGGGCGAAATCACCTTGGGGACCGGCCTGGGCGGCGTGTACAGTATCTGCGGCGGCAGGGCCGGCGGGATCTGCGAGTCTATCTGCGGCTCCAGCGAGGGCTCCAGGGGTGCGGAAAAATCAATCTCCCCC
>JAITKA010000027.1 GCA_031278635.1 Deltaproteobacteria bacterium | reverse complement strand
CAGCTCCAACAGCTCCTCGTCATCGACCATGTCTACCTTATTAAGGAAGACCACGATGGAGGGGACGCCGACCTGGCGGGCCAGCAAAATATGCTCCCTCGTCTGGGGCATGGGGCCGTGGGCGGCGCCGGTGATCATGTTCTTGATGTAGTCGGCGTGCCCGGGACAGTCGACGTGGGCGTAGTGGCGCTTGGCCGTCTCGTACTCAACGTGGGCCGCGGCGATCGTGATGCCGCGCTCTTTTTCCTCGGGGGCCTTGTCGATCTGATCGAAGGGGACGTATTCGCCGCCGCCGGCCTTGGAAAGGACCAGCGTGATGGCCGCGGTCAGAGTGGTTTTCCCGTGATCGATGTGTCCGATCGTACCGACGTTGACATGGGGTTTGGAACGGTCAAACTTCTTTTTGGCCATTGCAATCGCCTCCTTACTTTAGCGCTATTGTTGGCCTACGCTTCCTAGGCCATTATTCCAGGCCAGACCCGTCGTCCGGCCACTGGCGTTTAACCCAAGGCGGGCATAAGCCCCTAGGGCCGCCCAAGGGACCGACACGGTCCCCGACGGCTCGCTTATCCCGCGCGATGATGGAGCCCACAATCGGATTTGAACCGATGACCTCGTCCTTACCAAGGACGCGCTCTACCTACTGAGCTATGTGGGCCTTCGCGAAAACGGGCCCACATGGTCGCCCTTTCGCCCGCTCCCTTGGCCCAGGGGGCCAGCCCAAACCTGGGCAATGGAGCAACTTGTAATGGTATACCAATATCGTCCGATATTCAAGCGATTTTTCGCCTAAAATAATTCCTGATATTTCAACCCCTTACAACTTCCACGCCATTGTGCCCCTTCCGCGGGCCAACGCGCATGGCACAAGGTATATACATCTAACCGCACCCAAAGTCAAGGCCCTTAACGCCCCACGCTACCGTCAAAAGCCCCAAAAAAAATATCCCAGGCCTCCGCGGCCCGGGATTACGCCACCCAAAACCCCCACCCTTGGCCCCCCCGTTCAGCCAAAATCCGTAACCCGTTTAAGCTTACCGCTCATTGGGCCGCTCATTGGGCTACTCATTGGGACACCCATTGGGCCACTTGAGGCCAAAATATTCCAAGACCGTTATCTGAAACCCGTCGGCCTCGGTATAAAAATTTTTATCGCTTCCACCGATATTAGCTTGTCGTAACGTTGCCATTCTATCTAACAGCTCTTTGGGAGATAAATATTGGAATCTATCATCTTTAGATAACAAATCGATAATTTTGGCATTGAAAATAAGTGCCAAAAAGTGTAAAAAAATCTTAGCATCTAGTCTTGGTGTAGTTTTAACTGTGATTATATCGAGATCAAAATGAAAAGTAGTTTCAAGATCTTGATAATGATAAATATCTTGATTAATGTTACGAAAATAATTATCAATAATATCTCTTCTCTCATATAAAAGAAATGCTTCAGTAGAATCATCAATAAAAGAAGACAAAATACAAAAATAACCAGCATATTTATTTTTGTATTCTAACAATTTTTCATAATTATATGTTATTTCTAAACAGTTATCTGAATCATAGGTAATATTTAAAAATTTATAAAGATAATTATTATCAGGAATGTATTGATTGCTTATTGTTAAATATTCTTTAAACGAGTGTAAATCTGTTATTAATTGATTATAATCATTCATTGGCCTAATATCATTGTAATAAAGATGTAAGTAAATGTCTTTATTAGAATTTGGCCATTTATATAATTGTGTTTTAGCATAAAAAATGCGAATATCATCTAATACATAAAAATTAGATGGTATGCGTACAGAATCAGAGTTTTCATCTATAATTTTTTCAAGCCACTTATGTCTATCAGGAGTGGCAAGTATAAAATGATGATTTGTTTTAGAAAGTATATCATCTACATTATTTTGACTATAAAAACCTTCATTAAATATGAATCGTATATCTTTCTTTTTTAACATATAAAATTGTTTATTTATTGAATCTAAGGTTTGCAGATTATTAATATTGCCTTGATTACTGACATAAAAAGCAGGAAGTTTACTTTGTTGACCAAAAAGTAATGCTAAATTTATTTGTGAGATATTTTTATTACTTAAATCTAGATTTGAAGCAAGAAAATCTGTAGACGTGTCGTATGAAGAAATTGAAGTAATATCGTAACAAAGATATTCAGTATCAATAAAATTTTTTAACCATGAATTCAAGAATAAATTTATTTCGTCGGGAGAAATATTGTTTATTAATTTAGCTATATCTTTACTAGTATAATCTTTTTTAGAAGGATGATCATAGAGTTTGCTCCATAACATACAATTAGGCAGTGAACCTCCCACTTGGACTATATAATAAACTAAGCTTAAAATATCAGTATATGTCTCTGGAAATACCATTTTTAACTGTTCTAATAGTGGTAAATTACTAGATATAGCATCTAAGATCATAGACGGCCCAACAATTTTTGAGTTAAAAACTTGCTCAGTTTCATTATTTAAACAATTTTGCATAGTTTTAATATTATCCTGTTTAATTTTACGATTTTGCCTTGACACTATTTGCCCGGTTTGCTTGTCGAAAATACCCAGGTATTTTTGCCTGGTTTTTACCTTCCCCGTTTCCGGATCCCTATAGCTTTCGCTTTGATAGGCATAAACCTGGCCACTCTTTTTATCTGTCCTGTATGTTATTGAGGTCATGATCGCCTTCCCGCCAGTTTGAAAGTATACTGGGTATTATACTTACCAAAAAACCTGCCGTCAAGGAAATTCTTTCGAATCCCAATCCCCGCAAAAAATTATATCCCCCGCCCCAATGGGTCGAAGCGCCCCGGCCCCGGGGCGCGGCGCGCCCAACCTTAATAATAAAGGGAACCAATCCACCGCATGGCCGGCTACCCGATGGCCGCCTGGGGGTTTTTGGGCCCGCGTATCGCGGGGCGGGCCCCTGGGGCATGGTCCGGGAAAGGCATGGTATCGGCGGGGTTGGGCCGGGGGCGGGAACAATTTTATTTAATTTTACCCCGGCCAAACAAGATCTTTACGACCGGTTTTTATAATTCGGGTTAAGGACAGACAACCGGTCAACCTGAAACAAAATCCAACGCCCGCGATGGGCCTAAGGAGACGATCCCATGATTGACATCGACTGCTTGAGTAAAACGTTCGGGGCCACAAAGGCCTTAAGCGAGGTCAACCTGAACGTGAAGCGAGGCGAGATGGTCGCCCTGATAGGGGCTTCCGGTTCAGGCAAATCCACCCTGTTGAAGCACGTATCGGGCCTGGTGGCCGCCGACAGGAGATCGGGAAGCATCAGCGTGAACGGGCGCAGGGTTCAGGCCAACGGCCAAATCGCCAAGGACATAAGGAAAACCAGGACCGACATCGGGCTGGTCTTTCAGCAGTTCAACCTGGTGGGGCGGCTCACCGTTGCCACCAACGTTTTGCTGGGGGCCCTGGGTAGGACCCCGCTGTGGCGCTCGGCCGTCATGGCCTTTAGCCGGGCCGACCGGGAGCTGGTCTCGGAGGCCCTGTTGAAGGTGGGCATAATCGATAAGAGCGACCAGAGGGCCTCGACGCTGTCGGGCGGCCAGCAGCAGAGGGCGGCCATAGCCAGGGCCTTGGTCCAGAGGGCCTCGGTCATTTTGGCCGACGAGCCCATCGCCTCGCTGGACCCGGAGAGCTCGATCCTGGTCATGGAGCTCCTGCGGAAGCTTAACCGCGAGGAGGGCCTGACCGTTTTGGTCAGCCTCCACCAGGTCGACTACGCCATGAAATACTGCCCCCGGGCCGTGGCCCTGGGCTTCGGCAAGGTCCTCTACGACGGCCCCAGCGAGAACCTCACGGTGGAAAGGATGAAAAGCATCTACGGCAGCGGCGCCGCCGAGATGTTCGACATCTCCAAGCTCATCCCCAAAACCAAGCCCGGCCTGGGGGAAACCCAGACGGTGCCGCGGTCACACAGTGAAAGCCTAAGCGAAGGCTTTTTCAACGCCTAAGCCCCGCTTTGAGCCTGATATAACGCCATCCAAAACCTTGATTCCCTCTCTCAATCCCTTCACAAGGAGCCTTACATGCTTAAGTGCAATTGCGACTTAAACAAGGAAAAACGCGGCCTTACGGCATACGCCGCAGGCCTGGCCATCCTGGCCTTTTCTTTCCTCCTTTTCCTGGGCATGGCCAACGCCACCAAGGCCCAGGCCCAGGAGATAAATTTCGGCATCATCTCGACCGAGTCCTCCGTGAACCTGCGGCAACTCTGGGATCCCTTCCTGGAGGACCTCCGCAAGGCCACGGGCCTGGACGTCAAGGCCTTCTTCGCCACCGACTACGCCGGCATCATCGAGGGCATGCGCTTCAATAAGGTCCAGCTCGCCTGGTACGGCAACAAGTCGGCCATGGAAGCCGTGGACAGGGCCGACGGGGAGGTCTTCATGCAGACCCTGGCCGCCGACGGCTCCGAGGGCTACTACTCGCATATCATAGCCAACGTCAACTCGCCCCTTTCCTCGATCGAGGACATGTTCAAAAGCGCGAAGGAACTAAACTTCGGGAACGGCGACCCCAACTCCACCTCCGGGTACCTGGTCCCCAGCTATTACGTCTTCGCGCTGAACGGCGTCGATCCCAAGACGGCCTTCAAGCGGACCCTGAACTCGAACCACGAGAGTAACGCCCTGTCGGTCGCCAACGGCCAAGTGGACGTGGCCACCAACAACAGCGAGTCCCTGACGCGCCTCGAGGAAACCGCCCCCGACAAGCGCAAGCTGATCAAGGTCATCTGGACCAGCCCGCTCATCCCCAGCGACCCGCTCGTTTGGCGCAAGGACCTGGACCCGGCCATCAAGAAAAAGCTGACCGACTTCCTGTTGTCCTACGGCCAGAAGGGCGACGCCCATGAGGCCCAGATCCTGGCCGGCCTCCAGTGGAAAGGCTTTAAAAC
Source organism: Deltaproteobacteria bacterium (assembly GCA_031278635.1). Taxonomy (GTDB): domain Bacteria; phylum Desulfobacterota; class Desulfarculia; order Adiutricales; family Adiutricaceae; genus JAIRNQ01. The sequence goes on along the minus strand of JAITKA010000027.1, from coordinate 10,813 downwards.
CTCCAATGACGATCAACTCCTGCCCATCCGCCAGCTGGAGCTCTTCAAGGAGAAGAAAAACCTCGAGGACAGGGGCTCCCTTAACGACGAGCAAAAAAGCCGCCTGACCCAGATCGACTCCGAGTTGAAAAATTTGGAGACCCGCATGGCCTCACTGGCCAAGAAGTAACCGGATCACCGAGTGACCGAAAACGACACGGGTACGCAGAAGATGGACCAGACCAGAACTTCCAGCCTCCGGAATCCCAAAAATTGGCTTTACGGCCTCTCTTTGGCAGCCATTTTGGTCTGGTCCTTCAGAGGCGCCGAGATCAAGCCCATGGACCTTATCCGGGATTCCAAGAACATGGCCATCTTGGCCAAGGACTTTTTCCCGCCTAATTTCGTGGACATCAAGCTCTACCTGGAGGAGATGCTCGTAACCCTCCACATCGCCGTCTGGGGGACGATCCTGGCCATCGTTTGCTCCATACCCCTAGGGCTCATGAGCTCGGAAAACATCGCCCCCATCTGGCTCCGCCAACCGGTCAGGAGGTTGATGGACGCCTCAAGGGCCATCAACGAGATGGTCTTCGCCATGCTGTTCGTGGTCTCGGTGGGCCTCGGGGCCTTCGCCGGGGTCTTGGCCCTCTGGGTCCACACCACGGGCGTCCTGGCCAAACTTTTCTCGGAAGCCGTCGAGGCCGTGGACCCGCAGCCGGTCGAGGGCATCCGCTCCACCGGGGCCGGCCTCATCGCCGAGATATGGTTCGGCATTCTCCCGCAGGTCTTCCCCCTGTGGATATCCTTCACCCTGTACCGCTTTGAGAGCAACGTCAGGTCCGCGACCGTCGTGGGCATGGTCGGGGCCGGCGGCATCGGGGTCATCCTCTGGGAGTTGGTCAGGAGCTTCCGCTTCAGGGAAACATTCGCGGCCATGCTGGTCATAATCGTGGCCGTGAGCCTCATCGACCTCGCCTCCCAAAAGTTACGGAAAGCGGTGAGCTAACGGGCCCCCGGCCATACGCCCGCCCCCCGACCCGGGGCGGGCCGGGTAAAACGGTGAGAGAAAATGAGCGAACGCTTTAGCGTCTACCACGTGCCCAACCCCCTGACCCCACTGTACGCCCTGGGATCGGCCATACTGGGGCGCTGCGTCCACTCGGGTGACCCGCTGGGTCCGCCCTGGCCCAAATATTTCGCCCCCCACATCCCGGATCACCCGGCCCGGGCCTCCGTCTACGGCTTCCACGCCACCATGGTGGCCCCGTTCAGGTCCAAAGTCCCGGCGGAAACGCTGGCCGGGACCCTTGACTCCGTCACCCTGGGGACCGACGCCTTCGATCTGGGCCCCCTTGAGGTCTCCCTCCTTGAGCCCGGTTTCCCGGCCCTGGTTCCCAAACGCGTCCCCCGGGCCCTGACCGACCTCGAGGAAAGACTGGTGAAAACCTTCTCCGCCCTGAGCCTCCCCATCGAGCCCGACGATCTGGCCAGAAGGGAACCCCTGACCGTCCGCCAAAGGGCCCTGGCCAAAAAATGGGGCTACCCTTACGTCCTGGACCAGTTCAGGTATCACCTGACCCTGGGCGACCCCCTCACCGAGAAGGAGGAGGGCATGGGCCGGGACAGGCTCAATTACCTCGACCTCCTGCGCTCGCTCCTGACCGGGGAGGTCACCTCCGGGCTTCGCCTCGATAGCCTCTGCCTTTGCCGGCAGGCATCGAGGGGGGCGCCCTTCAGGGTCATCTCCGTCTCGGGCTTTCGCCCGGGCCAGGAGCCCCGGCCCCAAGGGGACGAGGCCCGGCCTTGCGACGACATTGCCCCGGATCGGCTCGAAAGGCCCTACGCTCCCGAGTTTTCGGAAGCGGACCTGCCGGGCCTGAAATAAAACCGCCACGGGACACGGTGACCATGGAACGCCAGAGAATCATGAGGGCCCTGGCCCTGAGCCGGGAAAACACCTTGATTGAGTTAATGGGCTCCCTGGGGGACATCCCCCCGTTCGAGTACCTAAGGAGGCCCCAGAAAGGCCTGATCATGGTCAAGGCCCGGGCCGACGCCAAAAACCAGGCCTTCAACCTCGGCGAGGCCCTGGCCACCCGCTGCTCGGTCAACCTGAACGGCAAGGCGGGCCACGCCTACGTCCTTGGGGACGAGCCGGAAAAGTGCCTGGCCGCCGCCCTGGCCGACGCCTTGGCCCAGGACGAGCGCTTCAGGCCGGAAATCGAGCGCATCGCCCTTTGCCTTGAGGCCGACATGGCCCGGGCCAGGGCCCTGGAAGTACAAAAAACCCAGAAAACCAAGGTAGATTTTTTCACGCTGGTAAGAGGTGAAGATGCCGACTAAGCCAATCCCCGCCAACCAAAACGCCGGGCCAATCCCGGGCCCGGGCCTTACCGATTACGTCGGGGCCAGCCAAAGGGTCTTTCGCCTGGCCCTCTCGGCCATGGCCAGACCCGCCCACAGGCTCGATTTCGACTTCGATGGCCTGTTTGGGCCCAGCCCCCCGCTCCCGCCCTCCGTGGCCGCCCTGGCCCTGACCCTGGCCGACCACCTGACCCCGGTCTGGCTCTCGCCCTCGTTCGCGGCGGCCGAGCCGTTCCTGGCCTTTCACGCCTCGGCCCCCATCGCCCGGGTCCCGGGCAAGGCCGCCATCGTCCTGGCCGCTTCCCCGAAGGAGCTCCCCGAATTACTTTCCCTCAACCAAGGTGACCCGAGATACCCCGACCGCTCAACGACCGTTATCCTGGGCGGCGCGCTGGAGGCAACGAGCATGGGAATAACTTTTTTGGCCACCGGGCCAGGCCTCGCCGAAGAGACGATTTTTTCCGACCACGGACTTGGGATGGATTTCGCGAGGCAGTGGGAGCTCAACCGGGCCTCGTACCCCTTGGGCGTGGACGTCTTCCTCGCCGGTGACGGGTGCCTCGCGGGCCTCCCCCGCTCCCTCGCGCTCATACCGAAGCCCAGCTAGCTTTTCCGGCGGCCGGGCGACGAGCCCGGCATTTTTTTACCTGTCGATCACGGAACCTTAACGACTAATTAACCGGCCGGTCGTAAGATCCCGGTTGACGGCCTCGGATCAAACCCCGCGTTTCCCAGCCATTCACCCGCCCGACCGGGGCGGCCGTTGGAGCATAGATGTACGTAGCCGTAAAAGGCGGCCAGAAGGCCATAACGGAAGCCCACAAGCTACTTGAGGAAACAAGGCGCGGGGATCTTTCGGTCCCCGAGATAAGCCTCGCCCAGATCCAAAACCAGATGGGCCTCGCCGTGGACCGTGTCCAGGCCGAGGGCTCCCTCTACGCCCCCAAGCTGGCCGCCCTCGCGACCAAGCAGGCCAAGGGCGATCTGGTCGAGGCCATCTTCCTCCTGAGGGCGGCCAGGGCCAGCCTCAAGCGCTTCGGCTATTCCGAGCCCATCGAGACGGCCTCCATGAGGGCCAGAAGGCGCGTCTCCGGGACCTTCAAGGACATCCCCGGCGGCCAGATCCTGGGCCCGACCTTCGATTACACCCACCGGCTCCTCAAGCGCTCCCTCATGGACGGCGGCCAGGCCCCCCCGGGGGGCGCCCCCATCCCCATCGCGAAAGGCCCCGGCGCCCAGCCCGGGGCCGACGGCCTGGGCGGGGAGCTTTTGGGCGTGGCCACGATCCTTGAGCGCGAGGGCATCCTGGAGACCGTGGGGACGGCTCCCGAGGACGGGGAGCCCTTCGATTTGACGAGGCAGCCCCTGGAGGTCCCCCTGGCCCGTCCCGGCAGGCTCCAGGCCCTGGCCCGGGCCGACGAGGGCTTTTTGCTGGCCCTGGCCTACTCCTCCCAGCGGGGCTTCGGCTCGGTCCACCCCTTCGTGGCCGAGCTCAAGCTGGGCCCGGTGGAGCTGGGGTTCAGGGCCCCGGAGCTCGGCATGCCCATCACGGTGGGCGAGATCGAGGTGACGGAATGCCAGACGGCCAACCAGTTCAAGGGCGGGGCCGGGAAGCCGCCCATGTTCACCCGCGGCTACGGGCTGACCTTCGGCCATAACGAGCGCAAGGCCCTGTCCATGGCCATAGTCGACCGGGCGCTCAGGGCCGGGGAGCTTGGCGAGGCCATCAAGGGGCCCGCCCAAAACCCCGAGTTCGTCCTCTACCACGGCGACAACGTCGAGGCCTCAGGCTTCGTCTCCCACATAAAGCTTCCGCACTACGTGGACTTCCAGGCCGAGCTCTCAATGCTCCGGGCCATGCGGAAAAAATTCAACGGCTCGGGCGGCCCGCCCGAGCCCGATGACAAGGACGAATAGGGCGACGGGCGCCCGGGAACGATCGATGAGACAGCAAAGGAAAAACAAACCGGCCGAAATACCGACGGCCTCCCTCGAGGAAGGCGGGAGCATCGACCGGATACTCAAAAGCCAGAACCTCTCGGCCAAGGGGCCGGGGGAGGAGTATAACTTCGCCTACCTGGATGAGGACACCAAGCGGGAGATCCGGAGGGCCCTCCTCAAGGCCGTGGCCATACCGGGCTACCAGGTGCCCTTCGCCGGCCGGGAGATGCCCATGCCTTACGGCTGGGGGACGGGCGGCATACAGGTCTCGGCCTCGATCATCGGCAAAGACGACGTCTTCAAGGTCATCGACCAGGGCTCCGACGACACCACCAACGCCGTCTCGATCAGGGCCTTTTTCGAGACCCTGACCGGCGTGGCTACAACGACCGAAACGGCCGAAGCCACGATCATCCAGACCAGGCACAGGATCCCCGAAACACCCCTCGCCGAGGGCCAAATCATGGTCTACCAGGTGCCCCTGCCCGAGGCCATGCGCCAGCTTGAGCCCAGCGAGCCGGAGACGAGGAGCCTACACGCCCTGTTCGAGTACGGGCTCATGTACCTGAAGCTTTACGAGGACATAACCAAACACAAGGAAATAACCATCAGCTACGACTACCCGGTCCTCGTCGCCGATCGCTACGCCATGAGCCCCTCGCCCATACCCCGCTTCGACAACCCGAAGCTGAACGACTCCAAGGCCCTGCACCTGTTCGGGGCCGGCCGCGAGAGAAGGGTCTACGCCATCCCGCCCCACACCAGGGTCAAGAGCTTCGACTTCAACGACCACCCGTTCAGGGTCCAGGGCTGGGAAAACAGCTGCGCCATTTGCGGGGCCACGGATTCTTACCTGGACGAGATAGTCCAGGACGATCGGGGCGGCAGGATGTTCGTCTGCTCCGACTCCGACCACTGCCAGAGGCGGCTCCGGTTGGCTTCCCAACCGGAGGCCGGCCCCCCGGAAAGACTGGCCAGCCTTGGCCAGGAAGCCCAAGACCGCGGCTAGACGCCGCCCAATCACGGATCGCCATGCCCAAGACCGCCCGCGACAACTTGACAGCGCCCCCCCAAAACGGGGACCGGCCGCTCCTCCTGGCCGAAGGCCTGACCCACTATTACGGGACCAAACGGGCCTGCCGGGACGTTCGCTTCGAGGTCTACCCGGGCGAGATCCTGGGCCTGGTCGGGGAATCGGGCAGCGGCAAGACGACCGTCCTAAAAATAGTCTCCGGCCAGATGGCCCCCTCCTCCGGGACGGTGCTTTACCGCGAGGCCGGGGGCGCCGTCCTGGACCTGCACAAATTGAGCGAGGGCCGGCGGCGGCTCCTCGCCCGCACGGAGCTTGGCTTCGTCCACCAAAACCCCCGGGACGGGCTGAACATGAACGTCAGCGCCGGGGCCAACGTCGCCGACAGGCTTCTGTCCGGCGGGGCGCGGCTATACGCCGAGGTCAGGGGCCGGGCCCGTGACTGGCTGGAACGGGTCGAGATCGCGACCGACAGGCTTGACGATCGTCCCGGCCAGTACTCAGGGGGCATGCTCCAGAGACTCCAGATCGCCAGAAACCTGGTCACCTCTCCCAGGTTGGTTTTCCTCGACGAACCTACTGGCGGTCTGGACGTTTCCGTCCAGGCCAAGCTCCTTGACCTGATCCGGAACCTGACCGGGACCCTGAAACTGGCCGCCGTCCTGGTCACCCACGATCTGGCCGTGGCAAGGCTCCTGAGCCAGAGGCTCATGGTCATGAAGGAGGGAAAGGTGGTCGAGGCCGGCCTGACCGACAGGGTCCTGGACGATCCCCAGGATCCCTACACCCAGCTCCTGGTTTCCTCGACGCTTGAAGCCTGACCCCAGGCCCGGACCGAAAATGCCCTCGCCGCCCAAAAAATCCCTTCCGCCCAGGCCCGCGCCCCACCTAAGCCAGGCCCCGGAAAACCGGCTCATAGAAGCCATAAACCTTGAGATCCTTTGCCGGGAAAACATGAGACTTCAAAAATTCAAAACACAAGCCTTGGAAAGCCCGGCGAACCCCCTCGCCTGGGCCATCGCCGGGGCCCCGGACGTAAGGCCAAGCCTTTCCGAGGCCCCCAGGCCGGCCCCCATGCCGGCCTTGGCCCCCTCCGAGATGGCCAGGGTCGTGAATCTCTCCAAGACCTTTATCCTCCACCTCTCGGGGCCGGCCATCCTCAAGGCCCTGGAGGGCATAAGCCTAAGCCTGGAGAGGGGCAAATGCCTCGCCCTGACCGGGCCCTCGGGTGCCGGGAAGTCGAGCCTGCTTAGGTGCCTCCACGGCAACTACCTCATAAGCTCCGGTGAGATTTTGGTCCGGGACGGTGAAAAGACCGTGGCCATGAGCCAGGCCTCGGCCAGGGACATCCTGGCCCTAAGGCTCGGGACCCTGAGCTACGTCAGCCAGTTTTTGAGGGTCATCCCCAGGGTCAGCGCCCTGGACGTGGTGGCCGAGCCCCTGATCGAACGGGGCATGGGGGCCCCCGAGGCCAAGCGCCAGGCCTCCGAGCTCCTAAGCCGCCTCCACGTCCCCAAACGGCTCCAGGGGCTACCCCCGGCCACCTTTTCCGGGGGCGAGAGGCAGAGGGTCAACATCGCCATGGGGCTCATTTGGCCGAGCCCGATACTCTTGCTCGACGAGCCGACCGCCTCGCTCGACGCGGCCAACAAAAAAGTGGTCATTGATTTGATTAACGAAGCCAAAGGCAGGGGGGCGGCCATAATCGGGGTCTTCCATGACCGGGAAGCCCTCTCGGCCGTCTCCGACGACGTATACAAGATGAACCCGAAAAAAGAATACGGGCTAAAAAGGTCCCGCGAGGGGACCGGGGAGGTTTAATGGCCGCCAAAAACACCATACTGGCCGGGGCCAGGCTTTTGACCCAGGACGGCGTCAGGAAAGGGCACGTCGTCATAGAGGGGAGCGAGATCGCCGCCATGGGCAACGGTTGCGTCCCCCTGGGGGCGGAGGACCTGGAAGGTGACTTCATCCTGCCCGGCCTTGTCGAGCTACACACCGACAACCTGGAAAAACACCTAAAGCCCAGGCCCGGCCTATACTGGCCCGAGCCGGGCGCGGCCATGGAGGCCCACGACGCCCAGCTGGTCAGCGCCGGCATCACCACGGTCCTCGACTCCATCTGCGTGGGCGAGTCCATCGACCAGGGCCGCCAGGTGCTACTCGAGCTCTCCCTGAAGGGCCTCGAGGAGGCCGCCGATCACCTCCGCGCCGACCATAGGCTCCACTTCAGGTGCGAGATAAGCGACCCGGGCATGGGCGAGATGTTCGACAAGGTCTGCGGGCACCCCCTGCTCTCGATGGTTTCCCTCATGGACCACACCCCCGGCCAGCGCCAATGGCGGGACATGGATTCCTACAGGGCCTATTACCAGTCCAAGAGCTCGGACAAGGACATCGAGGCCCAGGCCGAGGAGATCAAAAAACGCCGCGACCTCTTCGCCTCCGACCACGTCCGCAAGATCTCCAACTTCATCGGCCAGACCAAACTGCCCCTCGCCTCCCACGACGACACCCTGCCCGAGCACGTCGAGGAGGCCGTGACCCTTGGGGCCACAATCTCCGAGTTCCCGACTACCCTGGAGGCCGCCCGCGAGGCCGAGCGCCGTGGCCTCGCCGTGACCATGGGCGCCCCCAACCTCGTCCGCGGCGGCTCCCACTCCGGCAACGTCTCGGCCAAGGAAGTCGCGCGCGAGGGCCTCCTGAACGCCCTCTCCTCCGACTACGTGCCCTCAAGCCTTCTCTCGGGGGCCTTCATCCTCCACCGCGAGTGCGGCTACTCCCTCCACGAGGCCCTCAAGACCGTGACCGGGAACCCCGCCAAACTGGGTCGCCTCGAGGACCGCGGCCGCCTCGAGCCCGGCCTCCGGGCCGACCTGCTCCGCGTGGGCCTGAGTAACGGCCGCCCCGTGGTCAAAAGCGTCTGGGTGGCCGGCCGCCAGGTGTTTTGATTGGACCCTCGCCTCGAAAACCTCCCCGCCGGCCCCACCCCCGGGGAGCTCCCCCGGCCCCGGCCCGGCGCCCTGATCTACGTCATGGGACCCTCCGGGGCCGGCAAGGACAGCCTCATCGCCAAGGCCATGGAAGCCAACCTTCCCAACCTGACCCTGGCCCCAAGGCTCGTGACCAGAAACGGACACCTCCTATCGCCCGACGTCTACGTCCCCACGGAAACCTTCACCGACCTTGAGCGCCGGGGCCGCCTGGCCCTCAGCTGGGCCAGCCACGGCTTCCTCTACGGCATAGACAAATCCATCGAAACCCTTCTCCATCAAGGCCTCTCGGCCATCGTGAACGGCTCCAGGGGCTACCTTCCCGAGGCCCGGGAACGCTTCCCCGACCTCCGACCGGTCCTCGTCACCGCCGATCCCGAAACCCTCAAGGCCCGCCTGGAAAAGCGCGCCCGCGAAAACGGCGCCTCCATCGCCGAACGCCTCTCCCGTACCGACGATACCTTTAACCTGCCCCATGGCCTCTACGCCGTCATCGATAACTCCGGGAGCCTTCAGGCGGCCTCGGAGGCCTTTATCGCCCTCATTAGGGATATTTTGTCCCACAACGATACCCCGAAAAAAATCCCCTGACCATCACGCCACAACCAAAAGCGCCTTTAACAAAACAAAGCGATGCAATCACACCCAATAGGTTCATTGACTTATCAACCAAGTCGCCCACGGATGAAGAAGTTATTCTGTATTACAAAAAAACGTCACCCAACCAAGTGGATTTAACCCATTCGTTCGCCATACCGTTATGACCAAGACAGTCCCAAAGCCGCCGATTGACGAGGTTTTGCCCTAACGGGCCGGGCCGACAAAACGGCTCGGTCGCTATCGCCCGAGGCCATCGCCTATCCCGTGACGGCCATGTCGGTTTACCGGACCCTAATCCCCTCCCCTAATCGCGCCTCACTCACACAAAAATATAACGGCGGGTAACCCCGCCGTTATATTTTCTTCCGATTCCTGAAGGCCACCACCGGCTGACAACGCGGCCGTATGGCTTTTGGACCAAACATGGCCCAGTTTCCCGATGGTTTCTATGTGGTCCGTTTTCGAGAGCGCCCCCGGCCGGGCTTACCGCCTACCGCCTTCTTTGGAGAGCGGATATTAAGCGCTTTTAGCGACTGGGTTCTCTTGTCGTAAGCGGCCTTTAAATCCTCGCTTATATTCGGATCGCTTAGCCGAAAAATCCTTTGGGAGAACTCAAGGATGACTTTCCTCTGGGCGTCGTCATAACAGTTCCCGTCGGCCATGACCAAAAGTTCCCGGGCGTATTTTTCCCGTAGGGTCAGGTCATCCCCGCTCTCGTGGGCCATGCGGCCAGCGTACAACAACCGCGCAAAAGCCCGCTGGTCTCGGCGCAATTCCTCGACGTCTTGACTCAAAAGATGAAATGTGCGAAATTCTACCTTAATCATTGGGCCTAACATATTCATCTCGAAAACATTCACATTCTCAGAGTCGCCCGTGTACAGTATAAACTGCGAAACGGTGTCAAACGGGCGTTCCGCACACAAGAGATAATATGTAATTGCCGCCCTTTTCATGAAGTCATTGGCGTTTTCGATTTGGCCGCCAATGATAAAAAGACCGCATATAACACCACCCCCTCGCATCGGGACGTCCAGGAAAACGAGCGAGTCCAAGGCCTTCTGGCCAACTTTTTCTCTCAGGAATTTCCAGGGGGTCATGGGGATAATTTCCTTGGATGTGTCCATATCGGCGTGTAATTCGGGGACGAAGTAGGCCACGGCGTCAGACGCACAGTCATATATTGCCGTTTTCCACGCCAACTCGCGCCAATTGTCAGGGATAATCGTCATTCGCAATACCTCGAATATTTTGTCGTTATGATGATGCCCGCCACCCCCCACATCCCATTCTTGATGGGTCTGTTTTGTCCGGGCTAATTAATGGTGTAAATGAATATATAACTTATACTTCGTAAAGGATAATAAACATATTAACCCAAATGATTGAAGTTAATGTTTCGATGGAATGTTTAGGTCTTATTCGGGCCGATTTGCCCTGGCCTTGAAGGGCAATGCGTGGCCATCGCAGGGTGACACAAGCCCTTGGATGCCAAGACCCGTTTCATTGCCGAGCGGTTAAATTGAGCTTGACACCCCAGGGTTTGGTTACGCTCTCGCGGCGGGCGGCCTTGCCCGCCATAAAGACAATTCGCGTGAGCCTTTATCAAGGTAGCCCCATTAGAACACGCGTTAGCCCCAATTTCAATCACGAAAGTATTTTTTTCATAACGATTACAAATCCCACGATTTTTTTTTGTGACTTATTTTGCGACAGTTGAAAATTTTGTTCCCGCCCAAACTTTCAAAGGTTCGTATTAATTGTCTAAGGTTGTTTTCCCAAATATGACCGATTTACCAGTAGTTTTTGATGCTTATACATAGTAAAGACGAACAAAGGTCAATTTTATTTCGAATTTTTTTTACTCATATATGCTATTATGTTTTTCATTGTATGTCCCCGT
>JAITKA010000172.1 GCA_031278635.1 Deltaproteobacteria bacterium | reverse complement strand
CTTGTCCTCGGTCAGCGCCGCCGGCGTCACCGGGACGGCCGGGGAGTCGGCCCCCGGGGCTACGGCCGGGGTCACCGGGACGGCCGGGGGGTCGGCCGGGGTCACGGGGACCGCGGGGGGGACGGCCTCGGGTGCGGCGGCCGCGGCGGGCGTGTCGGGCGCCGCGGGGAGATCCGGGATCTGGGGTTCGTCGGCCTGGGCCGCGGGCGCGGCCGGTTCGGCCTGGGCCGCGGCGGGGGCGTCCTTGGGGGCCGCGGCCTTGTCATCCGCGGCCTTGTCTTCGGCGGGCTTTTCGGCCTCGCCCTCGTCGCCGAACAGGGCGTTAAAGACGCTCGTGGATATTTTCGGGTCCTTTTCGGCGGCGTCCCCGGCGGCGGCCTGGGCCAGGCCCTGGGTTGCGAGGAAGAGGGTTACGAAAAAGGCCAAAAGGAAAAGTTTGGCTAGGCTTTTGGGGCCAACGGCGATTATTTTGACGGCATCCATGAAGAACCTTCCAGACGATTATCGCTTGTCGCGGGGACAGGCGTACGGGCGCCCATGGGGGGCGGCGAAAGTCGCGGGCCCCCGATGGGGGGGCGGAATTTCGCCAAAATTTTTAGGCAGTTATCGAGCCCGGTGGAAAAATGGGGATTTTTCCCGGTCACGGTAAGCGTTTAGTATATAACTGTAGATAAATAAAAGGTAAAAGCTATTAATTACTTAAACAAGCTGTTCTAAACAAGGTTTCTTTGAACTGCAAGCGTTGGCTCCGACGATTTAAGCATATTAACCCTTTGCAGTCAACCGTTTCTTTTTTACGCCCGCCGGACAGTTAGTTAGCAAATTTGGCCAATTATCGCCACCCTTTGGCCAGGCCTTTAGGGGCAAGCGGCTGGGGCCGCGGCCGCGGCGGGGCTTACCCACGTGGGTAAGCCCGCGGGAAATTAAGGCGGGTATTGTCTATTTCCATGGCCTGTGGTAGTCTTCAGGGGCTCAAACACCGGCCGGCCGGCCGGTGGGGGGCGCCTAAGCCAAACGTGGGAGCATCATGCTGGAAGACATCTTTAAGGCCAAGATACCCGGGTATAACGTCCACAACACCTTGCCGGTGGCGAGGCCCGGCCTGGTTTTCATGGCGGCGGGTTCGGTCGTGACCCTTATTTTATGGTTGTTCGGGCTCGACGCGGCCAGCCTGGTTTTCCTCGCCCTGACCGTTTTCACGGCGTATTTTTTCCGGGACCCCAGGCGGCCGACCCCGCCCGGGGGGTTCGGGCTCTCGCCGGCCGATGGCAAGGTCATCAGGATACAGCCCGACGCGGCCTGCCCGGTCACCGGCCGGAGGTCGATCAAGGTCAGCGTTTTCATGAACCTTTTCTCGGTCCATGTCAACCGGGTCCCGGTCTCGGGGCGGCTCCTGAGCCAGGAGTACTTCCGGGGCAAGTTCGTCAACGCCGCCTTCGACAAGGCCAGCGAGCACAACGAGCGGAACGCGCTCGTGATCGAGGCCGGGGACGGGAGCCGGGTCACCGTGGTCCAGATCGCCGGGCTTATCGCCCGCCGGATAGTCTCCTGGGTCAACCCGGGGCAGGAGCTCACGAGGGGCGAGCGCTTCGGCATGATCCGTTTCGGCTCGAGGCTCGATCTGTACCTGCCCGAGGACTCGGAGATCATGGTCGCCCTGGGGCAAAAGGTCTCGGCCGGCTGGTCGCCCGTCTGGCGCAACCCCGGCAAGGCCGGTGGCTGAAACACGCTTCCGGCGAGGCCGGAAGCGCGGTAGGCTGGTCGCTGAATCCACTTTCTGTCCTTTAATATCATATTATCAACTTACCGTCAACCAAACCCTGGCAAAGTCGATTCATTGAGGTTCCCTATGGTGGCCGCCGGGCCAAAAGGGGGGGTTGGCTTTTCTCGGTGATCGCCCATGACCGTCGTGGCCCTTATCCCCGCCCGTTACGCCTCGAGCCGCTTCCCGGGGAAGCCTCTGGCCATCATCGGCGGCAAACCCATGATCAGGCTGGTGTACGAGCGCTCGCTCGCGATACCCGGGGTGGACTCGGTCCACGTGGCCACGGACAGCGAGGCCATCGCCGGGGCCGTCAGGGCCTTCGGGGGCCGGGTGATCATGACCTCGGGGAACCACCCCAGCGGGACCGACAGGCTGGCCGAGGCGGCCCGGGCCCTGGGGCTCGGGGCCGGGGACGTGGTCCTGAACGTCCAGGGGGACCAGCCGGCCCTGAACCCGGGACACCCGGCCCTTTTGGCCGGGGCCCTGGCCGCGGACCCGGGACTTTCGATGGCCACGTTGGCCGTGCCCATGGCCGACCCGGCCGAGGCCATGGACCCCAACCACGTCAAGGTGGTTTTCGGGGAGGACGGCATGGCCCTGTATTTTTCCCGGGCCCCCATACCCTGGCCCAGGGACGGCGGCCCCGGGGCCTATTTCAAGCACGTGGGCCTGTACGGCTACAGGGCCGGGTTTTTGGCCGAGTTCGTCGGCTGGCCAAGGGGGCGCCTTGAGGCCCTGGAGAGCCTGGAGCAGCTGCGGGCCCTGGAGCGGGGGGTGGGCATAAAGGTGCTCCTGGCGGCTGGTTTGTCGCCCGAGGTGGACGTCCCCGCGGACGTGGCCAAGGCCGAGGCGGCCCTGGCCTCCGGGATTTGAGGGCCGGGGGCGGTTTTTCCCCTTGACAACCGGGCCGGCGGGACTTACCCTATGTGGCATACCCCAGCCGCGAAGACGATCCTTTGCCCGGCCGCCGCCCGGGGGCGGCCTTTCGGCCACGGGTTCGGTCAAACGGGTGGCCGACAACGCCTTATTCCCAACCCCCGGGCCATCGTTCGGGGACGTTGCCTTACGGGAGGTAAAAATGCTGAAAAAATTATTGTTCCTGACCCTGGTTTCCCTGGGCCTGGCCTTCCCGGCCGGTGGGCTCATGGCCCAGGGCCAGCTGGTCAACGGCTTCGACGCCGATTACCCGCCCTTCGCCTTCAAGGACGACAAGGGCGTGGCCCAGGGTTTCGACATCGATTGCGTGAACTGGATAGCCGAGAAGCGCGGCCTCAAGGTCACCCACGAGGCCGTGGCCTGGACCACCATCATAGACATGCTCAAGAACAAGAAGATCGACATGATCGCCTCGGGGCTGTCGGTCACGGCCGAGAGGGCCGAGCAGGTCAGCTTCACCAAGCCCTACTACACCATCAAGCAGGCCATCCTGGTTTCCAAGGACTCCAAACTGACCCTGGACGACGTCCTTAAGACCGGCAAGAAAATCGGGGTCCAGAGCGGGACCAGCGACATGGCCGCCATGGAGAAGAACAACGGCCAGGACGGCAATGATTACGTCCTGGTGGCCTACGATAACGCCGACCTCGCCGCCGAGGACGTGGTCAGCGGGCGGGTCGACGCGGCCCTCATGAACGACAGGCGGGCCCCGGCCGTGGTCCAGGCGCTGGCCGTCAAGTTCCTGGGCTACGCCAACGTCCCCGAGGAGGACTACGCCTACGCCGTCAGCAAGGACAACCCCGATCTCCTGGCCACCCTCAACCAGGGACTGGACGAGCTCATGGCCGACCCCCACTGGGCCGAGCTCAAGAAGAAATACGAGATAGACCAGACGCTCGAGTGAGCCCCTTACGCCCCCGGCCTTTGGCCGGGGGCGGCGAATTCAGGTTCCCCCCCGCATGCCGTTTTTGCCCGATTTTTCCTTCTATAACGCCATAGTCTACATATTCAAGGGCACGAGCCTGACGGTGGCGCTCATAGTGGGCTCGATGCTCACTGGCCTCCTGGTGGGGCTGCCCATGGCCGCGGCCCAGGTCTACGGCCCGAGGTGGGCCCGCTACCTGGTGGGCCTGTACGTGTGGTTTTTCAGGGGCATCCCCATACTGGTCCTGCTCTTCCTTTTCTATTTCGGCATCTTCGGCGTCGTCGAGAGGTTCCTGGGCGAGATCCTGGGCCGGAAGGTGGGGGTCCCGCCCTTCGTGGCCACGCTGGCCACCCTGGGCCTGACCAGCGCCGCCTACCAGTCGCAGATCTTCAGGGGGGCCATACTCTCCCTCCACCAGGGCCAGTACAAGGCGGCCCTGTCGCTGGGCTTCACCAGGGTCGGGGCCCTGGCCCACGTGATATTGCCCCAGGCCCTGCGGGTGGCCATACCCGCCTGGGCCAACGAGTACTCGATCCTCCTCAAGGACTCGGCCCTGGCCTACGTCCTCGGCACCATGGAGATCATGGCAAGGATAAGGCAGATGGTCTCGATCACCCACATGCACGTCCCCTTTTACGTCCTGGCCGGCCTCATCTATTACGCCCTGACCTGGATGGGCATAAGGGCCCTTAAAAGGCTCGAGGAGAGGACCAGGATACCCGGCCTGGGGACGGCCGACGCGGGCGGGGGGGCCAATGACCGGGCGGCCTGAGGGCTCGCCCCCGGGGGCGGCGGGTCCGCCGCTCATGGAGGCGAGGAACATCACGAAGATACTGGGCGGCAAGCTGATACTGGACGACGTGTCGCTGTCGCTCAATAGGGGCGAGTTCAAGGTCCTGATCGGGCCCTCGGGCAGCGGCAAATCCACGCTCCTCCAGTGCGTCCATTTCCTGCTCATCCCCGACGGCGGTGACGTCTTGCTGGAGGGGGCCTCGGCGGTGGAGATGGGCCACAAGAACGTCTGCGCCTTCAGGCGGGAGATCGGCATGATCTTCCAGGACTTTAACCTCTTCGATCACCTGACGGCCAGGGACAACGTGGCCATAGCCTTGCGGAAGGTGAAAAAGGTCCCCAAGGCCGCGGCCATGGCCAGGGCCATGGGGGAGCTGGAGAGGGTGGGCCTGGCCGACAAGGCCGGCCTCTACCCGGCCCAGCTCTCCGGGGGCCAGAAGCAGAGGGTCTCGATCGCGAGGGCCATGGCCATGGAGCCCAAGCTCATGCTCCTGGACGAGCCCACCTCGGCTTTGGACCCGGAGCTCATCGGGGAGGTCCTGAACGTCATCGCCAATTTGGCGCGGGGCGGCATGACCATGCTCATGGTGACGCACCAGATAGGCTTCGCGAGGCACCTCGTCAACGAGATAAATTTCATGGAGGACGGTCGCATCATCGAAAGGGGCCACCCCGAGGCCCTCCTGGCCGACCCGGCCTCAAGGACCGCGACCTTCTGCTCGAGACTGTCGGAACTTACCGGAAACCAATAACCGAGGCCGGGCGGGGCCCGGCCGGCCGCGAACATGGACACCTGGGAATTCTACACCGAGAAACTCATCCCCGCCTTAAACGAGGGTTTGTGGATGAGCGTGCTCATCATCGTGCCCTCGGCGGCCCTGGGCGTCCTCATCGGCGTCCTGGCCGGGGCCGGCCGGGCGGCCGGCCCGCCCTGGCTAAGGCGGGTCCTGGACCTCTACGTCTCCGTCTTTCGGGGGACGCCCCTGGTGGTCCAGCTGACCATGTGGTATTACGGGCTCCCGGGCGTCTCGAGGTTCCTTGGCTCGATACTGGGGCCCATGGGCCTCCCGGAGTTCACCTGGAGGTTTCTGGTCCTCAGCCCCTACGTGGCCTCGGTGGTGGCCTTCACCCTCTGCAGCGGGGCCTACCAGTCCGAGTACATCCGCGGGGCCATACTCTCCATCCGCAAGGGCCAGTTCCAGGCGGCCAAATCCCTCGGCTTCACCGACTCCCAGACCTTCTGGTCGATAACGGCCCCCGTGGCCATGAGGCGGGCCCTCCACGGCTGCGGGAACGAGATCATTTATCTCATCAAATATTCATCGCTGGCCCTCCTCGTGACCATCCAGGAGCTGACCGGGAAATCCAACGCCCTGGCCTCGTTCTACTTCCGGCCCCTGGAATGCTACCTTTTGACCGCCCTGTACTACCTGGCCCTGGTGAGCCTTGCCACCTTCTTTCTGCGCTGGCTGGAGAACCGCCTGCGGGTCCCGGGCATGGGCATGGCCAAGACTGGTTAGGGCCGGATGGGTAACCCCATGGACAAATGCCCCGTCGTCGAGCTCTCCGGGGTGGACGCGGGCTACGGCCGCGGCCGGGCCCTCGCGGGCGTGAGCCTCACCGTCAAAAAGGGGGCGAGGCTGGCCCTCCTCGGGCCCAACGGGGCCGGGAAATCGACGCTCATGAAGGTCATCTGCGGGGCCCTGGGCCCGGTCGCCGGCCGGGTGACCCTGGGCGGCATGGGGCCGGGGGAGGCCATTTTGGACCCGGGCTTCCTGGGCTGGCTGCCGGAGGGGGCGCCGCTCATGGGCGAGCTGACGGTGGGGGAGCATTTGGGCCTCGCCGGGAAACTGAGGGGCCTGGGGCGGGCCGGGACGCGGGCCGAGATCGACCGCCTGGCCGGGGCCCTGGGGCTCGGGCCGAAGCTGGGTCGCCTCGCCTCCACGCTGTCCATGGGCTCGAGGCGCATGGCCGCCCTGGCCGTGGCCTTTCTGGGCGAGCCGCGGCTTTTGGTCCTGGACGAGCCGACGGCGAGCCTCGACCCCGACGGGATAGGGCGCTTCGAGGCCCTGATAGGGGCCCTGCCGGCGGGAAAAACCCTCATCGTCTCAAGCCACATGTTGCCGGGCGTGGCCATGGTCACCGACTCGGCCGTTTTTTTGCGCGAGGGCCGCGTGGTCGGGGAGGGCCCGTGGGAGGCCCTCGCGGGCGGCAGGCGCGACCCGGCCCTATCCTACCGGGCGGCGATCGGCCATGGCCAGGACGGTTAGGCGCCGACGGGTGCGGCCGGGGAAGGTCCTGGCCCTGGCCCGCCGCGAGTTCGCCTCCTTCTGGGGCGGCCCCACCGGGGCCCTGGCCCTATTGGTCTTCCTGGGCCTGGAGGGCCTGTTTTTCAACGACTCCGTCGCCTCCTACGCCCTTGCCAACCTCGGGGCCATGGCCAGGGGCGGGGCCTTCGACGCCACCCTCGGCATGTTCTCGGTCGGGCTCTCGGATCTGGGCCTCCTCCTGGCCCTGGTCAGCCCGCTGGCCACCATGCGGGCCTTCGCCGGGTCGGCCCAGGGCGGCCACTTCGATCTCCTCGTGACCTTTCCCCTCTCCGGGCCCGAGCTCACGCTCGGCCTTTACGCCTCGGCCCTCGCCTCCCTTTCCCTCCTGGCCCTCCTGGGCCTCGCCCCCTACGCCCTCCTGCTGGCCATGGGCGTGGGTAGCCCCGCCCTCCTCCTCTCCTCGGCCATCGGCCTCGTCCTCGCCGTCTCGGCCTTCGCCGGCCTCGGCCTCGCCGTGGGCTCGCTCACCCGCAAGCCCGTGGCCACGGCCCTGACCACCCTGGGCGTCCTGGGCTTCCTCTGGGCCGTCGGCTGGGCGGCGCCCTATCTCCAGGGCCACGCCCATGCCGCGGCCAAGGCCCTGGCCCTGGGGCCCAGGCTGGCCCGCTTCACCCTGGGCCTCGTGGACCTGAACGACGCGCTGTATTTCCTGGCCCTGACCGTCTGCCCCCTGGCCGCGGCCAGGGCGGGGAGCCGTTAGGTATCGTTTTTCTCGCGGCCGGTGACGAGGGCGAGGAGCCGGTGCCTGGCCGCGTGGAAGTCGCCGGAGAACCAGACGCGGTCGTCGGCCCCCTCGAGCCTGGCCCGGGAGAAGCCGGCGGGCTCGTCGTGGATGACGGTGCCGGGCCTTTCGGACATGACCAGGACCCTGGTCGCGAGCTTGAGGGCCTCGTCCACGTCGTGGGTTATGAAGAATATGGTCTTGCCGGTCCGCCACCAGATTTCCCGGACCAGGTCCTGGGCCCGCTCCCGGGTCAGGGCGTCCAGGGCGCCGAAGGGCTCGTCCATGAGGAGGATCTCGGGGTTGGTGATGAGGGAGCGGGCTATGGCCACCCTTTGCTTCATGCCCCCGGAGAGCTCGTAGACCTTGTGGTCGGCGAAGCCCTCAAGGCCCACGCTTTTAAGGTAGCGGGCGACCAGGGCGTCCGTCTCGGCCTTGGGCGTTTTAAGGCACCTGGGCCCGAAGGCCACGTTCCTGGCCACGGAAAACCACTCGAAGAGGGCCGGCTTCTGGAAGACCACGCCCCGGTGCCTGTCGACCCCGACGATGGGCCGGCCGCGGAGTTTGGCCACCCCGCCCGTCGGCCGGATGAAACCGGCCAGGACGTTCAGGATGGAGCTCTTGCCGCAGCCGGAGGGCCCCATCAGGCAGACGAACTCGCCCGGGAAGACGTTGAAGCTGACGTTCTCCAGGGCCACGGAGGGCCGCCGCCTGGGGCCGTAGGCAAGGGACACGGACTCGACCGATATGAGCTCGTCGGAGACCTCGTAGGGGGCCGGGGGGCCGGCCCCATCGGGGGGCTTGGCGGTCACTTCTTCCGGGTTTCCCCGACCCAGGCGCCGTTGACGGCGGACCGGTAGGCGCCGATGTCACCGGCCTTGTCGAGGTTACCCATGGTCACGTGGAAGTCGGCCGTCTCCTTGAGGGTCCTCGCGAAGTCGCCGGGCTTGCCGGCGGGGCCGAGGCGGGCGTCCTGGACCTGCTCGGGGGCGAGGACGAATTTGTGGCCGGTCAGCTGGCGCTTGGCCTCGGCCTCGCCGATGCCGATATGCTTGGCCAGATCGGCGGCCGCCCGGTCCGGTTCCTCGTTTATGATGAGGTTGGCCCGGACGAAGGCGTCGACGTAGGCCGTGATCAGGGTCGGGTACTTGGCGGCGAAGGCCTTGTCGACCACCGTCACGTCGGCGGTGACCGCGCCCTTGTCGGCCAGCTTAAGGCTATCGGTCAGGGCCTCGCCGTCGTTTTTAAGCAATTCATCGAGCACGGGCGTCCAGACGTAGGCCCCGTCGATGTCGCCCCTGACCCAGGCGGCCAGTATGTCCTGGGTCTGGAGGTCCAGGATGGTGACCTCGGCGGGATCGATCCTCTCGAGGGCGAGGGCGGCGAGCAGGCTGTAGTGGGCCGTGGAGGCGAAGGGGGTCGCGATCTTCTTGCCTTTGAGATCGGCGAGGGTCTTTATGCCGGAGCTTTTCCTCACGGCCAGCGACTCGGCGGGACCTATTATGTTATTGATGAAAACCACCTCGTAGCCCAGATCGTTGGAGACGCCGAGGGAGGCGGGCGAGGAGCCTAAGGTCGCGGCCTGGACGCTCTTGGAGGCGAAGGCCGTGTTGATGTCCCGGCCCGAGTCGAAAAAGAGGACCTTGGTCTTGACCGGGAGCCCGTCGAGGAAACCCTCCTCGATGGGGATGGCCGTCTGGGGGGCGTTGTTGAAGGTGGCGACCACGAACTCGGCGGGGTAGGTCTCGCCGGTGACGGGGTCCTTGCCCTGGGCCATGGCCGTCCCGGCCAGGGCCAGGGCGGCCAGGATCACGATGAGGGTTTGAAATATGTCTCGCATGTGGATCTCCTTAAGCGAAGGGCGCCCCGGGGGGCGGTCAGTCCCGGCCGCGCCAAAAGACGATTTTGGCCTCCAGGAGGTTTAAGAGAAAGTCGAGAAGGACCCCGGTCAGGCCCATGACGATGATGCCGACGAATATGACCTCGCTTTGGAGGTACTTGCTGGCGTCGAGGACCATCCAGCCTATGCCGGAGATGGCCGCGACCATCTCGGCGGCGACGAGGGTACTGTACATGAAGCCGATTGAGTTCCTGAGGCCCACGAAGATGTCGGGGAGGGCCACGGGGAAGATCACGTAAAAGAAGATTTGGGTGGGGCTGGCCCCCAGGGTCCTGGCCCCGTTGACGTAATCGGGGCGGATGCGCGAGACCCCGGCCGCGGCCGATATGTACATGGGGGCGAAGCCGGCCAGGTACAGGAGGGCGACCTTGGAGCCGTCGTCGATGCCCATCCACAGGACCAACAGGGTGTAGTAGGCGAGGGGCGGGAGCGGCCGGTAGAACGATATCAGCGGGTCAAGGGCCGTCCTGAGCAGCCGACGGCAGCCGGCGAGGAGGCCCAGGGGTATGGCCGTGACCATGGCGAGGCCGTGGGCGATGAAAAGGCGCCTCAGGCTGTCTCCCAGGTGTTCCCACAGGCCGTGGCCCTTGTAGCCCTTTCCCATGATGGTCAGGAAGCGGTCCCAGACCTCCAGGGGCGAGGGCAGGATGAGCCGCGGGAGCCCGGCCCCGTGGGCCACGAGGGCCCAGGCGCCGACGATGGCCGCGGCCGCGGCGAGGCCGATCAGGGCGTTTTCCAGTTTCGTTTTCATGGCGGGGAGTCAGGGCCGGGCGCCCAGGGCCTCGGCGAGGGAGGCCCCGAACGCGTCCACGATGGCGTCGATGTCGCTTTCGGTGGCCACGTAGGCGGGGGCGAAATTTATGACGTTGTTGAGGCCCGGGATGCTCCGGTTGGTCCGGCCGACCAGGACGCCGTTGGCGGCCATGGTGGAGGCGACCTTTATGACCAGGGCCTCCGGGAGCGGCTCTTTGGTCTTCTTGTCCGAGACGAACTCGGCCCCGACCAGAAGGCCCTTGCCCCTCACGTCCCCGACGTTGGGGTGATCGAGGCAGCCGCGTATGCCGGCCATCAAACGCTCGCCCATGCGGCGGACGTTTTCGAGGAGGTTCTCCCGCTCGATTATGGCAAGGTTCTCGAGGGCCGCGGCCGGGCCGGCCGCCGAGCCGCCGAAGGTGCTGATGTCCCGGAAGTAGCCGAGCCTCTCGTCCCCGGCCTGGAGGGCCTTGAAGATTTCCTCCGTGGTCGCCGTGACCGATATGGGCATGTAGGCGCTGGCGAGGCCCTTGGCCATGGTGACTATGTCGGGCGCGAGGCCGAGGCCGGGGTAGGCGAACATGTCCCCGGTCCGGCCGACGCCGCAGACGACCTCGTCGATGATGAGTTTGTGGCCATGTTTTTTGAACTGGCGCGAGATCTCGGGGTAGTATTCGGGGACCGGGACGATGACCCCGCCGCCGGCCGTTATGGGCTCGAATATCCCGCCGACGATCTTCCCCGGGCCGTATCCCGCGACCGCCCGGCCCACGGCCCGGGCGCACTCAAGGTCGCAGCCGGGGTAGGCCAGCCCGAAATGGCAGCGGTAGCAGAGGGCGTGGGGCACCCTGAGGAAGCCCCCGGGGAAGGGCCCGAAGCCCGCCCTCCTCTCCTCCTGGCCCGAGGAGGCCAGGGCCCCGTAGGTCGTGCCGTGGTAGTCCCGGTCCCGGTAGACGATGGTCTTGCGGTCGGGCTCGCCGGCGCAGTGGGCCAGCAGCCTAAGCATTTTGTAGGCCTTCTCGTTGGCCTCCGAGCCGCTGTTGGAGAGGTAGACCCGGGCGAGGCCGGGGGCCGAGGCCAGGAGCTTTTTGGCGAGGGCTATGGCCGGGAGGTTCCCCCCCGAGGCCACGTAAAAGGGCATCTCCTTAAGCTGCCGGTAAACGGCCAGGGCCAGGTCCTCCCGCCCGTAGCCCACGTTCACGCACCAGACACCGCCGCTCGAGGCGTCCAGGTACTCGCGCCCGTCGACGTCCCAGAGCCTCAGGCCCTGGCCCCTGGCCATGATGACCGGCGCCTTCCCGCCGTGGCGGCTCAGGTGGTGCCAGATCGTCCTCGCGTCGTCAAGTTTGTGGCCCAGGGCTTCGTCGCCCCCGACGTTTAAGGCTTCCATCTCAATCTCCCACGTCTCGAACGTTCGCGGCCCGCCTGGCCGCGGCCTGGCGGGCGGCCTTCCCGGGGCGCCTGGCCGTGGCCACGGTCTCCCGGAAGGCCTCAAGCGCCCCATCGCCCAGGGCCACGTCACCCATTTCGTAGGTGCGGCCCAGGAAGGCGTATTTTTGGGCGCCCATGGCGTGGTACGGCAGGGCCTCGTGAGAGACCCCCGGCACCTCGCGCAAAAAATACCCTATGGCCTCGGCCGAGGCCCGGTCGTCGTTGAAGCCCGGGACGACCGGGGTCCTCACGGTCACCGGCAGATCCGGGAAGTCGCGGCAGACCGAGATCAGGTTTCCCATTATGGTCTCCGGCCCGGCGCCCACGTATTCCAGGTGTTTCGCCGGGTCCGCGCTTTTGAGGTCGTAGAGCAAAAAATCAAGCCTCGCCGCCGCCTCCCTCAGGAGCCCGTAGGGGGCCTGGCCCGAGGTCTCCATGGCCGCGCCCACCCGGGCGGACCTGGCCAGGCCCAGGAGCGCCAGGGCGAAGGCGCCCTGGGCCAGGGGCTCGCCGCCGGTGAGGGTCAGCCCCCCGCCGGAGCGGGCCTGGAAGACGGAATCCCTTTCGACCGCGGCGATGGCCCCGGCGGCCCCCATGGGCCGCCCGTGGACCACGAGGGCCCTGGCCGGGCAGGCCTGGCCGCAGCGGGGGACGGCCTTGGCCAGGGCGTCCGGGCATTCCCGGCAGACGCGCCTGTCAAGGCTCGGCAGATCGCCCGGGCCCGCCGAGATGGCCGGGCAGGCCGGGAGGCACAGCCCGCACTTGCCGAGGCCCAGGCAGCGCCCGGGGTTCAGGGCGGGCTCGGGCAGGGGCGACTGGGACTCGGGGTTGGAGCACCAGCGGCAGCGGAGCGGGCAGCCCTTCATGAAGACCATGGTCCTGATGCCCGGCCCGTCGTGGACCGAGAAACCCTGGACGTTGAAGACAAGGCCCCTTGGCCCGTCCCCCAGGGGGGGGCCGGGGGTCCCCCCCTGGGGGCCGTGGTCACACGCTGCCATGGTTGGTCCTGGCTATCAGATCGTTCTGGAGGTCCCGGCTGAGGTCGGTGAAGTAGGCGCTGTAGCCCGCGATCCTGACTATCAGGTCCCGGTAGGAGTCGGGATCGCTTTGGGCCCTAAGGAGCGTCTCCTGGTTTATCACGTTGAACTGGACGTGCCAGAGCTTGAGATCGACGAAGGCCCTGATGAAATCCACGAGGCGCCCCGTCCCGGCGTCGCCCCTGAGGCAGCCGGGGGTGAACTTGACGTTGAGCATCCTGGCCGCCCTGGCCGAGAGGTCGTTGTTCTTGCTGTTGAAGTTGCTCATGAGTATGGCCGTGGGGCTGTTCACGTCCGCCCCCTGGGAGGGGGAGGTGCCGTCGGAGAGGGGGAACCAGGCCACCCTGCCGTTGGGCGTGGCCGAGACGACCTTGCCGAAGGGCACGTGCGAGGTGAAGGGCACGTAACGGATATCGTTGTTGATGCCCAAATCCTTTGAGTACTTTTGGCAAAACTCAACGCTTAGCCTGTCAAGGCGCTTGGCTATGGAGTCGGCGTAGGGGTCGTCGTTCCCGTAGGCCGGGGCGGATTTGAGCAGGGCCCGGACGGCCTCGTGGCCGACGAAATCGTGGTCCAGGGCCTCCATGACCTGGGCCATGGTCAGGCGGCGATCCTCGAAGACCAGTTTTTTCAGGGCCGAGAGGGAATCGACCACGGTCGCGAAGCCGATGAACTCCACGTAGCCGAAATCCAGGCCCCCCGGCACCCTCTCCTGGTGGAGGTCGACGCCGTGCCCGAAGGCCAGATCGTGGAGGGCCGAGCCCATGGGCTGGGCGAAATGGCGGGCCCGGAGTTTGTTCACGTGGTACTGCTGGACGAAGGCGGCCCTTAAAAGGTTCAGGTGCTGGGCCTCATAGGCCTCCCACAAATCGTCGAAACTTTCGAAACCCCTGGCGTCGCCGGTCCTGGGGCCCAGGGCCGCGTCCCCGGTCCTGAGGGTCTTGCCGTCCCTTAGGGCCATCTCGAGGGCGGCGGCGAAGTTCACGTAAGCCCCGCCGGAGGTGTAGGTGTCCCGGTTGGGCATCCTGGCCTCGGTGCAGCCGCTCACGGCGTAGTCGAGGGCCTCGGAAAACTCGGCCCCTTTCTTGACGTACAGGGGCACGACCTCCTCGTCGTTTATGAGCTTCGGGAAGCCCGAGCCGTCCTTGATGGTCTCGGCCACGTCCATCAGGAACGAGCGGGGCGAGCGGGCGTGGACCCTGGCCGCCAGATCGGGGTAGTGGAGCGGGAACTCGCGCTTGGAGCGCAAGAAGAGGTGGCTAAGCCCGTTGGTGGCGTCGGTCCCGTCCGGCCTCTGGCCGCCGATGGTCACGGCCTCCCAGTGGGCGTAGCCCTCGTTGAAGGCCCCGCCGGCCGGCGAGATGTACAGGTCCACGAACTCGTAGAGGCCCACCCACATGCAGCCCAGGAGCTCCAGGGCCCCCTCCGGGTCGATCCTCCCCGCGGCCAGGTCCCTCTCGTAGAAGGGGTACAGGTACTGGTCCATCCGGCCGTTGGAGACGATGGTCCCGGTCTTCTGCTCGAGCCTGGAGAACAGCTGCGTGAACCACTGGGACTGGAGGGCCTCCCTGAAGTCCCTGGCCCCCTCCCAGGGCACCCGCCTGGCGATGGCCGCCATGCGCGCCAGTTCCCCCCGCCGGGCCGGGTCCGTCTCTTCCGCCGCCCTGGCCTCGGCCAGGTCGGCGTGGCGCCGGGCCCAGTGGGCGATGGCCTGGCAGACTATCCTCACCGCCTCGTAGAAGGGTCTTTTCT
Organism: Deltaproteobacteria bacterium; assembly: GCA_031278635.1. Taxonomy (GTDB): domain Bacteria; phylum Desulfobacterota; class Desulfarculia; order Adiutricales; family Adiutricaceae; genus JAIRNQ01. The sequence continues at coordinate 5,636 of JAITKA010000172.1, read as the reverse complement.
CGGTCTGGTCCAAAACGCCGTGGGGGTCCAGGGCCCCAAGTTTCCTCCCGGCCTCCTCGTAAATCGCCCCGAAGCCGCCCCTCAAAACCTTTTCGTAATCGTGGACCCACTGGATCGAGGAGCGGAAGGAGGAGGTCTCGTTGACGATGAACCTTGAGACGAGCCCCCAGGGGTCGTCGTAGGTCAGGGCGTGGACGTCCGGCGGCAGGGCCAGGCTCAGGGCCTCGTGGTAGGTCCGGCCCTTCCAGTAGGGGGCTATCTCCCCCACGACCAGCCTCACGTCCCCCGGGCTCACGTCGGCCGGGCTCCCGGCCCGGCCCGGGAGCGAGGCCACGGCCTGCCCCAGGAAGTCGCCGTCCAGCTCGGGGTAGAGGATCCCGTGCCGCCCCGGTTTCCCGACCCGGCCCAGGAGCAGCTGGTCCCCCTGGCAGTAAACGCTCACGTTCTCGGCCACGTGCCTTAGGGCCTTGGCCCAGCGCAGGACCAGGGGCTGGCCCTCGGTCGCGGCCATCGAGCGGGTGAAATAAAGCGCCCTCTCGACGTCTATGACGGGTTTCTTGCCGCGGCTCCCGGCGATCAGGGCCTCGGCCCGCTTGTTCCGCCCGGCCAGCGGGTCCGGCAGCCCCTGGGCCAGGGCGCCCAGCCGCGCCTCCTGGGGCGAAAGGCTTCCCGCGCCCCCCAGGCTCTCCAATTCGCGCATGTCGGTCTCCTCCCCCATGCCGGCCCCCTCCCGGGAAGCGGGCATGGCCAAAAAAAAAGCGCGGGCCGGGGACGCAATCGATGCGTCCCCGGCCTGCGCGTTAAGCTCAGCCAATGTCGGCGCCCGGGCCGGGCGGCCCGGTTATGTCAAAAAATCGAAACCGGTTCGGTGTTGGCCTTAAGGTTAAGCCTTTCCCGGCCAATTGTCAACGCGTTTTTCGCGCCCCGAAGTCAAACCCGGCCTAGACGAAAACGGCCCCGAAATACGTGACCGTGGAGGGGCCGGCGTGATAGCTAAGGCCCGAGAGCTTGGACAGCCTCCCGACGTCCACCCCGCAGGCCTCAAGGGAGGTCACGGCCAGATCGGGGTTCCGGCAGGGCTCGTCGGTCACGAGGGCGCAGACCGGGCAGACCCGGCAGGGGCCCGCCCCCAGGACCGTGGCCCCGGGCGCGATCCCGCCCGCCCTGGCCGCCAGGTCCTGGCAGACCCGGGCGAAGGCCAGGCCGCCCCCCTCCATGCCCTTCCAGTCGAAGGGGCCGGCCAGCCTGACGACGAGGTTGAAGACCATGGCCCTGGACCTGGCCCTGAGGGCCCCGATCAGATCGCCTATCTCGCCCGCCTTTGGCGGGCAGCGCCAGTTGCGGTTATAGTTGCCGCAGCGGTTGTCCTCGCAAAAGGCCCGAAACCCCGGGCTGAAAACTATCCCGGCCACGTCTATCATGGCCGCCCCGTCGGCCCCGCAGCCCAGGGCCGCGGCCATGAGCCCCTCCTCGGGCCCGTTGGTCCCATCCATGGAAACAAGCTCCCCCGGCGGGCCTAGGGGCCCGGGACCAAGCCCGGGGCCCTAGGCCCGCCCGATGGCCGCCCTACAGCGCGACCGTTTTGATCGTCCGCCCGGCGATGTTCAGGAAAACCGCCTGGCCGTTGGCCAGGCTATAGATGCCCATGGTCGGGCCGCCCTCGGGGTAGATGTCCCTCAGCTCGGGCATAACGGCCAGGGCCGCCTGAAACAATTCCGGCCTCTGGTCGAAAACGGCCTCCCCGGACACCCGCACCCACTCGCTGTCGGGCCCGGTCGCGGTTATCTCCACCAGGGGGTTGGCCCGCATCTGCCCGTACACGTTTTTGTGCGTGCCCAGGCCGAACCAGATCTTGCCCCCGTGCTCCATGATGAAACCCATGGGCCTGACCCTCGGCGCCCGCCCATCGACGGTCGCGAGGTAAAACGGCCTGTTGTTGGCCAAAAAATCGAACACCTCATTGCCCATAATCTTCCTCCGTGTCCCGCCCGGGGCGGGACGGCCCCGCGGCCAAAAAAAACCAGGGGGGTTTTTTGGTTGAATCAATATAGCCGTAGTTTACGGCTTTGGGCCGCCGATTGCAAGGCCGGGCCCGGAGGTGCCCCCCCTCGCCGCCTTTGGGCACCCTTTCGCTACCCATGACCAACCACATACGCCACTATCGCATCCCAAAGACCCTCCTCCTTGCGAAAAAACCCCCTCTCGTCGCCCGGCCATGAATGTGCTTGACTTTCGTTTTTTGGGGCCGTATACTTAACCCGATGAGGATTTTGGGCTTCGAAAGTTCAGAGCCGCTTGGCTCCCGCGTAAGCCAAACGCGAAAAACCTAATACTTTTTTAGGCCCGTTTGAGCGGCGGCTAACCCTCCCCAATCGATTGCCATGGCTAATCAGGATCCCTGAAGGTTTAAGCGACCGCCGGAGTCGCTGGACCTTCTTTTTTTTGGTTAACCGGCCCCCGCCGGGGCCGGGCCCCGGCGGCCCGGCCATCGGCCTGGGGATAAAAAATTAGGTACGCGGGCCGGGCAGGCCTAACCCAACCCCTGGCCTGGCCCGTTTCGGGGAAACGAAATGAAAACAGCAGGAAAATTCCTTACCTTGGCCCTCGCCGCGTTTTTGCTCGGCGCGCTCCTCCCGGGCGCGGCCGACGCCGCCGGGGAGCTGGAGAAAATCAAGCAAAACGGTAAACTCCGGGTGGCCGTGTTCAGCGACAAGCCGCCCTTCGGCTACGTGGACGAAAACGGCGAGAACCAGGGCTACGACGTCTACCTGGCCCGCCGTCTGGCCCAGGACCTCCTGGGCGACCCCTCCAAGGTCGAGTTCGTCCTGGTCGAGGCGGCCAGCCGCATCGAGATCGTCCAGGCCGACAAGGCCGACGTGGTCCTGGCCAACTTCACGGTGACCAAGGAAAGGGCCGAACAGGTCGACTTCGCCAGCCCGTACATGAAGGTGGCCCTGGGCGTGGCCTCGCCCTCCTCGGCCCCCATAACCGACGTCTCGCAGCTGGCCGGGAAAAAACTCATCGTCAACAAGGGCACCACCGCCGACGCCTACTTCAGCGAGAACCATCCCGAGATCGAGCTGGTCAAGTACGACCAGAACACCGAGGCCTTCAACGCCCTCCGGGACGGCCGCGGCGCGGCCATAGCCCACGACAACACCCTCCTCTTCGCCTGGGTCAGGGCCAACCAGGGTTACGTGACCGGGATCGATTTCCTGGGCGACCTGGACACCATCGCCCCGGCCGTGAAAAAGGGCAACGCCGAGCTCCTGGGCTGGCTTAACGGGGAGATAGACAAACTGATCGGGGAGCAATTTTTCGAGGCCGACTACGAGGCCACCCTCTTGCCCGTCTACGGCGAGAGCGTCGATCCCAACACGGTGATCGTGACGCGGTAACCCCCGCCGGCGGGCCCCGGCCCCCCAGGGCCGGGCCCGCCGGCCGCCTCCCGAAAGCGACCCATGCTGGATTTTGGTTTCATCGCCCGCGCCGCCCCCCTTTTCGCCAAGGCCGCCGAGCTGACGGTCACCCTGGCCTTCACCGGGATCGCCCTCTCGGCGGCCGTGGGCCTCGTCTGCGCCCTGATCCGCCACCTGAGGGTACCCGTCCTGCGGAGGCTGGTCGGGCTTTACATAGAGCTGGCCCGCAACACGCCCCTGATGATCCAGCTGTTTTTCCTCTATTACGGCTTGCCCCGCCTGGGCCTGCTCCTGGAGGGCAAGACCTGCGCCATCGTGGGCCTTACCTTCCTTGGCGGCAGTTACATGGCCGAGGCCATAAGGGGCGGCCTCGTCGCCGTGAGCGAGGCCCAGATCGAGGCCGGGCTCTCCATAGGCCTCCGACGCCGGCAGGTCCTGAGGTACGTCGTCCTGCCCCAGGCCCTGGCCGTGGCCCTGCCCGCCCTCACGGCCACGGCCATTTTCCTGATCAAGGAAACCTCGGTTTTCAGCATCGTGGCCCTGCCGGACCTCATGTACGTGGCCAAGGACCTACTCAAGGAGGGACACTCCACCGAAAGCAACCTGCTTTTGGTCCTATCGTATTTACTGATCATCCTGCCGATATCCCTTATCCTCGGCTGGCTGGAAAGGAAGGCGCGCTTTGCTGGATTCGGTTCTTAGCGTTTTCGGCGCCGGACGGACCATGGCCCGCCTGGGGGAGGGCCTTTGGGTCACCCTGTCGATCTCCTTTACCTCCGTGGGCCTGTCCATCGCCCTGGGCGTCCCGGCCGGCCTCCTCATGGCCTCCAGGTCCCGCCTCTGGCGGCGGGCCATGCGCCTCTACCTCGAGTTCATACGGGTCATGCCGATACTGGCCCTGCTGTTCCTGATGTACTACAGCCTGAGCTCGGTCTTTCACGTAAACCTCCCGGCCCGTCTCGTCTCGATACTGGTCTTCACCCTCTGGGGGACGGCCGAGATGGCCGACCTCGTCAGGGGGGCGGTCACCTCCCTCCCCCGGCACCAATGGGAGAGCGGCCGGGCCCTGGGCCTAAGCGAGGCCAAACTCAACCTCCACGTCATCGTGCCCCAGGCCGTGAGGCGGCTCCTGCCCGGGGTCATCAACCTCACCACCAGGATGATCAAAACCACCCCCTTCGTTTTTTTCATCAACATACCCGACCTCGTCAAGGTGGCCCAGCAGATAGTCGAGGTGGCCGGCATGCGCGACAACATGGCCAGCGTCTGGGTCTACGGCCTCATATTCCTGATCTATTTCGCCATCTGTTACCCCGTTTCCCTTTTGGCCACCCACCTGGAAAAGGTTTGGCAATCCTGACCCTCTCCCCGGCCCCCACCCCCTGGTCCCCGGTCCCCGGGGCCGGGCCCCCGAAACCCTGACCCATACGCGAGGCCGATCGTGACCGAGCCCAACCAGCCGATCCTGAGACTAACCGATATCCATAAAAGCTTCGGCCAGGCCGAGGTCCTCAGGGGCATAGACCTGGAGGTCCGCCCCGGCGAGGTCATGGTCATCATCGGCCCCTCGGGCTGCGGCAAATCGACCCTCCTTAGGTGCCTGAACGGCCTTGAGCCCATCGATTCCGGGACCATCGAGCTGGCCGGCCAAACCATCACCGCCCCCGGCACCGACTGGTGCAAGGTCAGGCAACGCGTCGGCATGGTCTTCCAGAACTACGAGCTCTTTCCCCACCTAAGCGTCATGGATAACGTCCTCCTGGGCCCGACCAAGGCCCAGGGGCGCAAGCGGGCCGAGGCCAAGGCCGAGGCCGAGGCCTGGCTTGAACGGGTCGGGCTCCTCGACAAGGCCGACGCCTTCCCCAGGCAGCTCTCCGGCGGGCAAAAGCAACGGGTGGCCATCGTCAGGGCCCTGTGCGTCTCCCCGGAGGTGATGCTTTTCGACGAGGTCACCGCCTCCCTCGACCCCGAGATGGTCCGGGAGGTCCTGGACGTCATGCTGAACCTCGCCAAGGGCGGCCTGACCATGCTCATCGTGACCCACGAGATGGCCTTCGCCCGCGCCGTGGCCGACCGCGTGATTTTCATGGACCAGGGCCTGGTCGTCGAGACCAACGCCCCCGAGGCCTTTTTCTCCAACCCCGGGACCGAAAGGGCCAAACGCTTCCTGAACGTCTTCGAGTTCGAGGGCGTCCAAAAGGCCCACACCGAGCCCAA
>JAITKA010000088.1 GCA_031278635.1 Deltaproteobacteria bacterium | reverse complement strand
AGCCCGCAGACGGAAACGACCAGTATGGCGGCGGCCACCCTGGCAAGGCAAATGCCCCTGTAATGCTCATGCTCCGGGGTCAGCCTCGCGGGGTCCTGGGCCCTCTGGGCGATCAGGGCCCCGGTCACCAGAAGCACCGCCCCGAAAATCAACGCGGCCGTGAGCGGCTCCCTCAAAAACACAACGCCGCAGGCGGCCCCCAGGACCGGCTGGAACTGCAGGGTTATGGCCGTGGTCGTGGTGGGCGTGTTTACCTGGGCAAAGGCCTGGCAGACGTAGGCGAGGCTCACAGAGCACACGCCCCAAAGGAGTTCCGGCAGGGTGGCCCAAAACTCCCCCAACGTGCACATGGTCCCGGTCACGTTGGCCATGGTCAGGCACAAAGCGAAACAAACCCCGGCCTGCGAGGCCACCAGTCGCCAGGTGTTGACCCTCTGGGCGAAGTAACCCATGAACATCATATGCGTGGCCCAGATCAAATCCGCGACCAGCGTCAGGGCGTCCCCCCGGTTGAAGCCGTTCTCGTTGCCCTGCCCGCCTATGAAAAATAACCCCACGAGACACAGCCCCAGGCCGAGCCAAACCTGCCATCTGGGCAGCTGGCCCATCACGAAACCGAAAATGGCCACCATCGGGACGTACAGCGAGGTGATGAAACCGGACTTACTGGCCGTGGTCATCGAAAGCCCGAACATCTGGAGGCCCGTCCCCAAAGTCAAAAGGACGCCCAGGGTCAGCCCGGCCTTGAGCCAAAGGTAACGGCCTACCTCGTGGAAAAAATAATGGGCCGGGGCCTGCCTATGGCCCCAGCGCACGGCCAACGGCAGCAGGGCCAGGGCGCCGAAAAAATACCTGAAGGCCGAGAACGGCCATGGGTCCATGGTCTGGAGCGCGTAACGGTTTATCGGCGACGAGACGCCCCATATGAACGTGGCCGTCAGCAATAAAAGCAAACCTTTGGTTTTAATCGACATTCGCTTCCTCGGCCCCGGGGACGGCGTCCCCCGTCCCCCGAATGGCTCGGAAATATTTTCTCCGTCCACGGACGGTAATCCCCTAAACGCTTATCCTTAAACTTTTGCCCAACCTTGACATGCCTTTAACATACCCTTAACTTACATTTACCCAATAACCTTGACACAATCATGTTATCGACCTGCGCAAATAAAATTAAAATTTGTCAAAATCCACCATGTCCAGCGCAAAGCTCTCCCTACCCAAACAACGACCCCCAAATGGCCCCCCTTGAAACGCCCTTCCCGGTCCCGTTCCCGGCAGCCGACCCACCCCCCTCGCGGGTGGCCGGAAAGAGTATATAAAACCTTTTTGGCCTCCGCGTCAACAGCTTACCGAAAAAAATCTCGCCGGTTAACTACCGGTAATCCCGTCATTTTTTGCTCCCGGAAAATAAAGTGCCCCAAAAAAGCCCCCCATTCCCCCAACGCCTGACGAAAAGACCAAAAATTACCCACCGAAATTTTTTCCCCCCCAGGCCTGGCCAACCCGTTTCGCGCCAGGGCGCGAGGGACCGGGACAAGGTTTCCGGCAATAACCCGACAAAACGTAATGGCAATTTCTAAACGACCAGACCTGGCATAAACGGGATATGTGCGAGGCGCGGGAACAGGGACAAGGTTTCCGGCAATAACCGGACAAAACGTAATGGCTATTTCTAAACGACCAGACCTGGCAAAAACAAAAATTCAGCGCTTTATTGCCAAAGACAAAGTTACCGGCATCTTTTTGACATAGCTAGCCGTCAATTTTTCGACAAAAATTATCATTCTAATCAACGGTTCTGACGGTTCGATCCACCATATAGCCTCCCGGATACCCATGGTGGGTACGCAAGGGGCGGGAGGCGAAGGATGGTCTGGGAAACGGGAGGGGGCGGGAATTTCGTGGCCTATTTTCGAGGGGGCCGGCCGGGCCGGGCCGTTTAGCGCCGGGGCGCATAAACGAAAAAAGCGCCGCGAGGCGCCTTGGGGTTTGGACCGTGTGTTGAAGGTGTTGCGTAGCGACCCGATCCATGGGGGATCGGGTCGCGAGGGTGGGGGGAACCGGGGCAAAAGGGGCTAATAATTGTGGCGTTTTTTGGCTGCCTTTTGGCGGGCGATGGAGCGGTAAAGCTTGGACTCGACCTTTCTGATCTCGATTTCGGTCTCGGTGGCGGGGAGCTGGCCCGCGGCCGCCTGGGCCTTGAGGTTCTTCAGTTCGATCTCGCGCCTCTGCACGGCGCGGGCGGCCCTTTCCTCGTCGATCTCGTCGGTGTATTCGCAGCTGTTGGCCAAAACCGTGACCCTGTCGGGCAAAACCTCTATGAAACCGCCGCCGACGAAAACCTCTTTCTTTTCGGTCGAGCCGGGCTCGCGAAACCAAAGGTTGGAGTCTTTTAGATCGGTCAGGAACGGCTCGTGCCCGGGCATGGCCGTGAATTCCCCCTCCGAGCCGGCGGCCCCCACGGCCGTGACCGGAAGCATGTTGACCAGAGCCCTGTCCGGGGATACCACGATCAAATTGAAAGTTCTGTCACTCATTGGTTAACCAGGGGGATCGTCCCCGGCCCGTGGGCCAGGGACGTTTAAGGGTGGCGATGGTCGTTAGCCGGGTCTTTTCCCGGGGCCATGGATGGGGCCAGACGGAAAACCATGGCGGGTCCCGGCCAAAATGGCCGGGATCAGGCGGCTTCCTTGCGGATCCTCTCGGCCTTCTCCTTGACCTCCTCGATGCCGCCCACCATGTGGAAGGCTTGCTCGGGCAGGTCGTCGTGGTTGCCGTCCAGGATTTCCTTGAAGCCCTTGACGGTTTCCTCGACCTTGACGAATTTTCCGGGGGAGCCGGTGAAGACCTCGGCCACGAAGAAGGGCTGGGACAGGAAGCGCTGGATCTTACGGGCCCTGGCCACGGTGATCTTGTCGTCCTCGGAAAGTTCCTCCATCCCGAGGATGGCGATGATGTCCTGGAGGTCCTTGTATTTCTGCAGGGTCTGCTGGACCCTTCTGGCCGTGTTGTAGTGGTCCAGCCCCAGGTAGTTGGCATCGAGGATGCGGCTGGTGGAGTCCAGGGGGTCGACGGCCGGGTAGATGCCCAGCTCGGCGATCTGCCTCGAGAGGGTGACCGTCCCGTCGAGGTGGGAGAAGGTCGTGGCCGGGGCCGGATCGGTGAGGTCGTCGGCGGGGACGTAGACGCACTGGACGGAGGTGATGGAGCCCTTGTCGGTGCTGGTGATGCGCTCCTGGAGCTCGCCGAGCTCGGTGGCCAGGGTCGGCTGGTAGCCCACCGCCGAGGGCATGCGCCCGAGCAGGGCCGAGACCTCGCTCCCGGCCTGGGTGAAGCGGTAGATGTTGTCGACGAAGAGCAGCACGTCCTGGCCCTCCTCGTCGCGGAAGTACTCGGCCGCCGTCAGGGCCGTCAGGGCCACCCGGGCCCGGGCCCCGGGGGGCTCGGTCATCTGGCCGTAGACCAGGGCCGCCTTGTCGATGACCCCGCTCTCGCGCATCTCGTTGTAGAGGTCGGTCCCCTCGCGGGTGCGCTCGCCGACCCCGCCGAAGACCGAGATGCCTCCGTGGTGCATGGCGATGTTGTGGATCATCTCCATCATGATGACGGTCTTGCCCACGCCGGCCCCGCCGAAGAGGCCCATCTTGCCGCCGCGGGGGAAGGGCACCAGCAGGTTGATGACCTTGACCCCGGTCTCGAGGACCCGGACGGAGGTGTCGAGCTGGGTGAACTTGGGCGAGGGCCGGTGGATGGGGTAGCGCTTGTCGCTGACCACGTCGCCGAGGCCGTCGACCGGACGCCCCACCACGTTGAGGACCCGGCCGAGGGTGGGCTTGCCGACCGGCACCTCGATGGGCCCGCCGGTATCCTTGACGGGCATGCCCCTGACCAGGCCGTCGGTGATGTCCATGGCGATGGCCCTGACGACGTTGTCGCCGAGGTGCTGGGCCACCTCCAGCATCAGGTTGCCGGGCCGGTCGTCGATGGCGGGGTTGGTCACCAGAAGGGCGTTGAGGATGGCCGGCAGGGCGCCGTCGGCGAAGGCCACGTCCACCACCGGCCCTATGACCTGGATTATCTTGCCCTCGTTCATCATGATCCTCCA
>JAITKA010000056.1 GCA_031278635.1 Deltaproteobacteria bacterium | reverse complement strand
CACTGTATCACCATTTATGCCTTCGGAAAAAGAAATTGCTATTATATTGAACTTAAATTTAGATTCTCCTATTAAAGTAGATTTATCTAAAGAACACACAACTGAGTATTTAAACAAATTAAAAAATAAACGTAATAAAGATCATCCTAATGTTAGTAATAATAATCCTTTTTAATTTTCAAACGGTATAGTAAACGAAATTATAGACGATATAATTTCTTTATCTGATAATGAAATTTTAAATGAAAGCTCCCTAAGACGCGGTCGCCCAAAAGGTTCTTTAAATAATGTAAAAAATGATAATTTAACTAAACTTTCTTCATCAAATGAGCCTAAACGAAAACTTGAGCATCCTAAGAGTAGTTTAAATAAAGCTAAATCACATAATATCAATAATACTCTACAAAATAAATTTAAGCGTAAACGTGGTCGCCCTTTAGGAAGTAAAAATGAGCCTAAAATTTAATTGAATTGCTAACCGTTAATTCCCCCTTGCCGAAAGCCAGACGGGCCGTGCGCCAAAATTACCCCCTCCGCCATAAACCCCTTGGGCCGGAAACCAAAATTAACCCCCCCACTGAAAGCCAGATGGGCCGTGGGCCAAAATTATCCCTACCCACCAAAACCCCGAGGGGATAGTTTCCATAATTAACTTCCCCACCGAATGCCCGACGGGCCGTGGGCCAAAATTAACCCCCTGACGAAAGGGCCGAGGAACAGGGGGCAAAAATAATACCCCCGCCAATATGGTCGATTAGTCACGGTCCAAGATTAACCCCCCCGCCGAAAGCCTGAAGTGCCACGGCACAAAATTAATTACCCCCGTCAGATCCCCGAGGGGACGCAGGCAAAAATTAACCTCCCAACCAAACCACTTGATAACAGCGCCTCAAAATTACCCTCCCCCCCAAAATCCCCATGCGGCGGGGCCCAAAATTACCCCCCCGCCAAAAACCCCTCGCCCCGCGGGCCAAAAAAAATCCCCCCGCCAAAACGACGGGGGGACGCGGACTTATAAATACCCCCCGCCCAACGGGTGAGGGGCATTTATTATGGGAATTAGCTTTCCATGGGCAGGAGGTCGCGGCGGGGCGAGGCGTACTGGGCGCCCTGGGTGCCGAGGGAGGGCTCGCCGTGGGGGATGCGTTGGGTTTCGGCCTGGCCGTTGTGCTTGGACTGGCCGTTTATCAGGGCCAGGAGCTCGCGGGCGTTCTCGTCGAGGGAGCGGGCCTCCTTGGAGAGGGAGTTGGCGGCGCCGGCGGTTTCCTCGGAGGCGGCGGCGTTGTTCTGGGTCACCTGGTCCATCTCGTGGATGGCCACGGTGATTTGGGAGATGCCGGTGCTCTGTTCCTTGGAGGCGGCGGCGACGGACTCGATGATCTCGGAGACCTCCTTGACCTGGCCGCCCAGGGACTCGAAGGCCCCGTAGGTGTTTTTTATGAGGGAGGAGCCCAGGCCGATGTCGGTTATGGTCTTGTCGATGAGGCCGGCGGTGTTGCGGGCGGCGTCGGCGCTGCGGATGGCGAGGTTGCGGACCTCCTCGGCGACGACGGCGAAGCCGGCCCCGGACTCGCCGGCGCGGGCGGCCTCGACGGCGGCGTTCAGGGCCAGGAGGTTGGTCTGGAAGGCGATCTCGTCGATGGTTTTTATGATCTTGCTGATCTGGTTGCCGGAGTCGGCGATGGCGGTCATGGCCACGATGGCCTTGTCGATGGCCTGCTCGGATTCGACCACGGCGTCCCTGGCCGAGCGGATGAGGCTCTGGGCCTGGCCGGCGTTCTCGCCGTTCCGGGAGGTCATGGAGGAGAGCTCCTCGATGGCGGCGCTCGTCTCCTCGAGGGCGGCGGCGTTCTCGGAGGTGCCGGCGGCGACGGAATGGGAGGCCTGGCTAAGTTCCATCGAGGCCGTCAGGACCTCGTCGCTGCCCCGGGAGAGGTTCTCGGTTATGCGGAGGAGCTGGCCGGTGAGGCGGGAGGAAGTGATTAGGGAGATTAGGAGCGAGAGGACGAAGGCGGCGATGACGCCGATGATGAGGGCCCGCCAGGCGCGGTCGGTCACGGAGATGGTCTCGGCGGCGAAATCCATGGTCACCTTGCTGAGGGTATCGGAGACCAGGTCTATGGCCTCAAGGGCGGCGTCGACGGACTGGGTCCGGCCGGAGAGGTTTTGGGCGCTCCTCGCGATGTTGTCCCGGAGGGCCTGGAGGCTGGCGTGGCAGGCGTTGACGGAGTCGATGACCTTGCCCAGCTCGGCCTTGGCCTGGACCTCTTTCACGGAGGTCTGGAAGTCGGTGGCGCTTTTTATGATTTTCTCGTTGTCGGCGATGGATTTATCGAGCATGTCCAGGTCGCCGCGGTTTAGGCCGACCAGGGCCTCGAAGAAAAATTTCGAGCCCTCCTGGCTCAGGCCGTTACCCATCTTGACCATGGCGTAGTCGTCCCGGAGCCTCGAGAGGTCCGCGCCCGAGGCGAGGTCGCGCTCGAGGCGGGCGGCCAGGGGGTCGAGGTAGCCGTGGAGGGTCCGGTCGAAGGTCTCGTAGGAGGAAAGGACGCTGGTGAGGTCGGCCCTGGACTCGGCCAGGAGGGCCGGGAGGTCCTCGGAGACCGTCTCGAACCGTAGGTACCTTTGGTCGACCTCCGCCTCCATGCGGGGGAGATCGGGGGCGGTGGAGGCCAGGGTCCGGGCCACGTCCTCCAGCTTGGAGAGTTCGGCCTGGTTGGACTTGCGGAGATCCATGGCCTCGCGCCAGAGGGTCTCGTTGGCGGTTTGGCCGTATTCCATGATCTTGAGGGCCTCCATGGCCAGGGCGTATTTGGCCTCGGCGGCCAGATCGCTGTTGGGTATGACATGGTCCTTCAGTTCATGGGTGTCATACCGGACGCTCCTGAGGTCATAAATCACTATGGAGGAGACGACGATAAAGGTTAACAAGACAGCGGCATATCCCGATATCATTTTGATTTTTAAGCTCATGATAAACACCTGGCAAAATTAATACCGGCTAGGCGCCAAACATGGGCGCTAGACCGGCTTTGGGGAAAAAAGAGACCGATTGGACCTTAATTCACCTTCCCGGGGATATAAAGGCCCCCGGGCGGCCCGATTCACCTCGCGGCCGAGGGATAAAGGGCGGGCCAATTGGGCCTGGGCCTGGGCCTGGGCCAGGGCCAGGGCCAATCGGCGAGGATTTAACTAACGACTGTTACAAATAAATGGGGTTATTTTTGGCACAAAAGTAGTTACCCTAGGGTTCTAAACCTAGGTTAGCGTAGAAAAGATCGATTTTGGTGAGCGATTTTACATTCTCTGTATGTAAAGTCGTGAAAATTTAGATAAAATTTAGGAGTTGGTTATTTTTCGTTAAATTTGGATCATCGGTTCCCGCAAAGGCTGATTTATAAGGCTGTTCGGGACTTCGCAATAAAAGCACTCAAATAATCCTTGAGGGATAAGTCCAGAAAATATTCAAAATTAATCGGCCGGTCGGCAAAAATGTGGATTTAGTCAGACTTATTGAGATGATAATAACGTAGCAAAAAAACAGGATTTTTTAAAACAACGGGCGGTTGTCATTTATTAATTACAAATCTTATCATAATTTTAGGCACTAACCAAGGGTTTTTTTTCGAAGGGTCACTTAAGCGGCAAAGATTCACGTTTTTTTGACTTGCGAGGCCAAACGGTCCGCCCGTTTGTTAAAGGCCGATGGGTGAAAAAAAAGGTTGACAAGCGGCCTGGGGGTTGGTTATATTTTTTGTATCCCAAGGCGACCAATCGGCCGCCAAAACCATGACGGAAAACCTGGATTGAAACCCCTGACCCAAATATTGGCCATTTTGCTGTGCCTTACCGTCCCGGTCCTGGGCTTGGCCGCGACCACGGTCGCCGAGTGCTGCAAGGCCCCGGCCGAGGCCGTGGCCATGGCAGGCCATGGCCACGGGGGCCACGGGTCCCCGGCCGAGGCCGCGGAGGGCAAGCCCATGGCCGGCGACTGCGGCCTGGTCGCCTGCCTGAAGCTCCCGGTGGTCCATCTGCCCGGGGTCGCGGCCGTTTTGGCAAAGCCGGCCCCCGAGGCCGCGCCCGTCTTCGCTTACCTGGGTTTCATCGTGAAGGAAATCCCCAAATCCATCTACCGGCCCCCGCGCCACCCCTCCCTCGTTTAACCCGACCAAAATAATAGCCAATCGCGAATAATCGCGCCCGCAGCCCGCTTTCCGCCCGTGGGTAGCCACCTTTTTACGGTGGCCCCCATGGCCAAAGGCCAGGCGTTCGGCGGCCATCCCCGGACCGCGGGCCATCCCCCTACCCTATGACTTAGCCGAAAAACCTTGTTTTTCGGGCGCGGTGCTTTATGGGCGTAAGCAAGGCGGCCTTTTTACCCGTTTTAATCGTCTCGACCCTGATCGCGGCCGGCTGCTCGCTGGCCCCGGACTACGTGAGGCCGGCGGCCCCGGTGCCGGGGACGCTGGGCAGCCCCGGCGAGCCGGGGGCGCGGCTGCCGCCCTGGGAGGAGTTTTTCCCGGAGCCGAGGCTAAGGGCCTTACTGGGCATAGCTTTGGGGAACAACCGGGACCTGAGGCTCGCCGCCCTGCGGGTTTTGGAGGCCAGGGCCGGGTTCGGGCTGGCCAGGGCCGGGCGGCTGCCGATGGTCGAGGGCGAGGTGGGCTGGGAGAGGAGCGGTGGCCCCAGGCGGATGACCGAGGAATCCTACGAGGCGGCCCTGGCCCTCCCGGCCTTCGAAATCGATTACCTGAACCGGCTGGGGGATCTGTCGCGGGCGGCCCTGGAGACGTATTTGGGGACGGCCGAGGCCGGGCGCTACGCGAGGATCACGCTCATGTCGGGCGTGGCCGGGGCCTACCTCGAGAGCCGGCTGGCCGCCGAGCGGGTCGGCCTCACGCGGCGGAACCTCCAGAGCTTCAGGGCCTCCCGGGCCTTCGTCGAGGAGAGGCTCAGATCGGGCCAGGCCGATTTGTTGGAGCTCGAGCAGGCCCGGGGCCTCGTGGCCTTCGCCGAGGCCGAGCTTGAGGCAAGGAAAGCCGAGCTGGTATTGGCCGAGAACGCCCTGGCCTTCTGGGTGGGCGATTTCGGGGGCCCGGAGCTGCCGGGGGCCACGGCGCTCCTGAAGTGGCCGGAGCTGAGGTTGCCGGAGGGCGTCCCTTCGGAGACGCTCCTCGCGAGGCCCGACATAAGGGAGGCCGAGCACGCCCTGCGCGCCGCCAACGCCAACGTGGGCGCGGCCAGGGCGGCCTTTTTCCCCTCGATCAGCCTGACCGGGAGCCTAGGGGCCATGGGGGCGGATTTTTCCTCCCTCGTCGGGGCCGGGGGCGGCCTTTGGTCCTTCGGGCCGAGAATCACCATCCCCATATTCAACGCGGGCCGCAACCGGGCCAATTTGGATCTGGCCGAGGTCAGGAAAGACATTGCCGTGGCCACATACGAGAAGGCCATCCAGTCGGCCTTCCGGGAGGTGGCCGACGCCATGGGCCAAAAGGCCAGCCTGACGAGGCGGCTTAAGGCCCAGGCCAATTACCTGGCCATCCAGCGGCGGGTCCTGGAGCTGGCGAACAACCGCTACCAGAACGGGACCATAGGCTACCTGGACGTCCTGGAGGCCCAGAGGAGCGTCCTCGAGGCCGAGCTTTCCCTCGTGGCCATACAGAAGGAGCGGATAGCCAACGACGTGGCCCTTTTCGCCTACCTGGGCGGCGGCTTCCCGGCCGATCCGCCCGAGACCGCCGGGCCGCGCCCGGCGCCCATCCTAGCGGAGTGAGAAAATGAGAATAATTAAATCGGCCCTTTTGGCCGTGGCCCTCGCGGCCATGGCCCTGGGCGGCCAAAGCGCCTACGGGCAGGGCGGGCCGGCATGGCTGGAATCGTGCCCGGACCAGGGGCTTAGGGCCCTGGCCGGCCTGGCCCTGGAAAAAAACCGCGACTCGCGCCTCTCGGCCCTAGGGGCCCTGGAGGCCAGGGCGGCCTTCGGCATGGCCCAATCGGCGGCAAGGCCCGGGGAGGCCGGCGGCCCGGCCTGGTGGGAGCGGGCCGGGGGACCCGGGCTTTCGGTCGGGGAGACCAACGGCGAGGCCCTGACCCCGCCCGTTTTGGAACAAGGCTACCTGAACGATCTGGCCGACGGGCCCAGGGCGGCCCTTGAGGCCTACCTCGGGGCGGTGGAGTCCGGGCGCGAGGCCCGGGAAAGCCTCTCGTTGCGTGTGGCCGGGGCCTATCTGGCGGCGAGGCTGGCCGCCGAGCGGCTGGCCCTGGCCGAGGCCCACCTCACCGGCCTGAGGGGGGCCCTGGAGACGTCCGAGGCCATGGCCGACGCGGGCCTGACCGACCGCATGGGGGCCGGGTCGGCGAGGGGACTCGTTTTCGGGGCCGAGGCCATCCTCTCGGACCGCAAGGCCGATCTGGCCCTGGCCGGGATCGATCTGGCCTACCTGGTGGGGGATTTCGGGGGCCTTGACCTGCCCGATGGCCTGGGCCTCGCCAACTGGCCGGGGTTGCCCCTCCCCGGCGGCCTTAGCCTGGGGCCGCCCCCGGGGGCGGGCCCGGAGGGGGGCCTTGCCCTCGGCGACTGGCCGGAACCGGCCCTCCCCGGCGAGTTGGACCCGGGGGCCTTGCGGGAGGGGCCCGCCGTGAGGGCGGCCGAGCGGGGCCTCATGGCCGCCTACGCCAACGGCGGGGAGGCCTGGGCGGCCCTGTTCCCCGAGGTCAGCCTGACCGGCAAGGGGGAGGCGGGCTTTAACCCGGGCCTCAACCGGGCCCGGCTGGATCTGGCCGATATCCGGAAGGCCATGGCCGTGGCCACATACGAGAAAACCGTCCAGGCGGCCTTCCGGGAGGCCTCCCGGGCCCTGGCCCTTAGGGACGGCCTCGCCGGGAGGCTTGCGGCCCAGGAAAACCTCGTGGCGAGCAAGCGAACGGAACTGGAAATGGCCAGGGAGCGCTTCCGGGCGGGCGTGATCGACGTCCGGGCCCTGGCCGGGGCCCTGGGGGGCGTCCTCGAGGCCGAGTCGGCCCTCCTGGGGACGAAAAAAGACAAAATCCTAAACGATCTGGCCATCATGGCCGCCTTCGGCCTCGGCTTCCAAGAAGCCCCGGCCCAATCGGATTAACCGCCCGGCCTTGGGGCCGGGCGCCCAACGGAGAAGAAAATGAAATCGCTTACGCAATACATCGTCGCCCTGGGGGTCGCGGCCCTGTTAACCTCCCCGGGCCTGGCCCTGGCCCAGGGCCACGCGGGCCATGACGGCATGGGCCACGGGGGCGCGGCCCAGGCCGCCCCGCGGGTCTACTCGACGGATGCCGAGGTGGTCGAGATCGACGCGGCCAACTCCAGGATCGTGGCCAAGCACGGGCCCATCCCCCAGGTGGGCTGGGAGGCCATGACCATGGGCTTCCAGGTCGGGGACCCGGGGCTCCTGGAGGGCCTGAAACCCGGTGACAAGGTCACCATGGACATAAGTTTCGGCGAGGGCCCCGGCGGCCCGACGTACGCCGTGGTCGATCTGGCCAAGACGGGCCAGTGAGGCTGGCCGTAAGGAGGCGAGCATGCTCCCGAAATACATAACCGGGCTGGTCATCGGCTTCGCCCTCGGGGCGGGCCTGGTCTGGCTCGGGGGAAACGACGCGGGCGGCGACCGGCCCCGGCCGGAGGCGGCCGCGACCGAAACCCCCGGGGGGGGCGAACCGGGGATTCTGTACTGGTACGACCCCATGTACCCGGGCGAGCATTTCGACGGGCCCGGGAAATCCCCCTTCATGGACATGGACCTGATCCCCCGCTACGCGGGGGGCGGGGCCGGGCTGGGCGTGGCCATAGACCCGGTCATGGTCCAGAACCTGGGCCTCAGGACGGCCCAGGCCAAGGCCGGGAACCTGGTAAGGGTCCGGGAGGTCTCGGCCGCGGTCGAGTTTAACCGCTACCTCGAGGCCCGGGTCCAGCCCAGGGCCGAGGGTTTCGTGACCTCGGTGGCCAAGCTGGCCGTGGGCGACACGGTCACCGAGGGCCAGGAGATAGCCAGGATCACCGTCCCGGCCTGGGCCTCGGACCAGAGCGAGTATTTGCTCCTGAAAAACCAGAGGGCCGACCCTAAGCTGATCGGCGGGGTCAGGGAAAAGCTTAGGCTAAGCGGCATGCCCGAGGAGATGCTGGCCGAGGTGGACGCGACCGGGAAGGTCCAGACGAGCCTTAGGATCCTCTCCCCGGTCACCGGGGCCGTGACGGCCCTGGACGTGTACCCGGGCATGAACGCGGAAAAAAACATGACCGTGGCCGTCATACAGGGCTACGACCCGGTGTGGGTCACCGCCGAGGTCCCGGAGGCCGATCTGGCCCTGGCCCTGGGGGGCCGGGCCAGGGTGACCCTGGCCGCCTGGCCGGGGGAGGTCTTCGAGGCCACCGAGCGGGCCGTTTTGGCCAAGGCCAACGGCGATACCAGGACGGTGCCCCTGCGGCTCACCGTCCCCAACCCCGACGGGCGCCTCAAGCCGGGCCTCACGGCCGGCGTGAGGCTGCGGGGCCCGGGACCGGAAGGGCTGATAATACCCACCCAGGGCCTGATCGATCTCGGTGAGGAGAAAAGGGTCATAACCGTGGCCACGGATGGGTCGTTTTTGCCGAGGAAGGTGACCGTGGGCGGGTCCTCGGGGGGCGAGACGGTCGTGACCGACGGGCTCTCCGAGGGCGACACGGTCGTGGTCACGGGCCTTTTCCTGATCGACTCCGAGGCCAACCTGACCGGGGCCCTGGAGCGCATGCGCCGCCCGGCCCCACCGGCCGCGGGCGAAAAGTGATGGGGGTCCCGGCAAGGGACCCCTTAACCGGAGACAACCATGATCGCGAAGCTGACGCGCCTATGCGTCGACAATAGGCCCCTCGTGCTGATGGCATCGTTCATCCTGACCCTGTGGGGCGTTTGGGTCCTCTGGCACACGCCGGTGGACGCCCTCCCCGATCTCTCGGACGTCCAGGTCATAATCAGGACGCCCTACCCAGGCCAGGCCCCGAGGCTGGTCGAGGACCAGGTCACCTACCCGCTGACCAGGGCCATGCTGACCGTGCCCGGGGCCAGGGCCGTCAGGGGCTTCTCGGCCTACGGGGACTCGTTCGTCTACGTCATTTTCGATGACGGCACCGACCTTTACTGGGCCAGGAGCCGGGTCCTGGAAAACCTCAACCAGGTCCAGGGGAACCTCCCGGAGGGGGTCACCCCCTCCCTGGGCCCGGACGCGACCGGGGTGGGCTGGGTCTTCGAGTACGCCCTGGTGGACAGGACGGGCCGAAGGGACCTCTCGGAGCTCAGATCCCTCCAGGACTGGCTCCTTCGCTTCGAGCTCTCCTCGGTCGAGGACGTGGCCGAGGTCGCGGCCATAGGCGGGGCGGTCAAGGAATACCAGATAGTGGCCGACCCCTTACGGATGGCGAGGCTCGGGGTCACCCTGGGAATGATCATGGAAGCCGTCAAGGCCGCCAACCAGGAGGCCGGGGGCTCGGTGGTCGAGCAGGCCGGGGCCGAGTACATGGTCAGGGCCAACGGCTACCTGACATCATTGGAGGATTTCAGGCGCGTATTCCTCATGTCAGGCCCGGACGGGACCCCGGTATTTTTGGAGCAGGTGGCCGACATACGCCTGGGGCCGGAGATGCGCCGGGGCATAGCCGACCTGGACGGCCAGGGGGAGGTGGCCGGGGGGGTCGTGTTGATGCGCTCGGGCAAGAACGCCCGGAAGGTCATCGAGGCCGTGAGGGCCCGCATCGAGGAGCTTAAGCCCAGCCTCCCGGAGGGCGTGGAAATCGTGACCGTCTACGACCGCAGCCAGCTCATCGACAGGGCCATCGATAACCTCGGCTCGAAACTGACCGAGGAATTCATAGTCGTGGCCCTGACCTGCGCCGCTTTCCTACTACACCTGCGGTCGTCGCTCGTGGCCATATTCACCCTGCCCCTGGGCCTCCTGATTTCCTTCATAGTCATGTATTACCAAGGGGTCAGCGCCAACATCATGAGCCTGGGCGGCCTGGGCATCGCCATCGGCACCATGGTCGACGCGGCCATAGTCATGGTCGAGAACGCCCACAAAAAACTCGAGCGCTGGAGGCGGGATAACCCCGGCCGGGAGCCGGACCGCCAGGAGAACTGGCGGGTCATGACCGAGGCCTCCTGCGAGGTGGGGCCGGCCATTTTCGTGAGCCTATTGATTATCACCCTCTCGTTCATCCCGGTCTTCGCCCTGGAGGGCCAGGAGGGCCGCCTGTTCGGGCCCCTGGCCTACACCAAAACGTACGCCATGGCCGGCGGGGCCTTCCTCTCGGTCACCCTGATCCCGGTCCTGATGGGCTACCTGATCCGGGGCAAAATACCCGACGAGGGCAAGAACCCCATAAACCGCTTCATGATCTGGGTCTACAGGCCCCTTCTCTCCGCGGCCCTCAAAAAACCCTGGCTCACCCTCCTCGCCGCCCTCTGCCTGCTGATCTCCGCGGCCTACCCGGCCATGAGGCTGGGGGGCGAGTTTTTGCCCCGCATAGACGAGGGCGATCTCCTGTACATGCCCTCGACCCTCCCGGGCCTGTCGGTGGCCGAGGCCGGGGCCCTCCTCCAGACCACCAACAAACTCATCATGACCGTGCCGGAGGTCGATCAGGTCTTCGGCAAGGCCGGGAGGGCCGAGACGGCCACCGACCCGGCCCCCATCGAGATGATCGAGTCGACGATACGCCTAAAGCCCGAGTCCGAGTGGCGGGAGGGCATGGACATGGACGGGATAATAGAGGAGCTGGACCGGACGGTGAGGCTCCCGGGGGTGGCCAACCTCTGGGTCCCGCCCATCCGGAACCGCATCGACATGATCTCCACCGGGGTCAAAAGCCCCATCGGGGTGAAGGTCTCCGGGGACAACCTGGCCCAGATCGACGGGGTGGCCCAGAGGGTCCAAAACGTAGCAAAAACCGTGCCAGGGGTGACCTCCGCCCTGGCCGAGACCCTGACCGGGGGCCGGTACCTGGACGTCTCCATCGATCGCCTTTCCGCCGCCCGTTTCGGCATGACGGTCGCGGACGTGCAACTGTTCGTCTCGGGCGCCATCGGCGGTGAGGTCATCGGCGAGACGGTCGAGGGCGTGGCCCGCTACCCCATAAACCTCCGCTACCCCCAGTCCTACCGGGACGGGGCCGACGCCCTGCGGGGCCTTCCCATCCTCACCCCCTCCGGCCAGGAGATAACCCTGGGGGAGGTGGCCACGATAAAAACCTCGCCCGGGCCCTCGATGCTCAAAAGCGAGCAGGGGCGGCCCACGGCCTGGATCTACCTGGACACCAGGGGCCGGGACATGGTCTCCGTCGTGGGCGATCTCAAGACGGCCTTCGCCAGGGAAATAGGGCTCCCGCCGGGGGTGAGCCTCGCCTTCACCGGCCAGTACGAGATGCTCGAGAGGGCCACGGCCAGGCTTAAGCTCATGGTCCCGGCGACCCTGATAATAATTTTCGTCCTGCTGTTCATGGAGTTCAAAAGCGCCTCGGACGCGGCCATGATCATGGCCTCCCTCCCCTTCTCCCTGGTCGGTGGCCTTTGGTTCATGCACCTCCAGGGCTACGCCCTGTCGGTGGCCTCGGGGGTGGGTTTCATCGCCCTCGCTGGCCTCGCCGCCGAGTTCGGGGTCATCATGCTCATATACCTGCGCCAGGCCGCCCAGGAGACGCCCGAGTTCGCCCAACCCCACCTGATCACCGAGGAAACGGTCGACCGCTCCATCCACGCCGGGGCCACGCTGCGCGTCCGGCCAAAGGCCATGACCGTGGGCACGGTGGTCATCTCCCTTGTGCCCATATTCTGGAGCGCCGGGACCGGCTCGGAGGTCATGCGCCGCATCTCCGCCCCCCTTTTCGGGGGCATGGTCACGGCCTTCACCCTCTCGATGTTCATCATCCCCGCGGCCTACAAAATCCGCCTGACCCTGCGGGGCCGTAGGGCCCGCCGCCTCGCGGCTTCACGGGAAGCCTTGCCCCGCCTTGACAAATAGCGGGGCAGGCACTATCATTTCGGGAAGGAGCGAAGCTTTTTTTAGCCGCCCCGGGGAAACGCCATGACGGATGGGACCGTAATAGATCTATCGCTGCCCTTTGACCTCGAGGCCCCGGATCTGGCCTCCTTCGAGGACAAATCCCAGGCCAAGCGCTTCTCGTCGCTCACCTCCGTGGGCCACTGGGGGACGCACCTGGACAGGCTCCTGGGCACCAAGGTCCCGCCGGCCTACTTCAAGAGCCGCGGCCTGTGCCTGGACGTCCGGCACCTGGTCCCCTCCGGGGCCATGGCCAAGGAGGATATCGATCTCGGCCTGATCCGGAAGGGCGATTTCGTGATTTTCCGCACCGGGGTCATGGAAAGCCACCCCTACGGCTCGGAGGGTTACCTCAAGGCCAGATTCGATGTCGGCTGGGACCTCCTGGAGGCCCTCCTCGGCATCGGGGTGAGGTTCCTGGGCCTGGACGCGAGGGGCCTCAGGGCCGATTCCGAGCACGCCAAGGCCGACACGACCTGCGAGAGGGCCGGGGTCTACGTCATCGAGAACCTGACCTCCCTCGCCGCCCTCCCGGCCGGGCGCCCCATGACCGTTTACGCCGCGATTTTCGATTTCGGCGGGACCGGCCTACCGGCCAAGGTCTTCGCCGAGCCCTGACCCGCCCACCCGGGTCAGGCCCCATGAAACCCTTAAAAAAAGCCCCGGTCTTAAATGCTTAAAGCCCTGATATTCGATTTGGACATGACCCTGGTGGACTCCCTGGAAGCCTGCGCCCTGGGGGTCAACATGCTGGCCGAGCGCTTCGGCCTCGAGCCCCGGACCGAGGACCAGGTCCTCAAGGCCATAAGCCTCCCCACCATGGAATTCTACCGCGAGCTCTGGGGCGAGGCCCGCCCGGAGTGGCTCGGGTACCTGAACGGGACCATCGTCCCCAAGGTCATCGGCCTTACGAAAATATACCCCGAGGCCCACTCCCTCCTTGGCGAGGCCAAAAACAGGGGCCTCCTCCTCGGCGTCGCCACCAACAGGACCAACCCCTGGCTCGACCTGGCCGACCTGGGCCTGGCCAAGTATTTCGACACGGCCGTGGGGGCCGGGGACGTCCCCAGGCCCAAGCCCGAGCCGGACATACTCCTGACGGTCATCCGGCAGCTGGGGGTGGACCCCTCCTCGTCCATATACGTGGGCGACTCCCTCTCGGACATGGCCTGCGCCAGGAACGCCGGGATCAAGGCCGTGGGCGTCCTCCAGGGCGGGGTCGGCCAGGAGGCCCTGGCCCGGGCCGGGGCCGACCTGATCCGCAAGGACCTGGCCGCCTGCCGTGACGTGCTGGGGTTCTGAGGCGAAAAAAAGCCGGCCAAAATGGCCGGCTTTCGTTTTTCCGGGGGATGGCCCCCAGGTCAGCCCCTCGCGGCGGCGGCTTTCCTTTTCTTGGCCGCCAGCTCCTTACTGTAGATCCTGTCGAAGAAATCCTTGGTCTGGCTGACTATGACGCCCGACAGGCCCAAAAGGCCGATAAGGTTGGGGATGGCCATGGCCCCGTTGAATATGTCCGAGATGTCCCAGGCCAGCGACAGCTTGGCCACGGCGCCGATGAAGACGAAGATGGCGAAAATAAGCCGGTACAGGAAACTGGCCGTCTTGCTCTCGGTCAGGTAATAGAGGCAGCGCTCCCCGTAATACGACCAGCCGAGGATGGTCGAGTAGGCGAAGAAGATGAGCGAGATCGTGACCACCAGTCCCCCGAAGGCGGGCAGGAACATGTTGAACGACTGGGAGGTCAGGGTGGAGGCGTAGCCGGGGGTGGCCTCGGAGATGGCCTTAAGGCCCCCGAAATCGACATGGTTGGAAAGCCCGGCCATGACCAGCACGAGGCCGTTGACCGAGCAGACGATGATGGTGTCCAGGAAGGTGCCGGTCATGGAGACCAGCGCCTGGCGGCAAGGGTGATCGGTCTTGGCCGCGGCGGCGGCGATGGGGGCCGAGCCGAGGCCCGCCTCGTTGGAGAAAACGCCCCTGGCCACGCCGTAGCGGATCGTGGCCCCGATCAGCCCCCCAAGGCCCGCCTTCATGGAGAAGGCCTCCGAGAATATGAGGCCCAGGGCCGGCGGGATCAGGCTCAGGTTCATGACCAGGACGATCAGGCCCACGAAAACGTACAGGATGGCCATGAGCGGGACGATGACGCTGGAGGCTTTGGCGATGCTCTTAACCCCGCCCAGGATGACGACCCCGGTAAACACGGCCATGATCAGGCCCGATATCCAGGGGGCCACGTGGAAGGAGCCCATGACGTTCCCGGCCACCGAGTTGCTCTGGGTCATGTTGCCGATGCCGAAGGAGGCCATGACCCCGAATATGGCGAAAAGGATACCCAGCCACTTGAGGTTCAGGCCCTTTTCCAAGAAATACATGGGGCCGCCGGCCATGTTGCCGGAGCTGTCGGTCACCCTGTACTTGATGGCCAGGACGGCCTCGCCGTATTTCGTGGCCATGCCGAAGATGGCCGTGACCCACATCCAAAAGACGGCCCCCGGGCCGCCGAGTATGACCGCCGTGGCCACACCGACGATGTTACCGGTCCCCACCGTGGCGGCCAGGGCCGTCATCAGGGCCCCGAAATGGCTGATGTCCCCGGCCTCGTCGGCTTTCGACTTGCGGCTCAGGCCCAGCCTGAGGGCGTAGCCCAGATGGGTGAATTGGATGAACTTGACCCTGACCGACAGGAAAATGCCCGTACCCACGAGAAAGCCTATGACCCAAGGGCCCCAGACGAACGAGCTGATTTTGCCGACGAGCGTGTATAAAAATTCCATAATCCGTTGACTCCCACAGGCAAGAGTGATTGACTTGACCGGTCGGGCCTTCTCGGCCCACCCAAACGATGACCGGCCGGCTTATTCGGCGCCTGGCGACCGCCCGCCCGCGCGCCTCCCAAACCAACCCGCCCCGCGGCCAACGCTGGCCACGGAAATACCGGACCCAAAACCCCATGGCTTTGGCCGGGACGAAAACTACGTGAGTATGGCGTTAATGCTTGGGTCGCCCCAGGGGCCTTTGATAGACCCCAAGGTAAACCCTTTGGAAGATAGGTGATCAGTTTTTGAACGAAAATGCCCCAAAGGGGCACATAAAGGGCCCACGGCCAAAGGGGGAATCCCCCGGCCGGAAAGCAAGGCTCCGCGCCGCCGCGCCCCTCAAACCCGCGCGGCAGGCGCCCCCGCCGTCTTTCGCTTAACCATCGCGTCTAACGTTATATTTTTATGGTCCCTTTGTCAAGCCATTTTTCCGTCCCGCACCCGAAAACCATGGCCGCCCCCCATAAAAAAAAACCGCCCAGGCCATGGGGCCGGGACGGCTTTTCCCGGCCCCCCCATCGGGGGGCCGGTCCCCTTACGGTCACTTGACCCCCACGATCACGTGGGAGGATTTCACCAGGGCGCAAACCTCCGAGCCGGCCTTGAGGCCCAACGCCTCCAGGCTCTCGTTGGTGATTATGGCGGCCACCTCCCGCCCCCCGGGCAGCTCCACGATGACCTCGGCGTTGACGGCCCCCGCCTTGGCGCTCTTGACCTTGCCCTTGAACACGTTTCTGGCGCTCGTCCTAAGCCCCGTATCGATGGAGATTATGACCCACGAGGCCTTGAAAATGGCAATGGCCTCAGCCCCGGCCTTAAGGCCCAGCGCCTTGGCGCTCGCGTTGGTGATGATGGCGGTCACGCTCGAGCCGCCCCCGATGTCCAACACCACCTCGGTATTGACCATGCCCTCGGTCACCGCGGAGACGGTACCCGGAAATTGATTTCTTGCGCTCGTAATGGCACGATTTGACATTTTGTTTCCTTTCATTGATGAGACGAAGTTCCCTAAAATTATGAACCTAGCTAACCAGAACTATCTTTACTTAAGTCTTTCGCTCCGACAGTTCACAAAATAAACCCAATCGAAAATCCCTGACCCAAAATGGGCCAAAAACAAAATCCCCGGGGCCCCGGCGCCCCATCCGGCCAACGATTATACCCAAAGGGACCCCCTTAAGCCAGCACTTTTTCGCCCCCGCCAATGCCGCCTCAGAACTCGTAGCCCAGCCTCACGCCCCCCGAGATGCCCCTGAAAGTGCCCACGTAGCCCTGAAGGCCGAACTCGATCGAAAGATGCTCGTTGGAACGGGACTTGATCGTGCCCCCCAGCTCGAAAATGCCCGTGCTGCCCTGAATCCCCGCCGTCTTGACGTCCATGTTGTAGACCTTGGCCTTGGACCGGTTGTCAAACTCGTGGTCAAAATGCCCGCCCACGTAAAAGGACACCCTATCCGAGAACGGCTTGGTGAAACGCAGCCCGGCCCGCACCCGGTGCGAGTTGGTTGGCGCGTAGGTGACCTCGTCGCCCTCGCCGATGTGGACCGTTTTCCCGGCCAGGCGCGAATAGTAATACTTGACCGAGTAGTCGAAATTCCCCACCCCGGCCACGTCATGCGAGTAGCCCAGCCCCAGATGGGCGCCGAGATACGGGGCCGTCATCCTGAAACTGGCCACCGTGCCCGAGGCGCTGACATAGTTCTCGGCCACGAAATCGTTCTCGAGGGAGCCGTACCTGAAGGACGACTCCACCCTGAAGCCATTGTCGAATTTCTGGCTGGCCATGATGCCCACCCCGAAGGACCGAAGGGTGCCGTTCCCCCCGACCTCCCTCATGTTGTCGGCCACCACGTCCGTCACGACCTCATAGTCCGAGACCCCGCCCTCCAGGAACCCCCCGAACAAAAAGGACCCCAGTGAATTTTGCGTCTTTTTGGCCACCCCCACCAAAAAGGTCACGCCCTTCACGTTCACGTGCGAGCCCGTCTGGGCCCTGAACGACGAGGCGTCAAAGCCCGAGAATGCCTGCCACGCGTCCAAACGCCTAATGGCCAGCTCGGCCGTGTAGTAGCTATAGTCGGG
>JAITKA010000038.1 GCA_031278635.1 Deltaproteobacteria bacterium | reverse complement strand
TCGCCCCATTTGCCACTAAAGTCCATCGACTAGCCCCCCGGCCAAGCCCCACCCAAAACGCCCTTCCGCCCCCCCATCCAACCAAACGGCCCCAACCCACCCCTCATTATTACAATGGGTGAAAACCGCCCCCATCTCCCAACCCCGTTCGCCCCAACCGCACCAATCCATTCCAACGCTTATCCCCCCGATCCCGACCTTCACCCTTTTCCCCGGCCGACCAACCCCGGCGCCCCATTTATATTCCCTTATTGCACGCACCATCCACATATTGCCTAGACGTTTCCCCCCCAATCCAACCTTATGGCAACCCGGTCCCCTTTACGCCCCGCCCCAACATCCGCCCCCTCTTGGCCAAACCATGGTCTTGGTACCGGATAGGCGATTGGCCTTGGGCCATTCAATTAAAGTTATGTATGACCCTTAACACTATTTGGGCCAAATATGATCAATCGGTAAAAACCCCCTCCTAGTTTATAAGCAAAAATTGTGCCAATTGGAGGGTAAACTAGTTTGTCATATGTTCTCATTTGTGAGATAAGGGCATGAAGCAGCAGGTTACTTT
Source organism: Deltaproteobacteria bacterium (assembly GCA_031278635.1). Classification (GTDB taxonomy): domain Bacteria; phylum Desulfobacterota; class Desulfarculia; order Adiutricales; family Adiutricaceae; genus JAIRNQ01. The sequence goes on along the minus strand of JAITKA010000038.1, from coordinate 6,887 downwards.
TTTTTGCCTTAGCTTTAAAAATTACTTTAAAAACTTAAAAAATCAATTAAATTTTTCTTGACATAATGCCAAATCTTTGGTATACTCTTGGTAAAATTAATTCCCCCGAGGGTTACCATGATAAGATTAACTCAACCAGAGCCAAGACTTTTTGGATGGAAAGATCCATTTTACAACACCAAGAACGAGAAAAGGCTCGCCGGACTTGAAAAAGGTTGGCCTAACGCTTTTAAAGAGGGCGTGCTCCCACATCTCGCGATTAAGCCGCTTATGCCCTATTTTTGCAAAAATAACGGTCGGCCCACAAAAGACCTTAAGACCATGTTAGGGCTGCTGGTCCTTCAAGATATGTGTAACCTTACCGACAGTGACACTCTATTGCGCCTCCAGTACGACATCTCATTCAGGTGGGCCCTAGATATTCAGGACGCTAACGACGACACGCTCTACATCTGCCCGAAAACCTATTACAACTTCAGGCGGACGATTGTTACAAACGACCTCGCCGACATTATTTTTAATGACACCACGTGCAATTTGATCGATGAGTTCAAGGTCGATTACAGACTGCAGCGTATGGATTCCATGCATTTTAACACCAACATGAAGCGGCTTACCCGGCTTGGGGTGATGAGCGCCACCGTCGAGAAATTCCTGAAGACCCTCAGGAAGGAAGATTCCCAGGCTTTCAACGCCATTGATTTTACTTTGACGGACAGATACCTGGGAAAGGACGTGCAAGGACACAATCCCTTCGGCCACGTAATGCCTTCGGAAAATGCTAAGGCCATGTTGACAGTCGCGAAGGATATTTTCGGCCTCATCAACGCCTTCCAAGCCAACCCGGTGGTCTCGGGGATGCCCTCGTTCGCGCTCTTAAACAGGGTCTTCCAAGACCAGTGCCGCGTCAGTTACCAGGAAAAAATCCAAGTCGATGCGGAGATCGTCCTTAAGGGCGATGACGAGGCAAAGTTTTCGGACGAGACCTCCATTGAGGAAACGGACTCCGAAGATGTTCCGGAAGGGGTGGTCGAAAATTCCAACATCATCGCCGAGCCCAAAGTGGAATTGCTCCCGGCCAAGGAGATTTCAAGCGGGTCCCTCCAAAACCCCACGGATCCCGACGCGACTTATAGCGGCCACAAAGGCCAGGGGTTTCACGTCCAGCTGGTCGAAACCTACACCGAAGCGGATACCGAATCAGAAGGGCCTATGCTTAATCTCATCACCCTTGTGGATGTCCGGCCAGCCAACGAGCATGATTCCGCCGCCCTGGTCCCAGCCGTGGACGACCTGGAGAAAAGGGGGGTGAAACCTGAGGTCCTGACTGCGGACACCGCTTACGGTGGGGATGCCAACAGCGAATACGCCGCCTCGAAAGGCATCGAACTATTGTCGCCAGTCCCTGGCAACACCACCAACCGTTCGAATGGAAAAGGGACTGGCAAGCTGACCTCCGATGAAAAAATGAGTGACGCCGCCCAAACGTTATCCTTCGCGAGCGAGAACGCCGCATGGCCGGAAATTTATGTAAATGACCCTGACGACACAACCCCTGTCGCCTTCAGGCTCGCGGATTTCCAGTCTGACAACCATGGCGTCATTGAAGGTTGCCCGATGGGCCAAAAAGCCGAGACGCAAAGGAACCCTGACAATACCGGGGGTCGGGCTTACTTCGACCGCAATGTCTGCCTAAGATGTCCCATGTGTGGGTTGTGCCCCGTGCTCGTGTCCAAAAACAAGGCTTGGCTCACGTACCAGGACGAACAGGTTAGGCTAGACAAACGACGCACTTTTCAGGATTCTGGCGAATTCAGAAAACGATACCGAATGCGAAGCGGCATAGAGGGCACCAATAGCCAACTGGCTCGAAAAGGCGCTAAACGGTTACGAATCCGGGGAATGATGGCGTCCAAGTTAAAAATGAACTTCAAAGCTTTGGGCCTTAATGCTATGAGGGTCATAAAATACCTGTCCCAAAAACCAAAGGAAATTGTATATAATTAACCCTAATTGATGGGAAATTGCATGTAAAATGGCCAATAAGGCCAAGCGTCAGTATTCGAGAAAGCCTTATTGAGAAAATCCCTCAATAAGGACGAGGTTTTCAAAAATTTTGGGTTGCCCAATGAGTTAGGGCTACCGTGACTGATTTTTTTCGATAAACACTTTTTACACGGTGATCAAATATGATATAAAGGTATTTCCGTGGCCATTGGCCCCCCCGGGGGCCGTGAGCCCACCCCGTTTAACCAAGCCCAGGCAAAGGCCTTTTTAGCCGCCGCCCATGGCGGGCCGACGGCCCCAGGGAACCTACGAGCCGATTTGACTTCTTCCTTGCGGGAGAGGTTTTTTTGGAGTTATAGATGCTGCTGACCTTAGTCTCCTTCATAGTTTTGCTACTGATCCTAATCTTCGTCCATGAGCTGGGGCACTTCCTGGCGGCCAAGCTATTGGGCGTCAGGGTCGAGAAATTTTCCCTCGGTTTCCCGCCCAGGATATACTCCCGCAAGATCGGCGAGACCGTCTACCAGTTATGCTGGTTGCCTCTGGGCGGCTACGTAAAGCTTTTGGGGGAAGAGCCTGGGTCGCGGATCCCGGAGGAGGACAAGAAGGTATCGTTTAGCCACAAGCCCGCCTGGGTCAGGATATCGATCTGCTTCGCCGGGCCGCTGTTTAATTTAATCTTCGCCGTTTTCGCCCTCTGGCTTTTGCTCGCGGCCATGGGCTTTCAGCACCTGCCCCCGGTCGTGGGACAGCTGACCCCGGATGGCCCGGCATCCTCCGCGGGCCTCAGGCCAGGCGACGTGGTCCTAAGCCTTGACGGCAAGGCCATAAAGTATTTCGACGAGATAACCGACCACCCGGAAACGACCGGCGGCAAGCCCATGGCCATGGTCGTGGAACGCTCGGGCCAGACCCTTGCCATCACCCTGACGCCCGAGCTCAAGGAAGGCAAGGACCTTCTCGGCACCAGCAAACCCTACTGGTCGCTTGGCCTCAAGCCCCGCTCCCAGGCCCGCATCTCCCAGACCATGGACGGTAGGCCGGCCCAACTGGCGGGCCTCGAATCGGGCGATTTGGTCACGGCCATAGACGGCCAACCCATCGAGGACTGGTCCCAGCTGGTCGAGGCCATCCAGGGCCCCGAGGAAAAAAGGGCCACCGAGACCGGCGTCCCGGTAAAACCCTTGCTTTTCGAGGTGCTGCGGGACGGGGAAAAACTGGCCTTTAACGTCACCCCCAAACTAGAGGCCAGCCAAAACATCGAGGGCAAGACCCTCTTCACCCCCATGATCGGCGTCAACAACAAACCCGACGTCCTAATCGAGCGCGTGGGCGTAATCAGATCCTTCGGCTATGCTTTGGAGGAAAGCTGGAACGTCGTTAAGCTAACCTACATGACCCTGGCCAAGCTTATCCAAGCCAAAATCTCCCCCAAGGTCATGGGCGGGCCCATCCTGATCGCCGAGGCCGCCGGCAGCAAAATCAAGGACGGCCTGGCCGATTTCGTGGCCCTGATGGCCATGATCAGCATAAACCTCGCCATCATAAACCTTGTGCCCCTGCCCATCCTGGACGGCGGCCAGATATTGTTCTTCCTGATCGAGGCCGTGCGGCGCAAGCCCCTGAGCCTGCGCTTCAAGGAGGTCTCCCAGATCGTGGGCATCTGCGCCCTCCTGGCCCTGATGGTCATGGTTTTCTACAACGACATTTCCCGCATCGTGGTCCGTAAATTCGGCACCCCGGCCGCCCAGGTCCAGACCACGGAATAACCCGTGCTAGTTCTCTCCTGGGACACCTCCACCGAGCTGACCAGCCTCGGTCTCTGCCGGGCCGACGCCTCGGGCCACCTTGGGATCCTCGAAACCAAAACGGGCGACGGGCGCGGGAGCCACTCCTCCACCCTGCCGCCCGAGATCGATCGAATCCTCAAACGCCACGGCCTTAAACCCATCGACCTGGACCTTGTGGCCGCGGGCCGCGGCCCCGGCAGCTTCACCGGCCTCAGGACCGGCCTGGCCCTGGCCAAGGGCCTGGCCATGGGCGCGGGAATCCCCGCCCTGGGAATTTCCTCCCTGGCCGTCCTGGCCGGCCACCCCGCGAAGCCCCCCATGCCAGCCCCCTCGCTGGTGGCCCCGGTAATCGACGCCCGACACGGTGAGCTTTTCACCCGCCTCTTTCGCCTTATTCCCGGTTCCCCCTTGCCCGGGCCCCTCTCCGACATCCTCGTCCTAAGCCCCGACAAGGTCATGCCCGCCTTAAGGGCCCTCGATACCGAACGCGAAGGCATCCTCCTCCTGGGCCCGGCCCTGCGCCTTCTCCCGCCCGCCGCCGAGGGCTTCACCCTTGGCCCATCGGACCCGCCCGACCCCTCCATACTGGCCTCCCAGGCCGCTTACTCCCTGACCAACGGCCTCGCCGCCGATTGCCCCCCGACGCCCCTCTACGGCCGTTCGCCCGACATATTCAAAAAATGGACCCCCCCGGCCAGATTGCCCAGCCAAAAGTCCTGACAAAGTCTGCCCTCTATCCATTCGAATGTCCAATACCCTTGCGAACAAACCAGCCATAATCTACAAACAATCAGCCAGATCATAGAAATAATTATAATTTCTATTCATCATCCCTATTGTCCCTTGTTCGTACCGAAAAGACCCTATCCCCCGAAAAATTTTTTATTCAATAAATTCACCCCGTTAAGTCAAAAAATCGAAAAAAAGCAAAATTTTTTTCGTTTCGGGCAAATTTTTACTAAAATTTTTCGCCGCTCGATTGAATATATACTCGAGGGAGAAGGTCAGTCGCGAGTCGCGAAAAAAAACTTGACTTTTTAACCAATCGGTGTTATAATATTAAAGGTTTTTCTTTCGACATTTTCAAATTCTGAGCCTGAACTGGCCAAGGATGCCTAAATGAAAGGGCACTGGCTTAGCAAGCTGGCTGGCTAAGCTGGCTGGTTACCTTAAGTTATTTTACTGAACCCTTTATTAATTTAGGAGGTGTTTCATGGAATCAAATTTAAAGCCGGTAATTATAAGTTACCTAAAAAAGATACTTATACCGCCAGTAGAAGATAAATTAGAGGTATATATAATTAATTCATGGCTCTGTGAGTATGCTACTAGTTTATTTAAACGTAATTTAAATAGACTAATAACAAAAAAACTTGATGAAAATCAAATAGATTGGAAAAGTTTTAAGATTAGATATCACTATAGATACAATCCCGATTCTGAGATAAACTACCTGAAATGGCAAGTGTTTCAAGAGGAAGTAGAGTCCCTGGACGCCAGTGAGAATATCACCGGGAGCAACTATTTCGTGGTTTTGGGGGACAAAATCTCCGATAGCTTCGAGTTAACGGGGGTGGATAGGGATCTGGTTAGGCTAACGGTATTGTTTTTTCACGTAAAGCCTATATCCGACCTACTCGATAAAATTCCCGATGGTTTTGGCAGACATTTTTTTTGTCTTAAAGAAGGGTTTATAAGACGGCTGGCCACTATTGTGGGAGCGAGCGAAAATCAGATTGAAAATGCCTTAAAACCGAATTCTGGGCTCATAACGAAAGGACTGTTTTGTAGTAAAGAAGATAAATTTGTTGACCCATCCGACGTTTTTAAAAAAATGATCCTTTCTCCCAGGTCCGCCCATCGTAACATAAAAAACCTGGTGTTGGATAAGAAAGCCGTGGCAAGGCTTACCGGGGAAGATTTCAAGCATTTGGGCGAGGATTACGGCATCATGTCCGCCATCTTGTCCTCGGCTTTGAGCCAACGGGCTAAAGGCGTGAATTTTTTGCTTTACGGGGCTCCCGGCGTAGGTAAGACCGAGTTGGCCAAGACCCTGGCCAAAGAATTAAACGCGACGCTCTACATGGTTTCGGGGAAAAACGAGGTTTATGGGAAAATCGAACGGATAACCGAGGTTAACATGGCCCAGACCCTCGTTCAGGATGAAAGGAACGCGATTTTATTGTTTGATGAGGCCGAGGACATTTTCGTTGGCGAAACCAGGAAAGTCCACTCAAAGCTCGTATTAAACCGGATCCTGGAAAATAATTTGGTCCCCGTGATTTGGGTGACCAACCACGTCGGCGACTTTGACAAGGCCACTCTCCGGAGATTTTCCTTTGCCTACGAGATGACCACCCCTCCGGTCGAAACCATGCGACAAATCTGGGAAAAAGAGCTTAAGAGAAACGGTATTAGCATTGAAAAAGCCGAGATAGAAAGAATCGTCCAAAATTATCGTCTCCCCCCTTCCTATGCCACGAGCGCCGTTAAAGCGACCGTTATTACCGAGGACAAAGGCGCCCTCGTTCGTACCCTGGATACCCTTGAGTATGCCATAACCAAGAAATGCCCCGTCCCCCAAACCAATGACGACAAGGCTTTCAATTTCGAGCTCCTGAACACCGACCTGAACTTGGAAGACCTGAGCGAAATGATCGCGGGAAAAGGCATTCTCAACTTTTCCCTTTGTCTCTACGGACCCCCGGGAACCGGGAAATCGGCCTACGTGAGGGCCCTTGCCAAGAAATTGGGAAAAAAGGTCCTTCAGAAAAAAACGAGCGACCTCCTGTCTAAATATGTGGGACAAACCGAGAAAGAGATTGCCAAATCTTTTATGGAAGCCCATAGGCGCGATGAGTTTTTGGTTTTTGACGAGGCCGATTCCTTCCTTCAGGATAGGAGCCAAGCCGTTTGGTCGTGGGAGGTAAACCATGTCAACGAGATGCTCGCTTGGATGGAGACGCATCCCCTCCCGTTCGCCTGCACGAGTAATCTGATGGACAAATTGGACAAGGCGTCTTTGAGACGGTTCACCTTTAAGGTCAGGTTCGGTTATCTCAGCCAAGAGCAATCAAGGAAGGCCTATCT
>JAITKA010000146.1 GCA_031278635.1 Deltaproteobacteria bacterium | reverse complement strand
GCGTTTATGGCCTGCGCGTCCTTTAACGCCCTGGCGGCGGCCCTGATCTCAGCGGCCTTGGGTTCCGGGGTCGGGGCATCCCCGATCGTCTTGGCTGGGGCGGCTTTGGCTACCGGGGCTTTGGTCACCGGAACCTTGGCCGGGGCCTTGGCCGGGGCTGGAATGTCCCATAACCCATTGGCGAAAGCGGCCATGGGTTCCGGGGCTGGTGCGGCCCTGAGCTCAAAGCGCATGGTCTCGGTCGTGGCCTTGGGTTTTACGGCCCGCGCGGCACTTAACCCCTTGGCGGCGGCCCTGATCTCGGCGGCCTTGGTCTCGGCCGTGGCCTTGGGTTTTACGGCCTGCGCAACCCCTATCGCCTTGGCGGGGGCGGCTTTGGGCTCCGGGGCCGCTGCCTTGGCCTCGGTCTTGGGTTGCGGGGCACGCGCGGCCTTTAACGCCTTGGCGGCGGACCCGATCTCGGCGGCCTTTTCCTCTTTGGTTAGTTTCCCGGTTGTCACAGCCCCAAACCCCCTAGGCCCACCCCGGATTCGTTGCCGCCGAAGATGGTGGTGGAAAAAGTCGATATTATGGCGTCCACGGCCAGGAGGGCCGCCCCCACCACGCATTTGGTCACGCCGCCCTTTAGGGAGGCGTCATGGGAGCGGCCGGTGTTGTAGAGTTCCAGGAGCCCCATGACCACGAGGGTCAGCCCGGCGGCGAAGCCGAACATCTGGACGGCCTTGGCCACGCCGGAGAGGTTACTGGCCACGTTTTGGCCAAGCCCGCCCAGCCCCACGGCCCAGGCCTCGGCGCCCTTGAGGGCGAGGCCAAGGCCGGCGAGGATGGTGACGAGGGCTTTGGCCGGGCAAGCCCTGGCACGTGCTTTGGGGCCGGCTTTGGGGCCTGTAAGATCCGGGCCCCTTGTCGCGGCCAAGCCTTTCGGCTTGTCCGCGGGCCCGGTGGCCCGGCGAAAAAGGGATATAAGACGTTTGACTACACTTTTAACGATCATGGCCTTCCTTCCTTAGATAGTTATTTTATGAACCGAAAACGGGCGGCCCCAGGCCCCCGGCCCCGCGGGCCGGGCCGGGCCAACCGGTCTCAGCCGATGACGGAGGTGACTATGGACTCGGCCTCACCGCCCAGGCTGGCCGCCAGGAGCCGCAAAAACTCGACGAGGTTTACGCAGAGTATCCCCCCGGCTATGTGGACCAGGGCCCTGGGGAGGCCCCCGCCCTCCCCGCCGGAGAGCCTCAGGATGTATATGCCCCTGGCGACGCCTATGACGCCGGTCAGGCCCACCACCAAAACCACGAGCCTGAAGATGCCGGAGGCGGCGTGGGCCGGGGGGCGGTAGGAGAGGACGTCGGCCGAGTCGCGGCTAAAGAGGGTCTGGGCAAGGACGTCCATGAATTCCGGGGCGTTCAGCAAGAGTATCCCGGAGAGGAGGGTGACGAAAGCCATCCTGGCGCCCCCGCGGGGGCGGTTGGCCAGCCCGGCCAGGCCCTTTACGGTCAGGGTGAGGCCGATCAGGGCGACTATGACCCCCAGGGTGCCCCACCAAGGTTCCAGATGGGGTATGAGGTTGGCGAGTATGTCTTGTCCCATGCCGATTACTCCTTGGTACCGAGGATCAAGAGGCCGATAGGGCTCCCGGCCGGGATGGTCACGGTCGGTGGGCGGTCGAAACCCTTTTCCAGCTGGGTGGCCGCCCGGCTCCCTACCTGGCCCAGGGCCTCAAGGGAGATCTCCCCTAGATCGACCCGGCCCCTCTCGACCGAGACGACGTCGCCGTAGACGCTGACCCTGGTCCCCCTCCCGGAGAGGGCCTCGCCGAAACCCTCAAGGAAGCTTGAGGCCAGGAGGCCGCCCCAGCGGGAGAGCCAGTGGCGGTCGACCTTGCCGCCTATGGAGGCGGAGTCGGTCCCGGGATCCACGGCCAGGGCCTCGACGGCGTAGGTGCGGGAGTCAGGGAAAACCACGCGGCTGAAGGAGAGGGTGACGTTCTCGCCGTGGCGGGCGAAGCCGCCCAGGAACTTGGCGCCGTCAAGCTTGCCCCCCACGGCCCTGGCCATGACCGGGGCCGGGACGTCGCTGTTGACGGCGAGCTCGGTCACCGCGTAGATGACATCGCCCGGGACCATCGAGGGGCCGGCGGACTTGACCGCGGCCCCGGCCGCCTTGGCCCCCTGGACCCCGGCCACCCCGGATCCCCCGTCCCCCCCGGGGCCGAGGCTTACGACGAAGGCCCCGGGACCCCCGCGGGAGAGCCCCTTAAGGTCGGCGACCATGGCCTGGGTCAGGCCCTGGTCGGGCCGGACCTGGCCCGCGGCCTTGGAGGCCCCCTGCGGGGCCCTGGCCGGGGGCTCGGGCGCCTTGGCCATGACCTGGGGGGCCATGGTGACGGTGAGGCCGCCCTTGTCCGCCTTGGGGGCGGGCTGGCTTTTGGGGTCGGGCTTCCGGCCCACGGGGGTGGCCACGAAGGATTCCCCTTTGGCCTTGGCCTCCAGGGCGGCGTTCTGGTCCAGGGCCTCTATCAACTCGTTGTACTCGGGGGTGCCCGGCCCGCCCACCGTGCCCTCCACGTTCCTGGGGGTCAGGTTGGCCGCCGAGGAAAGGTCGCTCCCCTGGCCCTGGCCGAGGAGGAAGAACCTGAGGGCGAGGAATGCCCCTATGGCGAGGGCCACGGCCAGGGCGGCCAGTATCCAGCCCCTGGGGACGGAAATGCCCCCCAATGTAGATCCGACGCTCATGCGACCCATGCCCTCCCCTCCCGGCCCGCGGCCGGGTAACGAAAAAACCAAACCGAGACTTCCTTCCCTCTCATGGCCTGACCTCCAGCCCGGCGGCGGGGACGGTTTCCACGCCCCTCAGGACCACCGTCCTGACCTCGTCGGAATCGTGGAGCATGACCGAGGGCACGGCCGGGAGCTCGTAGACCGAGAGCCCGCCCGGGCCGGAGGCCCGGGCCTGGGGGGCGGGCCACAGAAGCCCCCTGGTGGTCCTCAGGTAGATGTTTTGGCCCACCTGGACGAAGCTCTCGCCCTCCAGGGCCGGCTCGGCCTCTATGGGCACGGCCCCCTCGGGCATGAAGCCGTCCAGCAGGCCGTAAAGGATGTCGTCCACCGGGCCCGCCGGGCCCGGCTCCGGGGCGGCGCCCGGTAGGGCCATGGGCCCGGCCTCCTGGATCTGGAAGATGATCAGGCCGTCGAGCCTGCGGTCGGCCTTGACGGCCGAGTTGGTGCTGAGCCTGGCTATCAACGGGATGTCCTTGCCCTTAAGGCTTACGACCAGGTTGGAGTGGCCGTGGCCGGTGAGGGGGGACACGATGACCTGGTTGGATGACTGGCCCTCCAGCAGCTCGGCGGAAAAGAGCGAGCCGCTCCCCAGCACCATCGCCGAGACCGGCCAAGGCCTCCCCGTCGAATCGGTAAAGACCAAAGCCGTGACGAGATTGGGGCTAAGCTCCACCAAAGGGGCCTTGAAGCCCGGCTCGAGCCTGACCCTCTCCGTCCTGGAGCGCATGGCCGAGGGCGCCCCGTCCGATAGGGCCTCCTCCCTAGCGTCCAAACCCTTCATGTATTCCCTGACCTCCTCGGGCGTGGTCGGGAGGAGGATCTCAAGAGAGCGCCCGAAGGCCTCCCCCCGGCCGTCTCCCGGGCCATCGGCGGGTGTTAAGGGGTCGTCGTCTTCC
>JAITKA010000133.1 GCA_031278635.1 Deltaproteobacteria bacterium | reverse complement strand
CGAGTCGATCTGGACCCCGACCCGGCTTTGGGTGCCGCGGTTGACCTCGTCGACCAGATCCTGGAGGCTCCAGGAGGAACCGACCGTGTAGCGACCGGCCAGATACTTCCCGGTAAGGAGGTCTTCGTCGTCATCCTCCATCCAGTCCCAGTTGTACCCGTAAGCGAAGGTCTGGCCGCTGATGAAGCCGGCGTTGCCCTCAAGGGAATCGTACCCGGCGGTGCAGCAACCAGGGCCGGCCAGGCCTTTGGCGCCGGCAGCGCCTTGGCCCCAGATGTCGTTCTTGGCGTCTCCGCCGATCCGAAGGCCGGAGGAGCTGGTGGCCCGGACGTCGCCGGTATTGATGAAGTAGTAGTCCTCGTCGGCGCTGTTGCCCACCCCGAAGTGGATCTTCATGCCCAGGCCGCCGTGGAGGTTGGTGATGGAGCCATCGAGCAGCTTGACCCCGTTGAAGTTGGTGGCGGTGGCGATGCGGTCGATCTCGGCGGCCATGGCCTGGTACTCGGAGTTGATGATCTCCCTCTGGAGGGTAGTGTAAGTACCGGTGGCGGCCTGCTCGGCCAGCTCTTTCATACGGGTCAGCTTCTCATCGATGACGGCCATGCCGCCGTCGGCGGTCTGGATCATGCTGATGGCGTCGGCGGCGTTCCTGACGCCTTGCTGCATCGTGGAGATGTCGGCCCGCATGAGTTCCCGGATTGCCAGTCCGGCGGCGTCATCCGCGGCCGAGTTGATTCGTAGGCCCGAGGACAACCTCTGAACGCTGCTGTTCAGACGGTTGTACGTGTTGTTGAGGTTCCTGGCCGTGTTCATGGCCATCATGTTGTGATTGATTACGAGACTCATGACGGATCTCCTTTCTGTTCCTGGACGCCTAACCCTCCGTCGGGTGGCGATCTTTGAATCAGTCTGAAGTCAAATCCGGCCGAAACCGGTCGGAGGGTGCTGTCCTTGGATCGGGCCAGGGTCCTTCGTCCTGGGTCCGATCGAGCTTCTTTCAAATTTCTTATCGGATAAGTTCGAAAACACTTTAACGTTTTTCCATCCCGGCCAAAGAAAATTCCAAGACCCACAAAATAAGGTGGAGGGATTTGGAAAAAATCTAGGGATTGTGGTTATGATCTTAAAACCCCGCGAAATTTGCTTTGGCGAAATTCTCGTTGGCCTGGATTTGGGCACAACTAACCTCCAAAATTAGTTGGCTTTGACAAAAAAATAATCGCCCCGCAGGCCAAAAAGCCCCTAAAGGCCACGCTAGGCGACTCGCTTTTGGGGTTTTGGCCCAAAGGGACAATGCCGCGGGCCGGGGCAAGGGCCCCAGGGAAACGGTTCGTCACTATATATAGGGTGGGAGGTTTCGAGCGAGGCGGAAGGAGACCTCGGGATGGGTAAGGCGGTTAAGGGATCAGGCCGGGGGGGTGTGGTATTTTTGTTAAAATTTATGCTAACTTGGCGATTTAGGGGCTTGACGGGGAGGGTTGGTTACGTTTGGGGTGGGAGGAGACCTCGGGAGTGGGTCAGGCGGTTAGCGGATCAGGCTGGGGTGGAATTTTTTGGCCAGGAGCTCGGCCGACTCGGCGATTCTGGGGCCGGGCAGCAGGTAAGATTCGTGGAGGGTCAGGAGGCGGTTTTGGGCCACGGCCGGGAGGAGCGAGAGGACCGGGTCGGACCTTAGGGCCAGGATCTTGTCGGAGAGGGGGGTGCCGCCGTCATCGACCACCAGCACGTAGTTGGGCTTGCGGGAGGCGGCCTCGTCGGTGGGGGGTTTGGGGGAGGGGCCCAAATCGGAGAAAACGTTGCGGGCCCCGGCCAGGTGGAGGATCTCGGTTGCGAAATCGGGGCCACCCGAGGTCAGGAGGGCATCTTTGGTCAGATCCCGGACGACAAGGACCGTAACGGGATCGGCCTCGTTCAGCTTAGAGGAGAGCTGGGCCAGTTTTTTCTCCAGCTCGCCCAGGAAGGCGTTGGCCCTGTCCTCGACGTTAAATATCTTGCCCAGGTCCTGAACCTCTATGAAAAATTGTTTTTTGTTGGTGGCCAGTATACGGTAGGACTTTAAGAAGGCCGGGTCGGGCGTGGTGGGGCCGAATTGGCCATAGACGAAATCGGGCCCGTCGTTTTCGGTCTCCAGGGTTAACACTTTATCGGAATCGATTTTGGGTATCTCGGCTAGGGCTTGGGCGTAGCGGGGCGGGTAAGCGCCTTCCGGCCACTCCGAAGTGCGACCGACTACCAGATCGGCCAAGCCCAGCTCGATAAGGAGTTCCGAGGCCCCCAGGCCCAGGGCCAGGATTTTAGAGGGCTGGCGATCGATGGTGACCACCCGGGTCCCGTTTTGGAAGGCCATGGGGTAGCCTTCCCGCTCCAGGGCCACCCTGTTTTGGGCGACGGCGAGGCCGGGAATAAAAAGGGCGCCCGTAATAAAGATGGCCGTAGAGAGGGCGACGGTTAGGGCCATGGCCAAAACCGGGGACCGAAGGGGGATATCTATGGATCTTTTGGGGCTAGGTTTCATGGCGCAAACCGGTCGATGAAAGGGCGTATCGCAAAGGGCCCGGGCTCCCGGGCCTCCGGGG
>JAITKA010000124.1 GCA_031278635.1 Deltaproteobacteria bacterium | reverse complement strand
CCCGGGGATTTTGATTCGGCAAAAAGTTTACCGAAACAAGTTGCCGTGCGTTCCCTTTGTGGAAATGGAAAGTTGAACGGAAATGGGTTCTTGAAATTCGATGGCTTCTAAAATCGTTGGCAAGAATGTATACAGATCGGGCTCGTTTTGCTTAAAATCAGCAACAAGCCGGTCTTTTTCTTTGTCCAAAAGAGCTGTTTCAGTACCATTTGTCATGATTTTAAACCTTAGATAATTTGCGCAAGCGGATAATTTATGATCAAATCGCAAAAGGCGCTAGTTTTTTGCAAACATGTCTCTTAAGGGGCTTAATTTATTCGCTAAAAAATTTTACCGTTGTCGAATGGCGGGACTTTTGGCCCCACGAGGGGGCCCAGGCGAGGGGGCTATTCTTTGGCGGGCTTGGGCTTGGGCTTGGCCGTCTTCTTTTTGGCCCGGGGCGGCTTGTTTTTTTTCTCCTCGAGGATCTCGAGTTTGATCCTGTGGCTGCGCTGGCGGGCCAGCATGGCCTTTAGGACGAGCGTTCCCGCCTCGTCGCTAAAGGAGGTCAGGATCTGTTTTAACTCGGGCATGCTTTTGCGGGAGACATCGCCGGCGGTCCCGAGGTTATAGGTCTTTAGGTGCTCCCTTAGAAGGGACAGGATATCGGCGATGAACTCGATGTCCGGGGAGGGGTAGGGATCGGGGATGTAGTCCTGGAAAAATTCCAGGAGTTGTTGGGGGTCGGTAAAGTCGGCGAACCTGACCTCGGAGAAGAATGCGTCGTCGTCCATCTGGTTTCCCTTATGGGGGTTTTTTTTTGCGGGGGAAAGGGGGCCGCCCTTTTTGGGGGGCGGCCCTGGGGTTCATTATATTACTTGACTACCTCGAACTCGGCGTCGACGACGTTATCGTCGCCGCCCGAGGCGCCGGAGGCACCGGCGCCGGGGCCGCCGGGACCGCCGGGTCCGGGGCCGCCCTGGTCGGGGTCGGGGCCGGGCTGGCTTTGGCTGGCCTGGGCGTACATCTGCTCGGAGAACTTGTGGCTGGCCTGGGTGAGGGCCTTGATCTTGGTCTCGATGACCTCCTTGTCGCCGTTCTCGAGGACGGCCTTGAGGTCGGCCACGGCCGACTCGACCTGGCTCCGGGAGGCGGGATCGACCTTGTCGCCCAGGTCGGAGAGGGTCTTCTCGGCGCCGTAGATGAGGGTGTCGGCCTTGTTTTTCAGCTCGACGAGCTGCTTGCGGGCCTTGTCCTCCTCGGCGTGGAGCTCGGCGTCCTTGATGAGCTTCTGGATCTCCTCCTCGGAGAGGCCGGAGGAGGCGGTGATTTTGATCGACTGCTCCTTGCCGGTGCCGAGGTCCTTGGCCGAGACGTGGACGATGCCGTTGGCGTCGATGTCGAAGGTCACCTCGATCTGGGGGACGCCGCGGGGGGCCGGGGGGATGCCCACCAGCTCGAAGCGGCCCAGGGTCTTGTTGCCGCTGGCCATTTCGCGCTCGCCCTGGAGGACGTGGATGGAAACGGCGGGCTGGTTGTCGGTGGCCGTGGAGTAGATCTGGCTGCGCTTGGTCGGGATGGTCGTGTTCTTCTCGATCAGGCGCGAGAAGACCTCGCCCTGGGTCTCGATGCCGAGGGAGAGGGGGGTCACGTCGAGGAGGAGCACGTCCTTGACGTCGCCCTTGAGGACGCCGCCCTGGATGGCCGCGCCGACGGCCACGACCTCGTCGGGGTTAACGCCCCTGTGGGGCTCCTGGCCGAAGATCTTTTTGACCTCCTCGATGACCCTGGGCATGCGGGTCATGCCGCCGACCAGGATGACCTCGTTTATGTCCGAGGGCTTGAGGCCGGCGTCCTTGAGGGCCGTCTGGCAGGGGCCGACGACCTTGTTGACCAGATCGTTCACGAGGCTCTCGAGCTTGGAGCGGGTGAGCTTGATGTTCAGGTGCTTGGGCCCGGAGGCGTCGGCGGTGATGAAGGGGAGGTTTATGTCCGTCTCCATGGAGGTGGAGAGCTCCATCTTGGCCCGCTCGGCGGCTTCCTTGAGGCGCTGGAGGGCCATTTTGTCGTTCAGGAGGTCGATGCCCGACTCCTTGCGGAACTCGGCCGCCAGCCAGTCGATGACGCGCTTGTCGAAGTCCTCGCCGCCCAGGAAGGTGTCGCCGTTGGTACTCTTGACCTCGAAGACCCCGTCGCCGATCTCAAGGATGGAGATATCGAAGGTGCCGCCGCCGAGGTCGAAGACGGCTATCTTTTGGTCCGACTTTTTGTCCATGCCGTAGGCCAGGGCCGCGGCCGTGGGCTCGTTAATTATCCTCATGACGTTTAGGCCGGCCACGCGGCCCGCGTCCTTGGTGGCCTGGCGCTGGCTATCGTTAAAATAGGCCGGGACGGTGATGACCGCGTCGGTGACCGTCTCGCCCAGGTAATTCTCGGCCGTCTGCTTCATTTTCGTCAGTATCATGGCCGAGATCTCGGCGGGGCTGTAGACCTTGCCCCTGACCTCGACCGCGGCGTCGCCGTTGTCGGCCCGGACTATCTTGTAGGGCACGACGTCCATGTCCCTTTTGACCTCGGGCGAATCGTATTTGCGGCCTATCAATCTTTTAACCGCGTAGATGGTCGCCTCGGGGTTGGTCACCGCCTGGCGCTTGGCCACCTGGCCCACGGGCCTCTCGCCCGACTCGGTAAAGGCCACGATCGAGGGCGTGGTGCGGTTGCCCTCGGTATTGGCGATGACCTTGGGGTCGTTTCCCTCCATCAAGGCCACGCAAGAGTTGGTTGTTCCTAAATCGATGCCTATAATCTTTGACATTAACTTTATCCTCCTTGGGACAATTCTCGAAAGTTCGCTTTATGCCTAAAGCTTTATTTTAGATATATTTTAAGCCAAATGGCCTATTTTTTTAACTAAACGGGCGGGGGTCGGCCGAGGCCGCCCCGCTAAGTAAACATATAATCATCCCAGGGCCAAAAGGTAAGCCCCCGGGAAGAAAAAAACGCGGGGAAAAAACCGGGCCCCTTGGCGTTTGCGTTTAGGCCGGCTGGTTTTTGTTGACTATGACCTTGGCCGGGCGGATGAGCCTCTGGTGCAGGGAGTAGCCCTTGCCCATGAGCTGGGTCACGGCCTTGTCGGGAAGGTCGGGGACGATCTCCTGGCCCATGGCCTCGTGGACGTTGGGGTCGAAGGGGTCGCCCCTGTGGACCTCGACTTCCTTGAGGCCCCGCTCGGCCAGCATGTCCATGCAGCCCTTGAGGGTCATGCGCACGCCCTCGGCCAGGTTTTTGACCCCGGGGTCGTTCAGGTCGGCGTAGGAAAGGGCCAGGTTAAGGTTGTCCAGGAAGGGGACCAGGTCCCTTATGACGCTTTCCGAGGCGTAACGTGCGTTTTCGTCTTTTTCCTTCTGGAACCTTCGCCGGGCGTTCTCCAGCTCGGCCAGGGAGCGCAGGTATTGGTCCTGGAAGCGCCTGGCCTCGGCCTCCCAGTCGGTGGCCTCGGGGGCCGCAGGCGAATCGCCCTCGCCTGGGGGCTCGTAGGTCCAGTCGGCCGGCTCGGCCTGGGGCTGGATCTCCTCGTAGTTGCCCTCCACCGGGCCGTCCATGGAAGGGGCTTCCATGGAAGGGGCGTCGGGGGTCGGGTCGGAAGCGCTGAAAGGCTTATCGTCGTGCATGGTGGGTATGTTCCTTGGTTATGTTGGTATTTTTCGGCCTTGGCCTTCTGTTTATTTCGAAAAAAGGCTACCGACCGCCTGGGCGGCGTAATCGACCATGGGCACTATCTCCGAATAGTTTAGCCGCCTGGGGCCCAGGATGCCCAGGGCGCCGGAGCCGCCGGGCCCGCCGTAGTAGGGCGAGGCCACCAGGGCCAGGCCGTCTTCCTCCCGGCCCGAGGGGCCTATGACCACCCGGACCCGGTCCTCGCCGGTGACCTCGTTGAGGAGCTCGATGAGGCGCTTTTTGTTGGCGAAGGCCCAGAAGAGGGACCTTAGGGCCTCGGCGTCCTTGAAGTCGGGGTTCTCAAGGAGGCGCCCCTGGCCCTCGTCGTCGATGTAGAAGTCGCCATCGGCCCCGGGGGGGTCCTCCACGGCCGCCTGGGTCTGGGAGGCCAGGGTCAGCACCCGCCTGAAGATCTCCTCGAAGCGGTTCTTTTCCACGCCCATGGCCTCGATGATCTTTTCCTTGATCCCGGCCAGGGTGAAGGGCGGGGCGAAGCCCTCGAGGTAGACGTTGACCTGGTTGAGCTCGTCCTGGCTGTAATCCTCGGCCGGGGACAGGAGCTTGTTTTGGATGACGCCGTTCTCGGAGACGAGGACCGTCAGGACCTGGGCCCGGGACAGGCGAAAGAAATGGATCTTTTTTAGCCTCAGGTGGCAATCCTTGGGGGCCATGACGAGGCCCACGCCGTTGGTCAGGTCGGTCAGGAGCCTCGCGAAAAACTTGAAATGGGGGCCGGTCTCGGCGTCGGGCCCGGACAGGGCCCGGTCTATGGCCTCCCTGATGCCTGGGTGGATCACGTCTATCTTGTCCACCTTAAGGATATGGTCCACGTAGACCTTGAAGCCCCGCTCGGTGGGGGCCCGCCCGGCCGAGGCGTGGGCCTGGCTTAGGAGCCCCAGGCCCTCGAGCTCGCCCATGACCTTGCGGACGCTGGCCGGGGACAGGTTTAGCCGGTAGAGTACGGCCAGGTTCCTGGAACCTACCGGTTGCCCGGTCCGGATGTAATCCCTGACCACGGCCTCGAATATCAGTCTCTGTCTATGGTTTTGAAACTGGTCCATGTAAGCAACGCAAAAAAGGTTATTTACGGGTCAAAAGGGGCGTTCCGGCGCGCCTTGCCGCAAAAAAATAGCTTTGACTTGCCGGCTCAAAGCTTTTAGGGAAAAAACCAAAGATAGAGGAAAAAACCGTAAGGCTTTTGGGGCCTTGGCCTAAGCCTGTGGGGGATTTTTGGGTCGCCGGTGGTCCCTGGGAACCCTATCACGTGAAAACAAAATAAGCACTCCGGGGTTGGCTGTCAAGGGCCCATGACCCCCGCCAGGCGATTTCTTTTTTGGCCTAATTTAACCCCCGCGGCTGGGCGGGAGAAACCCACGGCGGGTCCAGGGCACTTGTTTTTCGGGCCTCGGTGTAATATTCTAAGCCATGCTACAGGCCATTGGATGCCACGGAGCGAGCCGGTTCCCTTGGGATATGCCCAAGTTTTATTTTTTTGGGGGCCGGGCCCGCGAGGGGGCCCAGGCCCGCCTGGGCCAGGGGAACCCGGCCCGTGGCCCCTTGACAAAAATTAAGCAAGAAACTCAATCGGGTTAATCACGCCCCCTGGCCGGGGGCGTTAGCGATAACGGCCGCCATGAGATCGGAGACGCGATGTCCAGCTTCCAGAACCATATACTGCCTTTGCTATACGACCCCAGGGAAACCTTGTACATAAAGCCGGGCGGGGAGCTGGGCTCCCAGGGCGACCAGAATCTGATAGGCATCATCCCGCCGGTGGCCCCGGGCAATTTCGGCTCGAAATCCTTCCGCAAGGAGTTCGGCCTGCGCTACGCCTACATGGGCGGGGCCATGGTCGGGGGCATCTCGTCACGGGCCATGTGCGTGGCCCTGGCCGACATGGGCGGCATGGGCGTTTTCGGGGCCTCGGGCCTCAGCCCCGCGGCCATCGAGGACGAGATCGTCAAGATCCAGCAAGACCTGATGCCCGACCAGTCGTTCGGGTCATGCCTCATCCACACGCCCCACGACCCCTCGTGGGAGGAAAGGGTGGTCGAGGTCTACCTGCGGAGGGGCGTGACCCTGATCGAGGCCTCGGCCTTCATGCAGATCACCCCCTCGTTGGTCCGCTACCGCCTGAGCGGCCTCTCGATGAGCCCGGACGGGACCATAATCGCCCCCAACAGGGTCATAGCCAAGGTCTCCAGGCTTGAGCTGGCCAAGAGGTTTTTCAGCCCGCCCCCGCCCAAGATCGTCCAGGAGGCCCTGAACAGGGGCTGGATCACCGAAAAGGAGGCCTCCCTGGCCCCCCAGGTGCCCATGGCCCAGGACCTGACCGCCGAGGCCGACAGCGGCGGGCACACGGATTTCCGGCCGGCCCTGACCCTGTGGCCCTCGGCGGTAAGGCTGGCCGACGAGTGCGCGGCCAAGTACGATTACGGCCAGCCCCTCAGGGTCGGGGCGGCCGGCGGGCTGGGCACGCCGGTGGCCCTCCTCGCCGCCCAGGACATGGGCCTCTCGTATTTCGTGACCGGCTCGATAAACCAGTGCTGCGTGGAATCGGGGCTCTCCCCCGAGGCCCGCTCGCTTTTGGCCAAGGCCAGCCAGACCGACATGAGCCAGGCCCCGGCGGCCGACATGTTCGAGCTGGGCTCCAAGGTCCAGGTCCTGAAATACGGGACCCTTTTCGCCCCCAGGGCCAACAAGCTGGCCGAGCTCTACCGCCAGCACCAAACCATCGAGGACATCCCGGCCGAGGAGGCCAAGAACCTCGAGGAAAAGGTCTTCCGCAAGCCCCTCGCCCAGATCTGGGACGAGACCCAGGAATTTTTCAGGCAAAAGGACCCGGCCACCCTGGAAAAGGCCAACGCCAACCCCAAGCTCAAGATGGCCCTGGTCTTCCGCTGGTACCTGGGGCAAGCCTCCCGCTGGGCCATAAACGGCCTGACCGACCGCCGGACCGACTGGTGCGTCTTTTGCGGCCCGTCTTTGGGCGCCTTCAACGAGTGGGCCGCCGGGAGCCACTACGAGGACCCGGCCAACCGCCGGGTGGCCGATCTGGCCGGCCTTTTGCTCCACGGGGCGGCGGTCATCAAGCGCCTGGCCCTGGCCCGCGACCTGGGCCTCCTCCCCGACGACCATTGCATCAACCTGTCCCCGCTCCCGCCCGAGGAGCTCCTGAATTTCTTTTAACGGGGCCAAGGCCATCGACGCGAAGAAGCCTGGCTTTTTTGCGTCGATGGGTGCGTTTTCCGAGTAAGTTTCCCCTAAACCATGCCGAATGACTTGAAGGGCTGGCGAGTTTCCTTGGCCGGAGGGTTAGGTTATTTCCGTTTTGGGCAAATGGGTGCGAAATGGTAAAAAGGGATATCAATGGGTGCCTCGGCCCAAACTTCCGCCTTTAACGTTTGGCCTTTTTTTAAATTGAAAACGAACCCAATATATGTAAAAATTAAAAATTGTCCAATCGCGGTCCCCCGCCGGGTGACCGTCGACATAACGGGACGGGTTTTGATTGTCCGCCCCGATGTGGTAAGTTAAGGCATATCCGAAATCGCGAGAACGGGTAACGACCCCGAGGCCATGGCCGGGAGGCGCGCCCGGGGCGGGTTTCCGGGGCCTATCCTTATAATATATCGTTCCCGATGGCGAAACCGCGGCCGTTAGGTCCCCTAACGGCGGCGGGCGCACCCGTGGGCTCAGGCCCGGGGTTACCCTGGGAATTTCGATGAATTCAGACCCAATCCCTCGGACCGATGAGCCGAGGACCCTTTGGGTGAGGTTTATGATTAGCGAGAGCCAGACCGACAAATCCCCATACCCCGATATCGCCGGAGATAGCCAAAGCGTTGCCGTCATCGGCCTGGGCGCCCTTTTCCCAGGGGGCCAACCCGGCCCGGCCGGCTACTGGTCTTTGGTCAAAAACGGGCGGGACGCCATCACGGATATACCCGGGGACCATTTCCGGGCCGAGGATTACTACGATCCCGACCCCAAGGCCAGGGACAGGATCTACTGCCGCCGGGGCGCCTTCATCCCTTCCGTCCCGTTCTCGCCGCTCAAGTACGGCATAACGCCAAAGGATCTGGAGACAATCGACACCACGCAGCTACTTAGCCTGGTCATCGCCGACGAGGCCCTGGCCGACGCGGGTTACCCGGCCGAGGCCTTCGCCCACGATAGGACGGCGATTATATTGGGCGTGACCGGGGCCCTTAAGATGGTGGTCAGTTTGGGGAGCCGTTTGGTCCACCCCCAGCTCAGGAGAAGCCTTGAGGAGTGCGGCCTGGACGAGGCCACGATCGAGAAGGCGCTGGCCCGCTTCTCGGAAAAATTCCCCCCGTGGCGGGAGAGCAGTTTCCCCGGGCTTCTGGGGAACGTGACCGCCGGAAGGGTGGCCAACCGCCTCGATTTGGGCGGGCCCAACATGGTCGTGGACGCGGCCTGCGCGAGCTCCCTGGCCGCGATTGGCCAGGCGCTCACGGCCTTAAGGTCCCGCAAGGCCGATCTGGTCGTGAGCGGGGGCATCGACACCTTCAGCGACCCCTTCATGTTCTCGTGCTTCTCCAAGACCCCGGCCCTCTCGCCCACCGGCGAGGTCCGGGCCTTCGATAAAAAGGGCGACGGCACGCTTTTGGGCGAGGGCGTGGGCGTGGTGGTCCTCAAAAGGCTCGCCGACGCGGTCAGGGACGGGGACAGGATATACGCGACCATCGAGGGCGTGGGCGGCTCATCCGACGGCAAGGGGACGGCCATCTTCGCCCCCAGCCCGGCGGGCCAGAAGCGGGCCATCGAGGCCGCCTACCTCGAGGCCGGGTGGTCACCCGGGGAGGTCGAGCTGGTCGAGGCCCACGGGACGGGCACGGCGGTGGGCGACGAGGTCGAGCTCACGGCCCTGTCGGGCTTTTTCGGCGGGCCGGGTGGGGCCCCGGACGGGCCCTGGGCCGCCCTGGGCTCGGTCAAGTCCCAGATAGGCCATTCCAAGGGGGCCGCCGGCGTGGCCGGCCTCATCAAGGCCGTCCTGGCCCTCCACCACAAGGTCCTGCCGCCGACGATCAAGGTCACCGAGCCCCTGGAACCCCTCTCCCAGGGCAATTTCCCCCTCTATTTGAACGATAGGGCCCGGCCGTGGCTCTCGGCCCCCGGGCGGGCCAGGAAGGCCTCGGTCTCGTCATTCGGCTTCGGCGGCAGCAATTTCCACTGCCTCTTGGCCGAGGCCCCGGGCCCCAAGCCCGCCGATCCCCTGGAGCGCCTTTTGGTGCCCATCTCGGCCGACGATCCCGCCGCCGCCGTCATAAAAATTTCCCGCCTGGCCCAGCTTGAGCCCGGGGACGACCTCGCCTCCGGCATTTGCGCCCTGGGCCGGGAATTCGCCGCGGCCTTCAAGCCAAGGGACGAGCACAGGCTCGTTTTCACCGGCATGGCCGGGGACGTTCTGGCCGAGGCCAAATCGGTCCTGGCCACCCTCCAGAAGGCCCAGGAGCCCCGCGGCGAGGGCCGTTTTTACCGCGGCCAGGGGGCCCCCTCGCCCGAGCCCCTCGTCATCCGCTTCCCCGGCGCCCCCGGCCCCGACTGGCCCAAGGGGGCGGCCAGGGCCCTGGGCCAGGCCCTGATGGAACTGGCCATGGCCTTCCCCGGCCCCCTCGCCCTTCTGGACGCGGCCGAGGGCCTGCGGCGGGAAAGGGGCCTCGCCGGCCAAAACCTGGGCCTGATCCTCTCGCCGCCCGCCCTCGCCCCGCAAACGTTCGGGGAAAAGCTGGCCCGGGCCATCGAGGCCCCGGCCATGGGCCGCCTCGTCTACTGCCTCGCGCAGCTGACCCTCGCCGATCTGGCCAGGGCCTTCGCCCTGCCCGTCTCGGAATGCCGGGCCGAGGGCCTGGGCCATCTGGCCTCCCTTCACTGGGCGAACAAGGTTTCCGCGAGGGAGGCCATGGCCATCGCCCTGGACCTCGATCTCGCCGGCACGGGCCGCGAGGGCGAGCTTTTGGCGAGGCTCGCGCCAGCCCTAACGGGCGAGTCGCCCGGGGACTTTTTGGCGAAGCTGCTTGAGGCCCCCGGGCCGCTCCCGGGCGCCGAGGCCCAGGAGGGGGGATCGATCGACCTGCCCGCCCCGGTCCCGGCCTGGCTGACCCTCAGGGCCAGCGGCCTCGCCTACCCCTTCTCGCCCATCGAGCCCATGGCCTCTTTCGCGGGCACCCTGGCCGCCCTGGCCGCCAAGGGCCTCGCCGTCGATTTCGGGGCCTGGCCCGCGTGGCCGGAAAGGCGCCCCGCGGAGGCCGGTTACTCCGTCATGGTGGGCGGCGCCAACCTCTTCAGGGAGCCCGATCAAATCCCGGCCCCGGCCAAGCCGGTCCCGGCCCGGATACCGCCCAGGCTCCCGGACGGTTTCGACGAGAGGGTGGGGGCCCTTCTGGCCAACCAGCGCCAGGGCCTTTCCATGCTCGAGGAGCTGAGCCAAACCCTGGCCGGGCCAGGGTCCCGGCCCGAGCCCAGGCCCCAGCCCAGGCCATTCGCCGCCCCCAAGGCCGTGGCCCCCAGGGTCTCGCCGGGCAACGGCAAATCGAACGGCTCCGGCCTCCCGGCCAGGGCCGAGGCCCCGAGGGCCCTGGCCCACGCGGCCGGCCCCGGCGCCGGCGTATGGGACAGGCTGGCCGCGGTGGTCAGCCAAGAGACCGGCTACCCGGCCGACTCGCTGACCATGGACATGGCCCTGGAGAACGACCTGGGCCTGGACTCGATAAAGAAAGTCGAGCTCATGTCGGCCCTCTCGGAGCTCTTCCCCGGCCTTGCCGAGGCAGGCCCCGGGGCGGGCCAGCCCACGACCTTGGGCGATCTTTGCGCCCTGTGCCAGGCCGCCTCGCCGGCCGCGGCCCCGGGCCCGGTTTTGGGCCAGGGAGGGGCCAGGGAGGCGCTCTTCGAGATACTGGCGAGGGAGACCGGTTACCCGGCCGACTCGCTTAGCCTGGACATGGCCCTGGAGAACGACCTGGGCCTGGACTCGATAAAAAAAGTCGAGCTCATGTCGGCCCTCTCGGAGAGCTTCCCCGGGGCCGACCCGGCCACGCTCTCCCAGGCCAAGAGCCTTAGGCACATTTTGGACGCCCTGTCCCAGGGCGAGGGGGCGGGCGAGGGGCCGGTTGAGCCGGCCACGGATGGCCAAGGCCGATCGGTTTTGGAAATCGTGGCCACCGAGACGGGCTACCCGGTGGACTCGCTCTCGCCGGACATGGACCTTGAGACCGACCTGGGCCTCGATTCCATAAAAAAGGTCGAGATTCTATCGCTATTGACGGAGGGCCTCGCGGCGCCGCCCGATCCGGGGGCCCTGGCCAAGGCCAAGACCCTGGCCGACTGGCAGGCGTTTTTCGGGGGCGCGGCGGTTAAGCCAGCGCCGGCGCAGCCCAAACCGTCCTATGGCGGCAACGGGGGCGGAAACGGGCGGGACGCCGGTTTCGTGGCGCCTGGGCCGCCGCTGAGCGGCAAGGAGATTCTGGACCGGGTTTTGGGGACGGGCGGGAAGGACCTGCCCAGCCTGTGGCAGGTGGTGCCCGAGCCCTTCGCCACGGCGGGCCACGGGACGTGTCTGTGGCCACCGTCGGGCCTGGTGAGGCTGGTGGGTTCCGATCCGCTCTCGAGGAGTTTGGAGAAAGAACTGTCCGGGCTGGGCTACGAGGTCGAGAGGCGGCCCTGGTCGTACGATTTCGGGCGCTGGCGGGACGACGGGCTGAGGCCCAGGATACTGTTTTTGGTCTGGCCGGGGCCGGACAGGGACCCGGGTTTGATCACCCAGGCCCTCTCGGCCCTGGAAAACGCCGGTGAGCGGGCCGAGTCCATAGTGGGCCTTAGCTTTCTGGGCGGGTTTTTCGGCTTCCCCAGGCCAGGGGGCATACCGGGCATGCCCGGGAACTCCATTTCCGGGTCCCTGGTCGGGCTCCTTAAGTGCGCCGCGAGGGAGTGGCCGCAGGTGACGGTCCGGGCCCTCGATCTGCCCCTGGCCCTGTTCCATTCGCCCACGCCGGGCTGGATCTCGGCCATACTGGAGACGGCTACCTGCCAGGGCCCGGTGGAGCTGGGGCTGCCCAAGGACGACCGGGTCTACAACCTGACCCTCCAGCCCTATTACCCGACCATCTCGACCGATCCGCTTTTGGGACCCCTGGACACGGTGGTCGTGACCGGCGGCGGCCGGGGGGTCACGGCGGCGACCATGCTGGCGCTGGCGAGGCTATACCGGCCCAGGCTGGTCATTTTGGGCCGGACGCCGCTGCCGCCGCCCGAGCCCGATTGGCTGGCGGCCCTCTCGACCCAGCGGGAGATCATGGAGGCCCTCTTTAACCTCTCCGGGCGCTCGGCCAGCCCCAAGGAGCTTGAGGCCAGGGCGGCCCTGATCCTCTCCTCGAGGGAGCTGACCGGGAACCTTAAGGCCCTGGCCGATACCGGGGCCCAGGTGGAGTACGTCTCCGGGGACTTCACCTCGCCGGCCTTCATCGAGGAGACGGCAAGGAAGATAAGGGCCCGTTTCGGCCCCATAAAGGGCTTCATCCACGGGGCCGGGATCTTGGCCGATCACCCCATCATCGGCAAAAAGCAGTCGGATTTCGCCAAGGTCTACGCCACGAAGACCCTCCTGGCCTCGCACCTGCTGGAGTCCTTCCAGCCCGAGCCCCTGCGCCTGATGGTTTTCTTTAGCTCGACCACGGCCCGTTTCGGGCGCCAGGGCCAGTGCGACTACGCCGCCGGCAACGAGGTCCTGAACAAAACCGCCTGGGAGATGGCCATGCTCCACCCCAACTGCCGGGTTTTGGCCCTCAACTGGGGCCCCTGGGCCGGCGGGATGGTCAGCGACTCGCTGGCCGGCCAGTTCAAATCCCAGGGCCTGGGCCTCATCGGCCTCAAGGAGGGCGCCGAGACCTTCCTGCGGCTCATCCGGACCCCCGTCGGGGGCCCGGCCGAGGTCGTGGTCCTGGGCCAGGGCACCAGCCTGGACATCCTGTCGGGTTAGCCGGGAAGGGACGTTTCGTCCCTTTCCGGAGTAAAGAATTAAAAATAGAATTACCCATGCATAGATAACGCCTTTGATTCACACCGTACATACCACAGCCCCGATGCCGGAAAGCCTTTTCGGCCAAGGGGATAGCTGTCCCCGCAAGGCGCCGTCGCCGGTGGGGCGGCCGAAATCGCCAAAGGAGCGCGAACTTTCGCTTCGAGACATGATTCCCCAACCGATCCTCCCCCCGGCCCAGGGCCGGGGCCTTCGCGGGCCACGGCCATGAAAGACGCCCGGGACCCCCGCATGGTCGCGGCCCTGGTGGGCCTGGGGCTGATTGTCCCCGGGGCCAAGGACGCCGCGAGCCTCTGGGACGCCGTCGAGGGCAACCGGGCCTTTTTCCGGGAGGCCGGGAGGCGCGATTTCGGGGCCGATCCGCGGGGTTTTTATTGCCCTGACCTCCCCCCGGTCCTGGACAAGGCCTACTCCCTCATGGGCGCCTGGCTGGGCGAGAGCCCGGCCGATCTTTCCGACCTCAAACTACCGGGGAGCTTCAACCCCGAGGAGGCCGATCCCTCCCTTCTGTACTGGCTTAGGGCGGTCCGGGACGCCCTCCCGGCCTCCCTCATGGCCGGGCACGACCGATCCGAGATAGGCGTAATCGCCGGCCACGTGATATTGCCCACGAGGGCCATGAGCGAGGCCACGCTCTCGCTTTACGGCCGCGAGGCCACCAGGGGCTGGCCCCTCAACCCCTTCGCCCCCCCGCCCAGGACGAACCCTTTCAGGGCCGTGGGCTACTCGGCCAAGCTGGCCAGCGAGGCCCTGGGGCTCAAGGGCCCGGCCTTCACCGTCGACGCCGCCTGCGCCTCGTCCCTGTACGCCCTCCGGCTGGCCCTCTCAAGGCTCCGGGACGGGAGCCTCAGCCTCGTTTTGACCGGCGGGCTGGCCCAGGCCGATCCCCTCTTCACCCAGCTGGGCTTCAGCCAGCTCAGGGCCCTCTCCAAGGAGGGCATATCAAGGCCCTTCGACCGCAGGGCCGACGGCCTTGTCGTGGGCTCCGGGGCCGTGGCCCTGGCCCTCAAGAGGCTCGATCGGGCCATGGCCGACGGGGACGGCATCATCGCCCTCATATCCGGGGTGGGCCTCTCCAACGACCGCAAGGGCAACGCCCTGGCCCCCGACCACGAGGGCCAGGAGAGGGCCATGCGGGAGGCCTTCCTGGACGCGAGGCTCCCGGACGAT
The DNA here is from genome assembly GCA_031278635.1 of Deltaproteobacteria bacterium. Classification (GTDB taxonomy): domain Bacteria; phylum Desulfobacterota; class Desulfarculia; order Adiutricales; family Adiutricaceae; genus JAIRNQ01. The sequence goes on along the minus strand of JAITKA010000124.1, from coordinate 9,917 downwards.
CTGGCCCCGGGCCTCTTCGAGGCCCACGGCACCTCGACCCCGGTGGGCGACGCGGCCGAGATGACGGCCATCAAGCGTTTTTTGGCCGGGCGCTCCTGCGGCTTCGCCCCGGTGGCGGGGTCGATCAAGGGCAACGTGGGGCATCTCCTCTCGGCGGCCGGGGCCGTGAGCCTCGCCAAGGCCGCCCTGGCCCTGAACCGCCGGGTACTGCCGCCCACGGCGGGCTACGAAAGCCCCGCCCCGGGCCTCAACCTCAAGTCCGCGCCGGAGGTCAGGATACTCACCAAGGCCGAGCCCTGGCCGGAGCCCCGCGGGGGCCGGGCCAGGGTCGCCGCCGTCAACGCCTTCGGTTTCGGCGGGGTCAACGCCCAGGCCGTTCTGGAGGAATTCAGGGAGGGGGACTGGAAGGCCGGGACGAGCCCGGCCGGGGCCGGCGCGGCGAAAAAAGGCGACCTTTCGGCCTTCCTCATCTCGGCCAGGACGGTTCTGGCCCCATGGCCCACCTACGACGCCCTGGCCCGGTACTGGCTGACCCCGGAGGAGCCGCCCATGGCCCAGACGAGGCGCTTCGGGGGCCTTAAGACCAACGGGTATTTTTTCGACAGCCTGACCCTGAACGTCAAGGGCTTTCACCTCCCGCCCAAGGAGCTCTCCGAGGCCCTGCCCCAGCAGTCGCTGGCCTTCAAGGCCTCCCAGGCGGCCGTGGCCGCGGCGGGGCTCGATCCCGATCACTGGCCCGAGACCATCGATTTGGACCGCGTGGGCGTCTTCATGGGCGTCGAGATAGACCCCAGATCGGCCGATTACGCCCTCAGGTGGCTGGGACCCTCCAGGGCGGCCCAGGCCCTGGCCGAGCTGGGCCTCCCCGAGGCCGAGCTGGGCGCCCTCATGGAGGCCATGCGCCAGGGGGCCCCGGCCCCCCTCACCCACGGGAAGGTTTTGGGCGCCCTGGGGAGTTTCGTGGCCTCAAGGCTGGCCCGCTTCCTGGGCCTGGGCGGCCCGGCCTTCACCATGAGCGAGGAGCAGGACAGCGGCCTCAGGGCCCTCCGGGAGGCCATGAGCATGCTCAAGGAGGGCTCCCTGGACCTGGCCCTGGTAGGCGTCGTCGATACCTTCGGCGATCCCAAGACCGCGGCCCTGGCCCCCAAGACCGTTTGGGTCGAGGGGGCGGCGGCCATGATTTTGGCGTCCCCCAAGGCGGCCGAGAGCCTAAAGCCCCTGGCCGAGCTCAGCATCTCCGAGGGATCGTCAAGGCTAGGCCCCCTCTCGGGCCTCTTTAGCCTCAACAAAAGCGGCTTTTACCTCCGGCACCACCTAAAGCCCCTGGGCCGCGGGCACGGCTTCGCCTACTGGCTCAGGAACCCCCACGACCCGCCCCGATCCCTCGACGGCCCCGGCTACCGGCTGGTGGAGACGCCGGGGGCCCGGCCCCAGCCCCTCACCGTGCCCTCTGACCCCGTCCGGCCCGACGTCTGGTTTTTCATCCGGGGCGAGGGCGAGGGCGATCTCAGGGATTCGCTGGCCTCCCTCGCGGCCCTGGCCGAGGAAAACCCGGCCAGGGATTTATTGAGCCTCTCAAGGCTCCACCTGGACCGCTCGGCGCCCGGCAAACCCCGCATGGCCCTTTTGGCGAGGGATCACCGGGAGCTGGCCTCGCACCTCAAAAGGGCCCAGGCCGGGGAGGTGGACAGGGATTTCAAGCCGAGGCTCCTGAAGGCCCCCGCCGAGCCCCTCGTGGGCGATCTGGCCTGGGTCTTCCCGGGCTCGGGCAACCACTACAAGGGCCTGGGGCGCGGTCTCGCCGTCTCCTTCCCGGAGGTCATAAGCTCCCTGGAGCACAAGAGCGAAAACCCCATCGGGCTCTTCCAGAGCCAGCTCTTCTGGGAGCCCAACCACAAAAGGCCCTCGGTCCGGGAGGCCATCCAGGCCCAGGTCTGCTTCGGCCTTATCGGGGCCAAGGTCCTCGACAAGCTCGATCTGAGGCCCCAGGCCGCCCTCGGCTACTCCATGGGCGAGGTCTCGGCCCTCGTGGCCACTGGCATCTGGCCCGACCGCGACGAGCTTTACCGGGATCTGATGGCCTCGACCCTCTTTAACGGGGATCTGACCGGGGAACTCCAGGCCCCCAGGGCCTTCTGGAACTGGCCCCCCCACAAGACCCTCAAATGGCTCGCCGCCCTCATCCCCAGGCCCTACGAGAGGGCCAGGGAGGCCCTGGAGGCCCTGCCGCCGCCCTTCCGCCACAGGGTATTCATAGCCCTCGAGAACACCCGGGACGAGATCGTGGCCGGGGGCGAGGAAAGCGCCGTCCAGCAGCTGGCCCAGTCCATGGAGGCCCCCCTCTTCCCCCTGGACGACGTGGCCGCCATCCACTCCCCGGTGGTAGGCCCGGTCCTTGAGAAATACGCCCGCTTCCACACCCGCCAGGTGGCCCCGAGGCCCGACATACGGTTTTATTCCTGCGCCCTGGCCGAGCCCATCGAGCAAACCTCCAAGGCCATCGCCGAGTCCATGGCAACCCAGGCCGTGAACGGGCACCGTTTCCCCGACCTGATCGAGCGGGCCTACCGGGACGGGGCGCGCTTTTTCGTCGAGGTCGGCCCGGGCAACTCGACCACCCGGATGATCAAGGCCATCCTGGGCGACCGGCCCCACATGGCCCAGTCCATGTCGGCCACCGCCGTGGACGAGGGCTGGACGGGCCTGAACCGCCTCCTGGCCGAGCTCTGGCTGGCCGGCTACCCCTCCTCCCCCGAGCGCACCATGCTCCAGCCCCCGCCGGAGCCCGACCCCCGCTACGAGGTGCCCATAAACCTCACCCCGCCCGAGGTCAACTGGCCCTGCCCCGAGCTCCCCTCCGAGCCCAAGGCCGATCCCGGCGCCCCCCCGGCCAGCCCCGAGGACTACCTCGCCTGGCTCGACCGCCAGACCGCCCCCGCCGCCAGGCCGGCGGCCGCGGCCGCAAAGCCGGCCGCCGAGGCCAAACCGGCCGAGGCCAAGCCGTCCGAGGCCAGACCCGTCGAGGCCAAGCCGTCCGAGGCCAAGCCCGCCCCCAAAACCCCCGCCGGGCCCGCTACCCGGGCCAAGGGCCCGGGCGAGGCGATATTCGACCGGGACGGGTGCCTGGAGTTCGCCGTGGGCTCCATAGGGAAGGTCCTGGGCCCCGATTTCGCCGAGGCCGACGGCTTCCCCTCCCGGGTGCGCCTCCCCGACGAGCCCCTCATGTTCGTCGACCGGGTCACGGCCATCGAGGGCACGCCCAAATCCCTCGGCCAGGGCAGGATCGTGACCGGCAGGGACATAAGGCCCGGCGAGTGGTGCCTTGAGGGCGGTTTCCTGACCCCGGGCATGAGCATCGAGAGCGGCCAGGCCGATCTCATGCTCTCGGCCTACCTGGGGGCCGATTTCTCGACCAGGGGCCTCGCCAACTATCGACTCCTGGACGCCGAGGTCGTCTTCCACGCCGATCTGCCCCGCCTGGGCCAGAGCGCCGCCTACGACATCCGCATCACCAATTTTTTCAGCCACGCCGACACGCTCATGTTCCGCTTCGAGTTCGACGGCACGGTCGCCGGGGCGCCCCTCCTGTCCATGCGCCGGGGCTGCGCGGGCTTTTTCACCCCCGCCGCCCTCGCCGCCGGGAAGGGCCTGGGGAGCGACAAGCCCCGCGGGAAGGCCGCGGGGCCCGAGGGCCTTGGCTTAGGGCCCCTCTTCGACCCCTCCCTTGCCGCGCTCGGCGGGGAGGCCATGGCCGCCCTCCGGGCCGGGGACGCCTCGCCCCTGGGCCGGGAGGTCAGCCAATCGGCCCCCGACGACCCGCTCCTGCTCCCGGGCGGGAGCCTCGGCCTCATCGCCAGGGCCACGGGCATCGACCAGCGGGGCGGCCTCTACGGCCAGGGCTTCGTCAGGGCCGAGGCCGACGTCGACCCGGACGCCTGGTACCTGACCTCCCACTTCAAGGGTGACGAGGTCATGCCGGGTACGCTCATGTACGACGGCTGCCTCCAGACCCTAAGGCTCCTTTTGCTGGCCCGGGGCTGGCTGGGGCCGTCCGCCTCGGCCTCCTTCCAGCCGCCCCTGGGCCTCGCCCAGTCCCTGCGCTGCCGCGGCCAGGTCACCCCGGCCACCAAGACCGTCTCCTACGAGGTCCACGTCAAGGAGACCGGCCTCTGGCATCCCCCGGCGGCCGAGCCCGAGCCCCCGGACGACCCCGCCTCCAAGAGGCGCGGGCGCCCCCGCAAACCCCCCGGGCCTGGCCAGGCCCAGCCCTACGCCCTGGCCGAGGCCATCATGTTCGCCGACGGCCGCCCCATCGTCGAGGTTTCCGACATGGGCCTTCGCCTCTCGGGCCTCCCGGCCGAGACCCTGGCCCTCCTCACGCCCCAGGGCCCCAAAAAACCCCGCCGGGCCCCGGCCAAAGCCCCGGGGCCCGAGGCCCCGCCCGAGCCCCAACCGGCCGGGATACCGCAAGCCCCGGCCCAGGCCAAAGCGACCGAGGGCGAGGCCGAGGCCGAGCCCGAGCCCGAGGGCGCCCAGAGGCCCGTCAGGAGGGTCGCGGGCAGGGCCGCCGCCGAGCCGGCCCCCCAGCGGACGGTCAAGGTCAGGCGCCGCGAGGGCCAGCCGGCCCCCGAGGCCGAGGGGGCCCAAGGCTCCCAGGTCAGCGTCCGGCGGCCGGCCAAGGGCGTGGACACGTTCGAGAAGGAAGCCCTGACCCGGATGAGCACCGGCCTCCTCTCGGAGGCCCTGGGGCCCCTCTACGCCCGCTTCGACCAGGGCGCCTTCGTGGCGAGGCTCCCCAAGGCCCCCTACGATTTCATAGACAGGGCCGTGGTGAGGCGCGGGACCCTCGGCCAGGTCTCCGTGGGCACGCAGGTCGAGGCGACCTACAACCTCGAGGCCGATGGCCGCGAATGGCTCCTGGGCGAGGCCGGCGGCCTTAATCCCTTCATGCCCTACGCCGCCGTCAACGAGATGGCCCTCCAGGGCTGCGGCTTCCTGGCCGCCTACATGGGATCCGCCCTGCCCTTCGCCGGGCCCATGCATTTTCGCAACCTGGGCGGGGAGGCCACCGTCCACCGGCTGATCGACAAGGCCCAGGGCCAGATCCGCACCCGGGCCACCCTGACCAAATCGAGCGTCCTGGGCTCCATGACCATCCAGCACTACCAGTTCAGCGTGGCCTGGAACGAGCAGACCCTCTACGACGGCCAGACCCATTTCGGTTTCCACGCCCCGGAGAGCCTCCTCAAGCCCCTCGGCCTCAAGGCCAACCCGAGCCTCCTGAAGGCCCTGACCGCCCCGGCCGCCCAGAGCCAGGGCAAGCCCTACCCCACCGGCCCGGCCTGGCCCGACGGCCGCTGGCGCATGGTCGATAACGTCATCGTCGACCCCAAGGGCGCCGGCCGCGTCTGGGGCCGCTCCAAGGTCGACCCCTCCGCCTGGTTTTTCGACGCCCACTTCCCCCACGATCCCGTCTGGCCGGGCTCCCTCGGCCTTGAGGGCTTCCTCCAGGCCGCCAAGGCCCTCTGGGCGGCCATGCTCAGGCCCGACGTCCGGGCCGAGGACCTGCGCGTCTCCTGGCACGCCCCCGCCGTGGCCCTCGGCCACCGCTGGCTCTACCGGGGCCAGATCGTCCCCCACAACCAGGACGTCACCTTCGGCCTCAAGGTCACGGGCGGCAAGGACGACACGCTCATTTTCAAGGGCCTCCTGTGGGTCGACGGTCAGGTGGTCTACCAGGTCGACGACTTCTCCGTCTCCGCCTCCTGACCGCCCGCCCCCACGGGGCAGGCGTTTTTCTGGTACAATGCGGTTAGCGCCATCCCATCCCGCGCCCCAGGCCGCCCCATGACCCAAAACCCGTCCAGGCAAAAGCTTCTCACCGACCTCTACGCCGCCCTCGCCTACGCGGGCGGCGTTGGCCTCTCGGAGCTCATGCCCAAGATCCCGGCCAAAAAACTCCCCCTGGCCGGGCCCGGCCCGGCCCCGGACGGTTACCGTCCCGACCCCCGGCCGGCACCCCGGACCCAAGTAAGGCCGGCCCCCGGGACCGAGAGGCCCAAGCCCCCGGCCTGGGCCCACAGGGCCGGCCCCACCCGCCAGGGCCCCGACGAGATCATGGCCCAGGCCGGTTACGAGCCCCTGCCCCGCGCCAGGGCCGCCGGCCAGGCCCCGGCCAGGGCCCGGAGGGCCTGCAAGGAGCCGCCCAGGCTCCCCAGCCTCGACCTTTCCTGGATAGGGAAGGCCAATAGCCTCGGGGAATTGAACGCCGGCCTCGATTCCTGCCGCAACTGCCTCCTCTCCCAGGACCGCGTGGCCACCGTGCCCGGCCGGGGCCCGGTGGGGGCGCCCATATTTTTCGTCCTCGACACGCCCCCGGCCGAGGCCGCCGAGGGCCGCCGCATCCCCCTGGGCGCCGAGGCCGAGCTCTTCGAAAACGTAGTCACCAAGGGCCTCAAGCTCACCCTGGACGACGTCTACGTGACCCCCCTCTCCAAGTGCCCGGTCCCCGACCCCTCCAATTACCCGGAGACCTTCCCCATGAAGGCCTGCTCCCACATACTCTTCCGGGAGATTGAGCTGGTCGGGCCAAAGGCCGTGGTGACTTTGGGCGAGAGGCCGGCCAAAATCCTCTCCGGCCTCGAGAAATCCCACTTCGTTTTCCTCAGGAACGAAAACTTCCTCATCGGCAGGGCCAAAAAGGTGCCCATGAAGGCCACCTACGACCTGCCCACCATAATCGAGCTCATCGAGGCCAAAAGGGAGTTCTGGAACGACCTCAAGCAGGTCCTGAAAATAATCTAACCCGGCCCTGGGGGCCAGGCCAGATTGAATCTTTCCCATGGACGCACCGCCGAAGGGACGGGATTTAGGGCGCGCCGCCGGCGATAACGGCCATCGGATTCGCCCCCTTAAGGCCCACAACCAAGCAACGGCAATCACCGTCCCGGGAAAAGCGGGCCCCAGGGCCAAAGGTTTTCCCCCGATCGCCTCTTTCGCCCACCCTGGTTTTCCGACTTTCACCGTGGGCGTTTTCTGGAGTCCCCATGTTCGCGAACCTTCATCTCTACGAAATCATACTGGTCATACTGGTCATCGTGATCGTCTTCGGCGGGAAGCGCTTGCCGGAACTGGGCCGGGGGCTGGGCAAAGGGCTTAGGAATTTTCGCAAGGGCCTCTCCGGCAAGGACGACCCCGAGGAAACCCAGCCCGGCCAAGCCGGCCAGCCTGGCCAGGCCGACCGCGACCCCGATAGCCCCAAGGCCTAAGGCCCCGGATACCGGATGTTTGGCCTCAGCCTCGCCGAAGTCGCCGTCATCCTGACCGTGGCCCTCATCGTCTTCGGGCCCGACAAGCTGCCCGGCCTCGCCCGCTCCCTGGCCAAGGCCTACGGGCGGCTCCTTAAGCTCAAGGCCGAGTTCGCCAAGGCCGTCGAGGACAACGTCGCCCCGCTGGACCCGGCCGAATGGCCCCTGGAGCCCCCGCCAGGGCCCAAGCCCCCGGCGGGGGCCCCGCCCGGCGACCACGACGACGGGCAAGCCAAATAATTTTTTTGGCGCATGTTTTGCGCCTGGGAGCGATACTTATGGGAACCAAACCGTCCCCTCCCGGCCATCGGCCGGACTGAAGCCCCATGCCCGACCGCGAAGACCCTGGCCCCCCAGGGCGGGGGGCCGGACCCTCGTTTTTGGGGCACCTGGCCGAGCTCAGGCGAAGGCTCATCGCCTGCCTCGTCGCCGTGGCCCTCCTGACCGTGGCCTCGTGGAATTTCTCGGGCAAAATCCTGGCCCTCGTGGTCCGGCCGGTCCTAAGGCTCCTGCCGGAGGGCGGCTCGCTTTTCTTCGCCGGGCTCCCGGACGCCTTCTCGGTCACCTTCAAGGTCAGCCTCTGGTCGGGCGTCATCCTGGGCGCCCCCTTTTGCCTCTACCAAATATGGGCCTTCGTGTCCCCGGGCCTCATGCCCGAGGAAAAGTCCAAGGTCCCGGCCCTGACCGCCCTGTCGCTGGCCCTTTTCCTGGCCGGGGTGGCCTTCGCCTATTTCCTGGCCTTCCCCATCACGTTCGGCTTTTTCCTGCGCTTCTCCTCCGAGGCCATGCAACCGCTCCTGACCGTGGACCGCTACATGTCCCTGGTCATGAGCCTCGCCCTGGCCTTCGCCATCTCCTTCCAGCTCCCGCTCGCCCTGACCTTCCTGGCCCGCCTGGGCCTGATCGACGCCGCCTTCCTCCGGAAACGCCGCGCCCACGCCGTGGTCCTCATATTCGTCATGGCGGCCATCCTCACGCCCCCGGACGTGGCCAGCCAGGTCATCCTGGCCGCCGCCCTCCTGGCCCTCTACGAGCTGAGCGTTTTTTTGGTCCGGAGGCAGGCCAAGGCGGCGGGCCGCGCCCAGGCCAAAAAAACGGGGGCCTTCCCGGAGCCCTGACGGCCACCCGGAAAAACCCCCGGCCTATCCGTTTTCCCAAACGCCTGGCCCTAAGGTCGGGCCCGGCCCTTACTTAATCGAGTCCAGGACCGCCTTGGCCCCGGCCTGGGCCACCTCGGTGTCATTGGCCACCGAGCTCCCCGAAACGCCGATGGCCCCGATGATGGTGCCCTCCTTGTCCTTAATTAGCTCGCCGCCGCCAAAGATGACCATGCCACCGTTGGTGACCTCGATGCCGTACAGTTCCTGCCCGGGGACGGCCAAGTCGTGGAGGGTCCCCGTGGTCATGTTCAGGCTCCTGGCCGACTTGGCCTTTTTGATCGAGATGTCGATGGAGGCCAGAAAGGCCCCGTTCATGCGGTAAAAGGCCTTCAGGTTGCCGCCGGCGTCAACGATGGCGATGTCCATGAGGGTGCCCTGCTCCTGGGCCTTGGCCAGGGCGGCGTCCAGGGCGATCTTGGCCTGATCCAGGGTGATGTCGCCGGGTAGGTACAGACCCTTGCCGGGATCGTCCTGGGCCACGGCCAACGACGCGCCCACGCTTAGGGCCAAAAGGGCGATCAGAGTCAAACAAATTTTTTTCATCACGTTTCTCCTTGGAAAACTTTGGGCCTAAAACCCTTCGTGGGCTTTAGGCGGTTATATTGCCTTACCAGAGATGTTAATTTCCAATATAGGAAAGAAAAAGGACATACTTTGCCCTCTCTCCTCCAAATCAATGCGTACTTATGCCTTGGTTTTTGTTTAACCGATTCTATCAGTTTCGCCCCCATAAAACAAACCCCCCTCCCGCCGCCCAAACCGGGCGGCGAGAGGGGGCTTGCGGAACGGGCCATTGACGGACATCGATATGGATCGGCCGCGGCCTTGACAAAAACACGGCCGGGGTGCTAAATTTTAATCACGCGGGGCATAAATATCACGAGAGACTGAATTTTTGTCCTTGGCCTCCCCCAACCATCCCGGGAAGGCCAAACGCGGATTTGTATCCAAGGGGATGGTTTTTGGCCGGGCGAAATCGCCCCTTTTTTGGCTTACCATGCGCGACCCACACGGACGGACGATGGATTACGCCCGCCTGTCGGTGTAACCTGCGCTACGTCTATCGTTACGGGCCGGGGTGCGAGGCGCCGCCCCCGGGCCCCGGGCGCGGGGAACGTGACCCTTACCGCCAACGGGCTCCTTTTGGGGGATCCGGCGGGGCCCCTGGCCGAGGCGGGCCTGGACTCCCTGGACCCGGAACGGTACCGTTACCTCGGCGGCCCGGGCGCCCTCCCGCGGGTCATCCCGGGCCTCAAGGCCGCCTACCGGTCGCGGCTCCCCTCCCTTAAGGTCAACCGCGTCCCCCAGGCCCAAACGCCACCCGGGGATATCCTGGCCGACATCGCCCGCGAGCGCGAGATACGCGTAAGGCTCATAGGGCTCATGCCCATGGGGCCCGGCGCCTCCCTCCCCCGGCCCATCGATAACGACGGGGTGCCCAAGCTTCCGG
>JAITKA010000039.1 GCA_031278635.1 Deltaproteobacteria bacterium | reverse complement strand
GCCCCATCATGGGCAAAAATAACGCCGCCATCCAAACGTCGCCCCGGATCAAACCCGCCAATAACCCCATGGATGAATTCTACGAAATGGCCCGGCCCTGGGTCAAGCCCCGATCCGGGACCCCGGGCCCCGGTACCTTGCAAAGTTTAATTTTCGGGTAATGCCCTCTGGGCCCGAAACGAGCGCCTTAGAAAATAATCGCCTTGAAAAGTCCGCCCCCCTTCCCGTGAAATTCCGCCCCTTCACCCCGGCCCACATCGCCCCAAAGCCGGGGACGCGCTCGCCCAGGCACCGGGAAACGGGGGCGGCCAACCCCATTACGGCCACACCCAGCAAACCGCCGCCTTACGCGAATGACGTTCGTATCATATAGACCCCCCGGTGGTTTTTTTGGGGCTGGGCGGTATATGGCTTAATTATCCGCCATAACCGTCATACCGTCATAGTGTCATAGAGGCCCTTGCGGCCCCGGTAAGTGGGCGATAATAAAAGTTTTATACGCCAAGCCGCCTTTCGGGTTTGGCTTTCGTATTATACAACCCCCTAGTGGGTTTTCGGGGGGTGGTATGCGGCTGAACGAAGTGCCATAACCGTCACAAGCCACTACGAATTCAGCCTCGGGCCCCGGTGGGATCCCGTGACATTTCCTTAGGTGAGGTCCTGTTTCGTTTATTTCGAGCCCTCCGCGCCGTCACGTGGGAGGTGCCCTCAGGAGCGCTCCCCAATCCGACAAGCCTTTGGGCAAGGCGGCGAACCGTCCACCTCGCCCTTCCGACGGGCGGGGGTGAGGAGGCCAGGGCCACCAACCTAGCCTCGAAGGCTCCATCATTCCCGAAAAAACTCTGTTTCAAGGTACTAGGGCTTCCTGGCCCTCAGAAGTTTCCTCAGGCAAAAAGCCAGGGCCGCGAAGGTGACCATCATGGCCAGATATTGGGAAAAGAATAGCCAAAGTGGGAGATCGGGATCGAAATAAGCGAAGATAACACGCAAGAATAGGTACGAGGCGATGTCGTTGGCGAGGAAGGCCTTTACGCCAAAGCCGGCCGCGAGGATGACCAGCGCCCACGCCGCCGCCTTAAAGGGCCCGGCCGGGCCCAGGCCCATCCGCCCGGCGAGCCTTTCGAAATGGAGGCCAAGGTGGAAGGAGAAAAAAACGAAACCCCAGTAGGCGCAGAGAAGGTGAACCGTCCGGGCCACGGAGGCGCCCCCGCTTAGGTTTAAAAAGACGAAAACGTGCCCGGAAACGAACGGGGCGCTGGCCGCCAAGCCGACCAGCGAAACCATGGCCAAGGCCGTGACGGCCAAGCCCACCGCCCGCGAGGCCGACCAGGGGCCCCGGAAAGCGTAAACGTAGGCCGAGCGGTTAATGACGTTATGCGCCACCGCCAAAACGATAAAGGCCAGGCCAGTCCATTCGTGCGCCCGATTCCCGACCAGCGAGTAGGCCATCTGGCACAACAAAAGCCCGGCCAAGAGGATATCCAGGCCTATTTTCACCCTTCTCAACGCCATACCGGTGGAACCGCCCTTTTTTCTTCCGCCAGGGGGCATCCCCCGGGGCGAAAGCGTCACGGTTATCGGGCCCGCGTCATCGTGGCCCGCCTGGCTGGATCCTTCCGAGGTTTTTTGGCCCCATCCGGGGAAGGTACCCGTCAGCAGCCGACCAGGTGGATCCCGGAGCCGTTTGGCATGGTCTCGGTCTCCCAGGCGTTCTTGCCGGCCAGGCTTTTGCCCCGGCCCAGGTCAAAAGCCACCAGCCAAGCCTCCTTGGCCGGTAAGCCCGCCATGCGTTTAGCCAGTAGTCCGGGCATTTCGGCCCGTCTTGGCCCGTTGGGCCCGATTGTCAGCCACAGCGGGTAATCCCGCCCGGCGTACCTGACGACTATCTCGGCATAGCCCCGGCCGTTCGCCAAATCGTTGATGACCGAGCCCCCGCCGCCTATCACCCTTTGAAGGTAGGCTGACAACAGCAAGTGCGGGCCGAGATCGGCGGAAACCCTGCCCTCGAGGTATTTTTCCGGGTCGTGGGCCCAAAACCGTTGAAATTCCCTGAGGAGCCCCGTCATGTCAAGGTTCCGGCCATCCATCCACCGGCCCGACAATTCCCCCGGAAGGTTTTTTTGGATGTGCCAATTAAAATACCTCACCATGGCGCAGGCGTAAACCGGGTTGGCCGGGCGCAATAGGTCGTCCCACTTGACCAGCCCCAAATCAAGGCATAACTGGAAATCGTCATCGAGCGAGTCGTCTCCCATGAAGGGGTTCGGCAATATGGCCGGGTTTTCGGAACCGGCCAGCATGGGCAGAAAAAACCTCCTCAGCCGCGGCAATGACAGGTGACCCAAAAGGTAGTCGATATGGTTGTCCCGCCCCCCCAACAGGTTGGCGGCCGCCTGGTCGATATGCCCGGCGGTTATTGCCGTCCCGTAATCCTCGCCCAATACTTGTTCCACCGATCGTAGGGCCAAGGCGTTGACCAACCAAGGCTGGCCATCGGACCAGAACCAAGCCCTTTGGGCCGCCCCGTCCTCAAAGGACTGGCCGGTGGCCTCGGTATGCTGGGCGTAAAGGTCCTTGACCTCCGCCAAAGTGAAATTAGGCAGGGTCAATCTCTTGGCTATGACGTTAAATGGGTAAATCGGGGCCATGGACCTGGGGTCGGTACTTTCCCCGAATTTGCGGTACTGGATTTCCCGCATCCCTATGAAGGCCATGGAGCGCGGAAAGGGCACTTCGGGCCTTTCGGCGAAGCCGACCCTCAGCTGGGACAAAAAGGACAGCAGCACCTGATCCCCAAGGCAGTCGGCCTCATCGAAGAAAACCACCAAATCCTTATCCAGCCTGGCGCATAAAGCGCCCAGCCAGGCCTTGACCGGGGAGCTCCCGGAGTCGGGCCAGGCATGAAACCCAGCCGAAAAACTATCGCCGAGGGTTCTTTTCAAGGCATCGACCCGAGAAACCTTTAAAGCCGAGGCAAGGTTGCCTATGATCATGCCCATGGCCTCTGTTTTATCCGATACGTTGCAAATTTCACCCAATGAACAGTAAAGGGCGTAATATTTTCCATCATCGTTGATTCTGTCCACGGCAGCCATGACGACCGTCGTCTTGCCAGATTGGCGGGGGGCGCGGAGGGTGAAATAATGTTCCAGGTCTATCAGGCCATGAACGTCAGGGATTCGGGCCAAAGCCGGTAGCATGTGGTGATCCGAGGGAAAGCAAGGACCGGAGACGTTGAATCGCCTGCGTTTGGCCGCGGTCATGGGGATGCCTTCCTTTTTGGGTCCCGGCCGCCATGGGGGGGGACCGTCCCAGGCCGGCCCGTCTCGGACCGACGGATCGGCGGGGGAAATCATTCCGAAAAACGTCTCGTTACGAATTAGCCCAATGCGGTGGTTCAGACCCCACAAAAAATGGCCCAATCATGCAACTGGTTTATTTATTTCACTATTACCTGTCCGTTTATGGGAAGCGGTCAACCGGTCGGGAATGGCATTGGGGTTCTGGTAGACGGCGGCACCGGGGAGGATTGAAAAACGGGCCAGGATAGAAGCCTTGGCCGAGGCCGGGACGCAAATTTTATCCGGCCTTTAAGCCAGTGGCCTTCTTTTTTACGAGCTAACGGGTGAACAAATTTCATGTAAAGGGCCATCAAGGCCGGGATGGCCCCTTACATGATTTTGTCTTTTATGTCAGCCGTTTAGGCCAAGCTTACCAAGCCATTTGGTGACGGCGGAGTTAGGGGTTTTGACCGTCGGGGGGTTGGACGGGTTCCTGTCGAAGGCGCTGACCTCGACGCCGTCACCGACCACGGCATTGGGGCAGAGGCGTTTGATGTCGGCCAAGCTCGAGCCGAAGCGGCTTCCGCCGTGGGTGACCACGGGATAGATGGTTTTCCCGGAGAAATCATACGACTCCAAAAACGTGAACACGCCCATGGGCATGGTTCCCCACCAGTTGGGGTAGCACAAAATGATGACGTCGTATCGGCCCACGTCGGTCAGCCCGCCTAGGATGGCCGGGCGGGCGTTGTCGTTTTGCTCTTTCTTGGCCACGTCGATGCATTCGTCATACGTGTTGGGATAGGGCGCCACGGTTTTAATCTCAAAGCGGTCGGCCCCGGTGGCGGCGATCACCTGCTCGGCCAGGGCCGCGGAGTTGCCTGACCACGAAAAATAGGCCACAAGGATCTTTGACCCGTTCTGGGCCAGGGCTGGGGAGGAAAAGGCCCCGAGGGCGGGCGCGAATAAAGCCAGCAAAAATAACGTTTTCATCCTAACCTCTAATTTTGCGCCCCTCACCCCGTCTCCGGGGTCACGCGTGACCTTGTGTCCTCCGAACATGGCATGAATGGCGCGCGGCTGAGTTTTTTCCCGGCCCTTGGCCGGGATAGAGCCCCATGGGTGGGTATAATCAAGCCCCGCTTGGATCTTTTTGCCCAATCCGGTTGCCCCGGGAGGGCGAGGCCAAACCACGGAATCATGGCGGGCCGCCCCTGGTTAGACCGTGGGCGAGGCTTACGGGAAAACGATGGACGATTCAGTTCTTTAACGATTAAATTGTCTATTTAAAGGCTAATTAGCATTACGTGGGAATTTTGACCGATTCGTATTTTACCCCAGCAACCCAAGGGATGCCACACCTAAATTCAAAGCGACATATCGCATGATATTTAGCCCCTTTCAAATTTCTGACCGATTTTACCCTTGCGTTCTTTCCCTTGTCACGCCAAAAACTTCCGACATGGGTACCGTGTCAAGCATTTTGTCCAGATCGGCGACCTCGTCCTTGGTCAGCCTGATTTCGGCGGCCAGGGCGTTTTCCTTTAGGCGTTCCAACTCGCGGGAGCCGGGTATGGGAACGATCCACGGTTTTTTGGGAAGCATCCAGGCCAAAGAGATTTGCGCCGGGGTGGCGTTCTTTTTCCCGGCAAAGTTTTGAAGCGCCTCAAGTAATTTTTGGTTTCGCTCGACGCCCTCCACCGAATATTGCGGCATCACGGCCCGGTAATCCGAGTTAGCGTCGAATTTGGACTCCCGGCCATACTTGCCGGTCAAAAAACCGTTGGCAATCGGGGAATAGGCCACAAAGCCGATGTTTAGCTCCTCCAGTACCGGGAAAAGCGATTCATGGTGCCTCGCCATCATGGAGTAGCGGTTCTGTATCGCGGTAACCGGGCAGACGGCGTGGGCGCGGCGGAGGTAGTCCCCGTTGGCCTCGCTAACCCCCCAATGGCCGATCTTGCCCTCTTTCATCAAGTCGGCCATGACGCCCGCCACTTCCTCGGCGGGGATGGACGGATCGATTCTATGCTGGTAATAAAGGTCAATGCGATCGACCATCAAGCGCTTTAGGGAGCCTTCGGCCGAGGAGCGTATCACCCCGGGCCGGGAGTCCGTGATGATCTTCCCGATTTTGCCTGGTTCCAGGCGGACCCCAAACTTCGTGGCGATCGTGACTTGGCCGCGACAGGGTTTCAGCGCTTCCCCGACCAGTTCCTCGTTGTTGCTTACCGTGCCGTCCGGGTTCTGGCCGGTATAACATTCCGCCGTGTCAAAAAAGGTGTAGCCGATTTCGAGGGCCTCTCTAATCCGCCGCAGCGCCACGCTTTTTTCCATGGGCCTGCCATAGGCATGGGAAAAACCCATGCAGCCAAGCCCGATGGCCGAGACCGTCAAATCTTTTCCCAAAGTTCGTTTTTCCATTGAATTGCCCTCCTTTGGCAAACATGAGCGCGGGGGTTGAAAAGCCCGAAACCGCCGCGTCCGGATCGCTCATACCGATTTGCCCATTTCGTAGGCCAGTCCCATGGCCGGGGTCCCTTCCACCTCCCCGGGCTTGTCCACCCCGTACCCGAACACATAGCCGCCTTCCCTGGAGTCGCCCGCCCTGAAACAGCCGACATACTTCCGGAAGCAATCGATCATGGTGGCCATGTACCGTTCGGACGGCGCTTGCCCGACGCCGATCAGGTAGAAGGTTTTGTCAGTCATATCGGCTACGATGGCGACCGTCCTGTCGAGCGCGGTTTTCATAAGGGCGTTCCATGTATAAAAATAGACCGGCGAGGCGAGCGCCACCGAGTCGGCCGCCTTTATCTTTTCGTAGAGTTCGTCCATGTCGTCATTCTGGACGCACCGCCCCCCGGTGCCCTGGCAGGCCAAGCAACCCAAACAAGCGCCTATTACCTTGTCCTTGAGGTAAATTTTCTCCGCTTCATGCCCCGCCTCCCGAGCCCCTCGCATAAATTCGTCGCTCAGGCGGTCGGAATTCCCGCCTTTGCGCGGGCTGCCCATCAAAACCAATACCGTTTTACCCATGGACTTTATCCCCCCATCAAATCGTGGCCAATTATTTCATTCGTTAGTTTTTGGACTTATAGACACCATAATTTAGCTCTAAGCGAACACCCTGCTTTCCATAATATAGACTGGGTGTCATGGCGCGGATGTTTTCCCCGAAAGGCCAGGGCGTCTTTCCGCCTGCCCTCGGCCGACGTGCCAAGCCCCAAACCGAACCGGTGGCCAAGGTTGGGACAAACGTTAACCCTGGTGTCCATTCCAAGCGATTTCAGGGCATCGTCCGTCGTTTAATCGCTTTTGGGCTGGCGATGGGATCGTTTTCGCCGACACAGACATAAGCCGAGCGACCAATGGAGCGGCCTCATTGGCCTTTCTCTTTCATGAGCTCATGGAAATTGGCGAAAAACAGCCGGGTGGTTTCAAGCAGGGCGGCCCTTTGGCCCTCGTCCAGTTTGTCCATGGCTTTGTTTTCCGAGATTTTGATCTTGGGAACCAAGCCTTTGGCGAATTCCATGCCGCTTTCCGTCAGGTGTATGATTTTTCTTCGCCTGTCGGTTTTGATTTCCGTGAGCTTTATAAAGCCCCGCTTCAAAAAGCCCGTAACGATGGCGTTTACCGTCTGCTTAGGCAAAAAGCTGTTGTCGCAGATGGTTTTTTGCGTGCACCCGTCATGATTATCATAGATGATACATAGCGTGCGCAGGCTACTGTACGATAGGCCAACCTCACGGGCGTATTCCTCGTACACGACGTTAAGTTTCCTGTAAAGCTCGCAGTATTCGGTTACCTGCTCATTCGTCTTCGCGTACATCGAGGGCCCCCAGCCCAGACATAAAAAGTCCCATTTGAGAAAGTAGAAATATAGTACCGTCTGATATGGGACTAATTATACACCCGCGTCAGCCCAGCGTCAAGGGGGCCAGCGGCAAGACTTACGGTGGGGAAGGCATGGAGGGAGGACGATGGTTATGAGCCAGGGGTCGGATGGAAAAAGGCTTGGCCAAGCCAATCAAAAGCGAAACTAAATTATAAAAAACGGGTCAGTATAATATTTTAATGGCTAATACGGCCAGTATCATGTAACATTTAAAACGTATCGGGGTCTTGCCTCAAAAACTAGCCTTTTATCTGATAAACAGTACAAATTTCTGGTACTATATAACTATAGAGACGATGATAGGCTTCAATCAGACGGAATCAATGTACCCAATTTCAACAACCTTTTGAGCCAAAAGACGGAGGGTCCAACGAACCCTCCCCGCGGGGGGAGGGGAACGGGCTAGCGCTATACGCCTGGCTTCGAAGGTGTGTTCGATCTAGGGCATCCGAAAGGCCCCCATTAAGGAAACGCTTTTTGAGCGGCGACAGGGTGTTATCCGCGATCCCAAGGGCGGGGCAAACGACTTGGCTTGGCCAACCGGACCCGTTGGGATTTTCTTCGGACAGTATAAGGGCTCTGGAGTAGAAAGCCGTCCGGCTGTCAGTCTTTCGGGTTTTTGTAATTTTTTTCAGCTCTACTCTTTCTTTTGTGTTCAATTTGATTACGTATCGTGCGGCCATAATAACGTCACCCAATACCATTTCAAATATTATACACCATAATCATCGATATATCATGTTATAAAGCACTAAATTGACGTTTTAGGCGGGATGCCGTCAAAAATCAAGACGGAAAAGTGCCTTGGGGTGTTGGGATCTATTATTTGATTCGCTGGCGAGTGAGGCTGGAAATGAGGCGGGGGAACCGTTAGGTTCCC
>JAITKA010000037.1 GCA_031278635.1 Deltaproteobacteria bacterium | reverse complement strand
GGGGTCGGGGCGGGGGTTATTTGAGGGGAAGAATTTATTGACTCATTGTGGTGGCCCGAGGCCAAAACGGGCGGGAAATCGGCTTTCGGGATACCGGCGCGAATAATCGGGGCTGAGTGAAGCGAATCGGAAATAGTTAAAAAATCCTGATAATTATTGTTGACTAAAGGGGCCATGTGGGGCTAAAAATGAGCGAGGCCTACCATGGTTCAATTTTTTACCTTGACAAAAATAATTGCGTATATTATATTTTAGCGCAAACGAACAATAGCCCACCGCTTTTTGCCTTGGGGGCTAAAAACAAAGGCCTACGACAGGGGGGGGAGAGCTACGCCCGACACCCCACCGGGCCCCGGGGGGAACCGGAAGGCAGTGGATTTAGCCAAGGAACTTAGGCCGGCTTCGTCAGGGGACATGGTTCCCGTTTGGGCCGGCGTTTACGTGGGCTGGGGTTCGGATCTACAACGTCCCGTCGTTACAGAACAATTTGGCGTGCGCTGGTTGGTTTGGGCATTTTGCCCAAATTAAAGGCAAGGGCCGCGCGAATTTTAAAAATAGGGCAGGAATAAGCCTAGGGGAGAGGTTCTGGGCTGGGGTCCGGGACGGGCAAAATGACCCCGGGCGGAAATATTATTTTTCGCGTTCGATCGGTTTGATTTATACCTTCCCAGGCGAGCCGTTTTGTGGTAAAACCGGTTTTTCAGGCAAAACCCAATCCCGTTCACCGGCAACCGAATACGAATCCAAACGAAGGCGCCTAAACCGAAACCAGGGTTTTTCGCCATCAATAACCCAATACCCCTTTCGAAGGAAGTCGGGAGCTTAAGGGTAGTAATTATGATATTTAACTCCCTTCACATGGCCATCATCGTTTTTTTGGTGGCCGCCGCCATCTTCGCCGCCTCGCCTCTCGTCATCGCCCTTCTAATCGCCCCGCGGGCCCGCGGGGGTGACTACAAAATGCCCTATGAATGCGGCGTTAAACCATACGGCCCCGCTTGGGATCACTTCGCCTTCAACTACCATATATACGCCCTTATCTTTATAGCTTTTGACGTGGACATACTCTACCTGTATCCGGTAGGGGTGAGTTACCGCTCCATGGCCGGTTGGCTGCCACTGGCCGAGCTGACTTTCTTTTTGTTTTTCGTCCTGCTGGCCATCGTCTACTTCAAGGCCAAGGGGGTTTTCACATGGCCGCGCCGGATCCAATCATGACCGCCAAACGCATACCGATTACCAAGGCCGAGGTCCTTCCGCCGATAATTGACTTAAAGCCGCTGAACTGGTTTTTCGACGTCAACCGGGCCATGTCCCTTTGGCCGATCACCTTCGGCCTGGCCTGCTGCGCCATCGAGATGATGTCCGTCAGCATGGCCCGTTTCGACATCGCCAGGTTCGGGGCCGAGGTCTTCCGGCCGTCGGCCAGGCAGGCCGACCTGATGATGGTCACCGGGACGGTCTCGAAAAAAATGGCCCCGGCCCTCGTTAGGCTCTACGAGCAAATGCCCGCCCCCAAGTACGTCATGGCCGTCGGCAACTGCGCCATCTCCGGCGGGCCCTTCAAATTCGACAACCAGTACGGCATCATCGAGGGCGTGGACAATCTCGTGCCCGTGGACGTCTACGTGCCCGGTTGCCCGCCCAGGCCCGAGGCCATTTTGGAGGGCGTCTTCGCCATCCAGGAAAAGATCCTGGGCGTCCGCTTCTGGCCCAAGGCCGAGGAAATCCCCTCACCCAAAGCCGAACCCAAGCCGGAAAAGGCCTAGGCCGATGGCTTGCCCACACCGAATTTCTTCCCGGGGATCCATATGACCAGTATCGATAGTCTTGAGGGCCGCTTTAAGGAAGCCGGGGCCCTCGTCGTCTGCAGGCACGATTTTAAGCGAGAGGGTTTGGTCCTTTCGGCGCTGATCCCGGCAAACGCCCTAACCGAGCTCGCCGAGGGCCTCAAGGGCGATGGCTACACCTTGTTGGACGTCTCCATTTTGCACGCCAAGGAAGGCTTCCTGGTCACCTACCACTTCGATTCCTTCAAGGAACCTGGCCGGTTGGCCCTTAGGGTCCTGGCCCAGGGGGATCAGCCGGCCGTACCGAGCCTGGCCCCGATTTTCGACGGGGCCGAGTGGCACGAGCGGGAGGGCCGGGACTTTTACGGGGTCGCTTTCCTGGGTAACCCCAACCCCATGCCCCTGATTTTGCCGGAGGATTTCCAGGGTGACCCACCCCTGCGCAAAGCCCCGGCGGCCTTGGCCTCCATCACGGCCCTGGGCCTTTTCGGTAAGCCCCAAATCTTGGACGCTGCCTGGTGGGAGAACCTGACCAACCCGGTCAAGGACGGGGACTAGGCCCGAAAGCATTCTGGCCTTTTGGAATCGCCAAACGTTAACGTTTGATTTTGACTAAAAATTCGTTTGGACCCATGGTCCGGGCGCGGTGAGTTACATGAGTGGTTTTAATTTCATAAACCCCTTCGGCGTTCGGGAGGATCCGGGCTCTTTCGTCGGCGATCGGTACACCGATAATTTTAGCCGGAAGGCCAGGCGCGACACTATCGTCCTAAACCTGGGCCCCCAGCACCCCTCCACCCACGGCGTCCTCAGGATCCTCGTGGAAATGGAAGGGGAGTACATCCTAAGGGCCGAGCCCGTCCTGGGCTACCTTCACCGCATGCACGAAAAAATGGCCGAGGTCAAGACGCCCTGGCAGTTTATCCCCAACATGGGCCGGGTCGATTACCTCCACCCCATCTCCTGGAACTGGGCCTACGTGGGGGCGGTCGAGCGCCTGGCCGGGATCGAGGTGCCGGAGCGGGCCGAGTACCTAAGGATCATCAGCTGCGAGCTGAACAGGATCGCCTCCCACCTGATGTGGTGGGGCGCTTTCGTCATGGACCTGGGCGGGGTTACCCCCATTCTTTACGCCTTCGAGGAGAGGGAGAAGATAAACGACATTCTCCAGATCGTGACCGGTTCGAGGCTGACCCTGAGCTATTTCCGCTTCGGCGGGGTCTCGACCGACATCGACGACCGTTTCGAGAGGCTGACCAGGGAATTCATCCCCTACCTAAGGGAACGCCTCAAGATGTACAAGGCCCTGGTCACCGACAACATCATCTTCAGGCGCCGCCTTGAGGGCATCGGCCCCATGGACCTGGACCTGTGCCAGCGCTACGGGGCCACGGGCCCAATCCTCAGGGCGGCCGGGCTGGCCTACGACACGCGCAGGGATATCCCTTACGGGCTCTACGATAGGTTCGAGTTCGACATCCCCTGCGGGCCGTCCAACGACTCTTACGGTCGCTACCTGCTCCGCCTGGCGGAGGTCGGGACGAGCCTTGACATCATAGAGCAAGCCATCGAGTCGATTCCGGATGGGCCGATCAAGATCGCCAAGGCCCCCAAGGCCAACTACAAGCTCCCGGCCGGGGAGACGTTTTTCGCGGTCGAGGGGGGCAGGGGCCAGGTAGGCGTCCACCTGGTCAGCGACGGCGGCCAGTGCCCTTACCGGATAAAGCTAAGGGCCCCCGGCTACAGTAACCTCTCTCTCTTCGCCGAGGCGGCCAAGGGAACCCTTTTGGCCGACGCCATAGCCATCCTGGGAAGCCTGGATCTGGTCATTCCCGAGGTAGACCGCTAAAAAAGCCGGCCCAAGGCCGAAGGATTTTGGGACATGGAACTCTCGCTACTCAGCTTCGTCCAAATAATCATCGCTTGCCTACTGATCATCGGCCTGATGGTCGGTAACGCCGTGATAATGGTCTACATTGAGCGGAAGGCCGCCGGTTTCATCCAACGGCGGCCCGGGCCTTACGAGGTGGGTCCCAGGGGGACCATCCAGGCCATCTGCGACGCCATGAAGCTTTTGGGCAAACAGCTTTTCATCCCAGGGAACGTCGACTGGGCCTTGTACTTCCTGGCCCCGGTACTGGCCTTTCTCCCGGTACTCGTCCTGTTTCTGCCCATCCCCTTCGGCAAATACCTTACGACCCTTCAGGTCGACGACGGCATCCTTCTGATACTGGCCTTCGCCGGCCTCGGGGTCATCTCCAACATCCTGGCCGGGTGGGCCTCCAACAACAAGTACGGCCTCCTTGGCGCGGCCAGGGCCGTGGCCCAGTCGGTCGCCTACGAAATCCCCATGATCATGGCCCTCCTGGCCGTGGTCTTCCTGACGGGTTCCCTCAACCTCACGGCGATCGTCGAGCGTCAGGGCACCTGGCCCTGGGAATGGAACATAGCCTACCAGCCTCTGGCCTGTTTCATATATTTCGTGAGTTTGGTCGGGGAGACCAACCGGGCCCCCTTTGACTTGCCGGAAGCCGAGAGCGAGCTGACCGCGGGCTTCCACACCGAGTACTCGGGCATGGGCTTCGCCCTGTTTTTCCTCTCCGAATACGCCAACATGCTTTTGGTCTCCTTCGTTTGCGCCACCTTCTTCCTCGGCGGCTACAGGGGGCCCATCCTGGACGGCTTTTGGTGGACCTTCATCAAGGCTTACGCCGTTATGTGCGTCATAGTCTGGCTGCGCTGGACCTTCCCCAGGGTACGCTTCGACCAACTGCTCAACATAAACTGGAAGTGGTTATTGCCCCTGTCGATTCTTAACCTCTGGGTAACGGCCATTATCATAAAGTTTATTGACTAAGGACACAAAATTAATTCGAGTGAGCCGAAATTAGTTTTCTCGAATGGATGGTAGAGTATGTTTAAGGCGATTATCGACAACCTAAAAGGTCTTTATAGTCTTTTGGTTGGTCTTTTCATCACCGGGGACTTTTTCCTGAGCCCCCAGAAAACCACCCATTACCCCAGAAAGGTCGACGACCCCGAGACCCTCAAGTCCTACCGGGGCCCCCTCGAGCTGGTTCCGGCCGACAATTACGGTAACGGGAAGTGCATCTCCTGCCAAATGTGCGTCAGGGCCTGCCCGGGCCATTGCCTGACCGTCACCAAAGGCGACAAGGGCAAGGAACCCAAGGTCTACCTTTACGACTTCACCCTGTGCTGCCTGTGCGCCGCTTGCGTGGAGTCCTGCCCGACCGGGGCCATAAGGTTCTCCCATAAGGTCTACATGGTCGCCCCCACCCGGGAGGCGCTGCATCTCGACCTTATAGCCGATCTCAAATCCCGGGCCACCAAAATCGACCCCATGGGCACGAAAGCCGCCAGGCTCAAAGTCGCCAAGGCCGAGGCCGAGGCCGCCAAAGCCAAGGCCGATGCCGAGGACGCCGCCAAGGCCAAGGCCGGGCCCGCCGGGTCGGCCGGGGCCCCGGCCTAATAATCCCAGACGGTTTTCCTTTTTAGGAATATTTAACCGGGAACTTTGCGTCATGTCCATAATAATCATTCCGATATCTTTTGAGGTTTAGGCATGGACCAGGTAATAGACAAAATAATTGATACATTGTTAGCCTACATCTGGTCGCCGCTTATCGCCCTTGAGACCATGATTGCCGACTACCTGCCGGGTCAGGATATCGCCGCCCTGATCGCCTACGCGGTGTACGTCTTGATCATCCTGGCCGGCGGCTTTCTGGCCATAGCCTCCAGGAACCTGGTCAGGGCCATGCTCGGGCTGGTCCTGACCTTTCTGGGCGTTGCCGGGCTTTACCTCCTTTTGGCCTGCCCCTTCCTGGCCTTCATGCAGATCCTGATTTACGTGGGGGCCGTCTGCGTCCTGATCTTCTTCGCCATAATGCTGACGAGGAACACCAACGAGGGCGAGGAATCCAAGCTACCGGGTATCGGCTCGGCCATTTACGGCTTTTTTGCCTTCGTTTTGCCGCTGGGCATCCTCGGGCCGTTAATAATCATTAACGTCCCCAAGCTCGAGCTTAAGGACTACGGGCAAACCGACACCAAGCTTTTGGGCGAGGGGCTGATCACCAACGACGTGTTTTCCTTTGAGCTCATCTCAATTATCCTTCTGGTAGCCATGGCCGGGGCCGTCTTTCTGGCTTGGCGCCGTAGGCCAACCCCAGACGAGGCCCCCAAATGACCACCCTGACGCTATTCTTACTGGCATCGCTTCTCTTGCTGGCCATAGGCCTAGCCGGCCTCGTCACCAGGCGGACTTTGGTGGGCATGCTTATCAGCGTGGAGCTCATGCTCAACGGGGCGGGTTTGGCCATCGTGGCCGCGGCCAAATGCGTACCCGCCTCCGAGGTCCACGGCCAGCTGGCGGCCCTTTTCGTCATGGGCCTGGCCGCCGCCGAGGCCACCCTGGTCCTGGCCATGATACTCGTGGTTCAGCGCCGCTTCGGCAAGGTCACCCTCGACGAGGTCTCTATAATCCGGGCCGACGGCTCGGAGGCCTCGCACTGAATCCTAGGCACCAAAGCCGGGAAGAGCGAGCGATTCACCTTAGGGATTCACTTTCGGACCGGAACCTTCACCCGATTAACCTCGGGGATATTCGCGGATGATTTCTATGACCCCAATCGATAGCGTAAACGTGGTTTGGCCCATTTTGGTTACCCTTCTGGCCCCTTTTGGCATCCTTGTGGCCGGTCGCAACCAAAACATTAGGGAAGGTATCTCGATAGTGGCCGGGGCCATAACGGCCTTGCTGGTCATAAGCTTCGCCCCGGCGGTCTTGAGCGGTCACATCTACCGTTACGAGCTCTTCACGATCCTGCCGGGGATCACGATCTCCTTCGCCGTCGACGGCCTAGGCATCATCTTCGCCTTCGTCGCGCCTTTTCTGTGGGTCTTCGCCACCAGCTACAACATCGGCTACATGCGGAGCCTTAAGGAGCACGCCCAGACGCGCTACTACTTCTGCTTCGCCATCGCCATATTCGGGGCCGTGGGCGTGGCCCTGGCCGCCAACGTCTTCACGCTTTATCTCTTCTACGAGGTAATATCGATCTTCACCTACCCGCTTGTGGCCCACCATCAGGACGAGGAAGGTTTTTACGGCGGGAAGAAATATTTGGTCTACCTGGTCGGTACCTCCAAGCTCTTCCTCCTGCCGGCCATGGCCCTGACCTACGTGCTGGCCGGTACCCTGGATTTCCCCCTGGGCGACATCCAGCACGGCATTTTCTCGGCCGATGTCATCGCCGCCCATCCCAACCTGGTCAGGCTCACCTACGTGCTTTTCATAGCCGGCTTGGCCAAGGCGGCGCTGATGCCCTTCCATAACTGGCTGCCCTCGGCCATGGTCGCCCCGACCCCCGTCTCGGCTTTGCTGCACGCCGTGGCCGTGGTCAAGGCAGGCGTCTTCTCGGTTAGCCGTATAATCCTCTCGGGTTTCGGGACCGACACCATGACTTCCCTTGGCCTGTCGCTGCCCACCGCCTACGTGGCCGGTTTCACCATTGTCGCCGCCTCGTTCATAGCCCTGACCAAGGACGACATCAAGGCCAGGTTGGCCTACTCGACCGTAAGCCAGCTTTCCTACGTGATCATAGGCGTGGCCCTGGCCGCCCCGATGGCCGTCCAGGGCGGGCTCATGCATATCGGCCACCACGCCTTTTCCAAGATCACTTTGTTTTTCGGGGCCGGGGCCATTTACGTGGCCAGCCACCTGAAATCCATAAAAATGATGAACGGCCTGGGCCGCAAGATGCCCTGGACCTTCGGGGCCTTTGGCCTGGCCAGCCTGTCCATGATAGGCATGCCCCCGGTCTGCGGTTTCGTCTCCAAATGGTACCTGGTCAACGGGGCCCTGGACCAAAGCCAACTGGTCCTCCTGATAGCCCTTTTGTGCTCGACCCTGCTAAACGCCGGCTATTTCGTGCCCATATTCTACCGGGCCTTCTTCCTGGCCCCGGAACCGGGCTCACACATCGAGGAATGCAAGGAAGCCCCGTTGTCCATGGTCGTGCCGTTGGTCTTCACCAGCGTCGTGTCTGTGGCCCTGGGCCTCTTTCCCGAGCTTTTCCTTAACTTTATCAAGGCCTTCGGGCAATTTAACTAGCGCCGGGGCCCCCTTGGCCTTGGCCGCGGGGGTAGGGCTTACCCAAGGCGGCGCCCACGGAAATTTTCCGGAGTCCCCAATTTTTTTCAGCCAAGCAACCTCATTTTAACGAGGGACAATACATGCCCAACGATGAACAAAAATGCTTTTTGGGCCGGTTTTTAGCCGACCAACTGGCCCCCGGCCGACCAAGGGTATGGCGTAACGTTTTTTTCGCCATACTTCTGGTCATAGCCGCGCTGGGGGTGGTCATACCCAATCACCATCCCCACTTCGGGGTTGACTCTTACCCCTTCTTTTGGCCGGTTTTTGGCCTCGTGGCGGGACTAGTCATGGTTTTCGTCGTAAAAAAGATCATCCAACCCCTCATTAAACGGCCCGAGGACCACTATGGCGACCTCTGATTTCTACCATCCTTCGCTGGCCTTCCTGTTGATGGCGGTGGTCTTACCTTTTCTGCCCGGCAACCGCCGGTGGAAATGGTTGCTGCTGCTTCCGCCCATCGCGGCTATATACGCGGCCTTCGTTAACGCCCCGGGCGATCACCTGACCCTCGAATGGTTGGGCCTAAAGCTGAAGCTGGGACACGTGGATCCCCTCTCCCGGATCTTTTCCCAGGTCTTCGCCATCATGAGCCTTGCCGGCATCATCTTCTCCCTCCACGTGAACGACAAGGGCCAGCACATGGCCGCCCTGCTTTACGTGACGGGTGGCTTTGGTTGCCTGATGGCCGGCGACTACCTGACCCTTTTCGTCTTCTGGGAGCTCATGAGCATAGGCTCGACTTTCTTGGTCATGCTCAACAGGACCAGGGAGTCGGTCCTGGCCGCCTTTAGGTATTTCATGTACCACGTGGCCGGGGGCCTTCTCCTGCTGGCCGGGCTGCTTCTGAGGTATAGCATAACCAAGTCCTTTGACTTTGGCCCGATCGAGGCCCAAACCGCCACCTACGCCGATTGGCTTATCCTGGCCGGTTTTTGCGTGAACGCCGCCGTGGTACCGCTCCACGCATGGCTTCCCGACGCCTACCCCCGGGGGACCGTCACCGGCTCGGTCTTCATGTGCGCCTACACCACGAAAACGGCCGTCTACGTCCTGGCCAGGGCCTTCCCTGGCTGGGAGATACTGGCCGTGGCCGGCACGATCATGGCGGTTTACGGGGTCCTCTACGCCTCGATGGAGAATAACGCCCGCCGCATCCTCTCCTACCACATCGTCAGCCAGGTCGGCTACATGGTGGCCGGGATCGGGGTGGGCACCTACATGACCATCAACGGGGCCAGCGCCCACGCCTACGCCCACATCCTTTATAAAGGGCTTTTGTTCATGGCCGCCGGTACCGTCCTCTACGCCGCCGGCACGCAAAAGCTGGACGAGCTGGGGGGTCTGGCCTCAAGGCTACCCTGGGTGATGGTCTTTTACATGGTGGCGGCCCTGTCGATCTCCGGCATGCCCCTGTTTAACGGCTTCGTGTCCAAGACCATGACCATAGCCGGGGCCGCCGAGGCCCACAGGACCTGGGTGGCCCTGGGTCTCGAGCTGGCGGCCGTGGGAACTTTCATCTCGGTCGGCTTAAAGCTCCCCTATTTCGCCTTCTGGGGCGGCAAGGCCCCGGATCCCAACAGGGAGCTTAAGCCCATCCCCGCCAACATGTACGTGGGCATGGCCCTTCTGGCGATCCTTTGCCTCGCCCAGGGCCTCTACCCCGACATGCTTTACCGCTATCTGCCGTATCAGGACGTGCCCGGCGGCATGTTCGTCCCCTGGACGCCCTGGAACGTCATCCAAGCCGCCATGCTCCTGGGTTTCTCCGGACTGGCCTTCTACGTCATGAGAAAGGTGATAGAGCCCCACAAAGCCCTTAACCTCGACTTCGACTGGTTCTACCGCCTTATCGGCAGGGCCGTGTTGTTTCTCATATGCCGTCCTTGCGCCGCCATCGATAACGTCTGGACGGTGGTCTGGGACAAGGTTGGCCTCAGGTTCCTAAAGGCCTGCGGCATCTCGACCTCCTGGTTCGACCGTAAGGCCATCGACGGCGTAGTCGATGGCTCGGCTTACGGGGTCAAGGGTATCGGCACGGTCACGGCCTTTCTCCAAAACGGCCGTCTCCAGCACTACCTCGGCCTCATGGTCGTCCTTGGCCTCTTGATTTTCGCCTTCTTCTGGTACGGTTTTTAATCAGGTTCGCGGAAAAGGCCTTCCCCTAACCCGCGAGGTTAATACTATCGCTCCCAAAATCGGCCTCGCCGAGGCCCTTTTTGGTACCCCCGGTGGATACCCTAATGGATCAAACTAGTTACTACCCGGTATTGACCGTCCTGACCTTCTTCCCGGTGCTCGCGGCCATAATCTTGGCCCCGATCAAAAGCGAGATAAGGGTTAGGCAGGTGACTCTCATCGCTTCCATTTTGGAGGTCCTGCTGGCCATACCCCTATTGGGCTTTAAGGCCGAAACCGGCTTTCAGTTCCAGGAACTAATCCCCTGGGCCGAGGGCTGGGGCCTGAATTACGCCATGGGCGTGGACGGCATAAGCATCCTAATGGTCTGGCTCTCGGTCCTCACGCTGCCCTTTTGCGTCCTATGTTCCTGGACCTACATCGGGCGGCGGGTCAAGGAGTTCCACGTCTGCCTGCTCCTTATGACCACGGCCTGCGTGGGCGTCTTCTCGGCCTTGGATCTGGTTTTGTTCTACGTCTTCTGGGAAGCCCTGCTTATCCCGATGTACCTGATGATAGCCATCTGGGGCGGCGACGAAAAGCGTTACGCTTCGATAAAGTTCTTCCTCTACACCTTGGCCGGAAGCACCCTTCTCCTGGTCGCCATAGTGGCCCTAAGGATAAGCGGCGGTACCTTTTATATACCGGAGCTTATGGTCAAAGGTTTCTCATATACATTCCAATACTGGATCTTTTTGGCCTTCTTTATCGCCTTCGCCATCAAGGTCCCCATGTTTCCTTTCCATACATGGCTCCCGGCGGCCCACGTCCAGGCGCCTTCGGCCGGCTCGGTGATCCTGGCGGCGGTCCTGCTGAAAATGGGTACCTACGGGTTCTTGCGCTTCTCGCTACCCATGTGCCCCTTGGCCTCGGTCCACTTCGCCCCCATGATGATCGCCATATCGGTCGCCTCCATAATCTACGGCGGGGCCATAGCCCTGGGCCAGAACGACATAAAAAAACTTATCGCCTACTCTTCCGTGGCCCACATGGGCTTCGTGACCTTAGGCATATTCCTCTTTAGCCCCGAAGGGGTCAAGGGGGCCATCTTCCAGATGCTGAACCACGGCATCATCACCGGCGCCTTGTTTATGATGATCGGGGCCGTCTATGAGCGCAGCCATAGCCGGGAGATCTCCAAAAACCTTGGCCTGGGGAAGTACCTCCCCCACTTCATGCTGTTCTGGGGCCTTTTCGGCTTGGCTTCCTTCGGCTTCCCCGGGACCAACGGTTTCGTGGGCGAGATACTGGTCATCCTGGCCGCCTTCAGGGAAAGCCTGGGCCTGGGCCTGGCCGTGATCCCCGGCGCCTTGCTGGCCGCGGCCTACATCCTTAAGGTCACCCTGAAGATGGCCTGGGGCGAGCCGCCCTCCCCGGAAGGGAAGGGCTGGGCCGACCTGAAGAAAAAAGAATGGGCCTATCTGATCATCCCCGCTGCCCTAGTCATCTACCTGGGCTTGGCCCCCACCAGGGTCCTGGGACTCATAACCCCCAGCGTGGAGGACACCTTGGCCCAGTTTAAGGCCAAGAATGAGTCCGTGAACGTCATCTACCTTACCTCGCCCACCGGCAAGCCCCAAGGGCTTTTCTACGAGCGGGATCTTGATGCCCCAGCCGCCCCACCCGTGGCGACCAGGCCGGCCACCCCGGCCTCCCCGGAGGTCAAGTGATGGACGCCTTGAACCTAAACCTCTGCCAGCTTGGGCCCGAGATTATCTTCCTGGCCCTGGTCATATTATTGTTCGGCGCGGCCATGGCCAAAACCCCATCGGTCTCGGGTTTTCTCCTAAACCTCTGCCCGCTGGCGGCCATAGCCTCGGCGGTGATAGCCTTCGTCTCCATGCCGGGCCTGGTCTCCAACCCCTCGGTCCAGTTCTTCGGGGCCTACTCCGTGGACGGGCTAAGCCAGTTTTTCAAGATACTGATATCGCTTGGCTATCTGGTGGCCTGGTTTAACGCGGTCAAGATGCCCACGGTCAAGGACGAGCAAAGGCCGGATTATTTCCTCTTCCTGACCCTCTCGGCCTTCGGGCTCATCCTCCTTTCCTCGGCCGCCGAGCTAGTGGCCGTGTACCTGGCCATGGAGCTGGCCTCGTACTCCCTGTACGTCCTTATCCCCAAGCGCTCCCACTCCAAGGCGGCCGCCGAGGCCGGCCTGAAATACATCCTCTTCGGGGCGGCGGCCACGGCCCTGGCCCTCTACGGCCTAAGCCTCATCATCGCCTCCCAGCACGTCACCTTCATCGGGGCGCTCGCGACCCTTGACTGGTCGCTGGCCACCAAACCCCTGGCGGTGGTGGGCCTGTCGCTTTTCCTTGGCGGCATGTTCTTCAAGCTGGCCCTCTTCCCCTTCCACTTCTGGTGCCCGGACGTCTACCAGGGCTCGGGCAACGAGACGGCCGCCTACGTGGCCACCCTGCCCAAGCTCGGGGCCATAGTCGTCCTAATCCGCCTGGCCACCCTCCTGAGCCCGGGCCTTGAGATGACCGACATCCTGGCCTTCCTGGCCGCGGCCTCCATCACCTACGGGAACCTGTGCGCCTTGGCCCAAAAGGACCTGAAGCGCATGCTGGGCTTTTCCTCGGTCGCCCACGCCGGCTACATCCTGGTCGGCCTGGTCTCGGGGACCCCGGAGGGCCTGGCCGCCTCGGCCTTCTACGCCATGGCCTATATCCTGATGAACCTCCTGTGCTTCTGGGTCATCTGCCGCATCTCCGCCGACGGGCGTAACCTGACCTACAAGGACCTGAACGGCCTCTCGGCCCGCTCGCCCCTCCTGGCCCTCTCGCTCATGGCCGCGGCCTTCTCCCTGGTCGGGCTCCCCCCGACGGTCGGCTTCATCGGGAAGCTCTGGCTAATCACCGCGGCCTGGGGCCACGGCTACGACTGGCTGGTCATAGTGGTCTGCGTCAACACGGCCATAGCCATCTTTTACTACCTCTCGCTGGTCCGCCACGCCTACACCGAGGAGGACATCCCGGCCAAGGGCGCCCAGACCCTGGCCCTCGACCGCAGCTTCATAGCCACGGCCGGCGCCGCCCTCCTGGGCCTCCTGGTGGTCATCCTGGGCGTGCTCCCGGGCCCGGTCTGGTCCCTGGTCCTCCGGGCCAGCCAAGGCCTCTACCCCATCAACTAGCCGAATCGAGACCGGCCTAAAACCAAAAACCCCGGGGCGCCCAAAGGCTCCCCGGGGTTTTCCTTTTCCGCCGGCCAGGCCAGAACCATGGACCATGGGCCCATGACCCTCAGCCGCCGTCGCCCTCCCCGCAAGTTCGCACCAGGGCCACACTGGCCTCGCCTATGGCCGCCTCGCCCTCAAGGTAACTCACCCGAAGGAAACCCTCCCGCCTCAACTGGCCCAGGCTCCGCCGCAGGAGCCAGTCCTGCCTCGTGAGGACCCTGGCCGGCATCGAGACCCGATCCGGCCTCGCGGCGTTGCGGGCCCGGCAGACCTCCTCCCCGGGATCCAAGACGATGGCCACGACGGGCAGGCCAAAGTCCCTGGCCATGTCCAGCCAGACCTGCCTATCCTCCCTTCTGAGGTTGGTGGCGTCGATGACCGTGAGCCTTCCGGCCCTAAGCCTTGCCCTCGCCACGTGAACCAGGCAGGCGAAGGCGTCCGCCGTGGAGCTTTGATCCGTCTCGTCGTCGCAAACGAGGCCCCTGAAAAAATCCGAGCTCAATACCTCCGTTGGCCGGAAATGCTTCCGCCCGAAGGTGCTCTTGCCGCTCCCGCTCGTCCCGACCAGACAGACCAAACACTTCCCTGGAATCTCTATAGGCATCCCTTTACCACCCCCACCCATCCGGGCCAAATCCCCTGGCCGCCCGTACCCATCCCAGAAATCCCCTACCAGGGGCCATTCATGGCAATGGCCTCGCGAGCGACCGAGACGTTATCCTCGAGGTCGATCATGGCGTTAATCAACCGTACCCTTTTATATTTTACCAGATCGCCTACCCTGATGTCCGCCCTTTCGATCCTGCCCATGGCCAACAAACTCTCCCGCTTCACCCCGGCCAGCAGGCACCTCCCCGGGGTGAATAGCCCCCCCTCGCCCTCAAAGACCAGATTGGCGGCCGAGGAATCGCTCACGAACCCATCCACGGCGATAATGATGTCATCGGCCCGGCTTTTGGCCTTAAGGCCATCGATGGCCCTCCTGTCCAAATATTTATACGAGTAATCCATCCCGCCAGCCTCAACCACCTCCAGGCTTTTTACCGCCCTCATAACGTAGGGCAGGACCTCGA
Organism: Deltaproteobacteria bacterium; assembly: GCA_031278635.1. Classification (GTDB taxonomy): domain Bacteria; phylum Desulfobacterota; class Desulfarculia; order Adiutricales; family Adiutricaceae; genus JAIRNQ01. Next base: position 3,563 of record JAITKA010000037.1, on the reverse strand, counting down.
CGGATTGAACCCGTTGCCCGTAGACCACCCTGACCTTATACAACCCCTTTTGGGGTACCCGCCCCGGCAATGCCTCGCCAAGCTCGAAGCCAGGCCGGCCCCCAAAGAAAGCCTCCATCGTCCTGGCCATCCTCCGGCCGTGAAGCTCAAGGTTGTGGTATACCCCGTCCAGCAATTTGATGGACTCGATAAAAAAGGTCTCTTTCACGGCTGGTTCCCTCCCCGGCAAGGCGGCGGACATTCGTATTGTGCGGCTACAACCCGGCAGCGGACATCTGTATTGTGTGGATACAATCCAGCAGCGGACATTTGTATTGTGTGGATACAATCCGGCAAAGCGGACAATTTTAATGTGCGGATACAATCCCGCATTGCGGACATTTGTATTGTGAGGTCACAATCGGGCCTCGGTCAATTGTATTGTGTGGCTAATTACCGGCCCCATATAATTGTGTTATGCGGACACAATCTGGCCCGCCAGAGGACGATCGTATTGTGCCTACACAACCAGCTTATGCGGACCTTTGTATTGTGCGGTCACAATATGGGTAAGGCGGGAAATCGTTTAACGCGAAGGCAATACTGCGCTCCTGAGGACATTCGCGTTGTCAATACACAAGCCTCTCCGTTGCGGACATTCTTATTGTGCGTCTCTTTCCCGGCCCCGGTTACTTGTGTTGTGTGGTCAAAATCTCCCCTCGGGCAATTGTATTGTGTGGCTACTTCCCGGTTGCGGATAATTGTATTGTGCGGACACTATCTGCCGCGCCGGTGGACATTCGTATTGCGCGGACACAATCCCGTAAAACGGACATTTGTATTGTGCGGGCACAACCCGGCTAGGCCGCGGCCCGAATTCTACCGAAAGCGCAAAAGCCGGTATTTGGCCTTAAACGGCCACGGCCTTTTTCGGGGCGAAGGGCAGGTAGATTTTATCCAAGGCCTCGTTATACTCATCCTCCAGGAGGCTCAGGGCCGTGATCCCCCCGCCGGACCTAAAGAATTTTTGGCCGTTTTCCTCCTCGACGAAGCGTATCAAAACCCCGGAATCGAACCGGTTCCCGTCGTAGAGGCCGAACACCCCGGCGTAAAAGCCCCTGGGAATGCCCTCCGACCGCCTTATGATGTCCAAGGTCGATTCCTTCGGGGCCCCGGACACCGAACCGGCCGGAAGCATCTTAAAGATGACGTCGCCGATGCTTCGGTGGAAGCCCTCCCCCAGCTCGCCCACGATCTCGGAGCTGACCTGAAGGATCTCCCGGCGGCTGGTTTTAAGGAGCTCCACGTAACGGTAGCGTTTGACCCTGACCTTTTTCGCCGACAGGCTTAGGTCGTTTCTGAGCAGATCGACCACGGTCGCATGCTCGGCCGCTTCCTTAAAGTCGTCCATGATGATTTTCTCAGCCCCGGGAATGTCGGCGTTGATCGTGCCCTTCATGGGGTAGGTCGAGACGGTACCGCCCGGCTCGATTTTCACGAAGGTCTCCGGGGAAAACGAAACGAATCGGCCAGGGACGCAGAGCCCGTAAGGGGCGTCGCTAAGCGAAAAAATCTCCTCGAGGCTCAGGGGGCACTCGACCGGGGTTTTTATCGTTAGGTTCACCAAAAACGAATCCCCCCTGGCCAGGCCCGCTTGGACGATCCCGAATTTTTTCTTGTATTCCGCCAAACTCTCCGGCCTGGCCTCTATCCACGCCTCGCCTTTCGCGGGCGCCGGCCTGGGGCCAAGACCGTGGCCCTGGCCATGGACCGAGAAGAATACCCCGGCGCCGCTTTGGGGTTCCGGCACGACGAAACCCTCCGTTAACTCGAAATCCACGGCAAAGAGAAACGGCCGCCTCTCCCGGCCCAGATCGTTCATGGTTTGCCTGACTATCTCGGGTTTTACGAATTCCATTTTTACCCCCTTTCGGGCCTCGGTTTGGCCCGCCGCTTACGGTCCGTTTGGTCAGAGAAACAGGAAATTTTTTAGTATCAGCGGGCCAACGGGGGTCAGGATTGACTCAGGGTGGAACTGGACCCCGTGGGCCTCGTGGAGGCGGTGGGATATGCCCATGATCCGGCCATCCGCATCCTCGGCCGTGACTTCCAATTCTTTCGGTAAGCCCTTTCGATCGACCACCCAGGAGTGGTACCTTCCCCCCTCTATCTCGTCGGGGAGCCCGGCGAAAAGACGGTCTTTTGCCAAAATTTTGACCTTGGATTTGATGCCGTGGAAGACGTTTTTTAAATTTAAGAGCCTCCCGCCAAAGGCCTCGGCCAAGGCCTGGTGGCCCAGGCAGACGCCCAAAATGGGCACCCTCGGGGCCAGGCGACGAATCAGCGGGATGAGGTTCAGTGTCTCCCCCGGGATACCCGGCCCCGGGGAGAGCACGATACGGTCGTATTCCGCGGCCTTGGCCAAATCGACCGCGTCATGGCGAATGACGTCCAGCCTTGAGCGAGGCCCCACGATCTCGTCCATGGCCTGGGCCAGGTTTTGGGTGAAAGAATCTCGGCAATCGAACAGAAGGATCTTTAGCCGGACCGACCCCGTTTGGCGGGGGACGGGCGGGGGGATGGAAGCGAAGGACTCTGGCGAGGGGATCTTGGACGGGCGGATCATAACCGACTCCTTGGGCAAAAAGGTAATGCCCCCGAGCCAGGTAACGATCTCCCTGACGCCGCTAAGCGGGTTTAGCGAGGGCCCAAAAGTAACCGCCTAGGCGGATTTCAGGCTATGTTTGGAATGGGGAATCAAGGCCATTGGGCCTTTGGAATTATTTTCGCTTTGCCATACAGTTATATTACCCCCGGCCCGTCTTGTCAAGACCGGTGAGAGGCTTCAAAAAAATATCAGGAATAACCAAGTCCCGCTTCCGGCTCGCCTCGGCCTTCCCAGCCCTAAGGAAACTGGCCCAGGACGACCGGGCCAGGCCCCGGCCTAGGCCATGCCCATGGGTCCGGGCGAATGGAAATTCTCAGGCAAAAGTTGGCCAAAATGGCCCAAATTTCTCATCCAAAAGTAGGCCATCCTAACCCGGCCGTTCCCATGGGCGAATGAAAATTCTCACGCAAAAGTGGGCCAAAATGACCAATTTTTCTCTGGCAAATGTGGGCCAAAATGCCCTACTTTTCTCTTGCAAAAGTAGGCCACCCTAACCCGGCCGTTCCCATGGGCTAATGGAAATTCTCACCCAAAAGTAGGCCAAAATGGCCCATTTTTCTCTGTCAAAAGTGGGCCAAAATGGCCTAATTTTCTATTGCAAAAGTAGGCATCCTAACCCGGCCATCCCGTGTTCGAAGGCACCTTAAAACTGGCCGGATGGTGTTCCCAGGCCAGGGGGGTCTTGGGCCAAATTGACCTAATTTTCTCTGGCTAAAGTAGGCCACCCTAACCCGGCCGTTCCCATGGGCGAATGGAAATTCTCGCTGAAAAGTGGGCCAAAATGGCCCAATTTTCTCTGGCGAAAGTAGGCCACCCTTAGCTAACCCGGCCGTTCACGTGGGCGAAGGCGCCTTAAAGCTGGCCGGATGGTGTTCCCTGGCCGGGGGCTATTGACAGCGGTTCTCGATTGATCTAC
>JAITKA010000168.1 GCA_031278635.1 Deltaproteobacteria bacterium | reverse complement strand
TTTTCGGACAATCCAAGGCGTCATATAACAACACGGTCGCGCCAAAAAATGGAGAGTCGTAAAATGTGACTACCGGTCATCTCAACCACCCCCCCTCGAAGCGACCCAAGACCTCGGCCAGGAAGCCGGTGTTTTTGCGGTTCGATAAGCTGCTACCTTGGTTTGAGACCAAGTCGCCAGAAAGCTAAAGCTAAGGTTTTCCCTTGACATTTGTTTAACTCGCCGGCATGATTGGAAAAAATAAACCGTAACATATTGGGCCGTTGAACTACTATATTTTCATATTTATACCTTTTTAGCTATCCAACTATAGTAACAAATGCTAGAAAGGATAATTTATGGCCATCATTTCGAAGGTGATTGCCACCAAAATCTTTTTTGTCTCTATTTTAACGATTTTTTCGCAACGTTATTTTTCGTTGGGGTAACGGCGGCCCAAGACGTGGCCCCCTTAGGCGTTTCTTTTGAGTTTGGGGGGGACAACCGCGGGCCAAGTGCCCCAAGTCCGGCCACTGAGGTAACGAACATCCCCCCGGATACCGCCAGGCTAAAAGTGGGTCTCAAAGACTTGGACTCCAAACGGTACAAACACGGCGGAGGGCAAATCGTTATCGAGCCTAGCCAGACCAGTTTCGTCATCCCCAGCGGGGCCCTTAGTTCCAGTTACAAAGGACCCCATCCGCCAAAAAATCAAACCTATAGATATGTTTTTACAGTGGAAGCCCTGAAAAAGGACAAGAAAGCAATTGGGACGGGCAAAGCTGAAGGTACATACGTCGGTAAATAGGGGATATAGGGCCAATTATCGGTTGGTATAAACACCGCCCTAGGGCAAAACTTTGGCCCTAGGGCGGTGTTTTTGCCTGCGGCCGGACGCTGGGCCTTTAGCGGCTGGCGCTTCCCCGAACGAACGGCGATCACGGGGCACGACATGGCGCCCCCATAACCCTGTTAGCGAAATTTAGCCTAAATTGGTAGGTAATTGACTTTCGTTTGGCTATTTCAGCTAATAAATGGCTTATAATTAAGTGTCAAAGATCGGCCCAGCAAGTGAAAATTGGCGATAAGGGATTGGACCAACCTGAAGCGGTGGCCAGGCCTGAAAAAAGGTAGCGATGGCCCCGCTTGGGGTCATTCTGACGCCTTCGACGTCCGCTTTAGGGCCCCGGCCGTTGCCGTGACGACTGCCAGGACGGTTTCGTTCCGGCCTTGGGCTTGCCTGACGGCTTTGGCCGCCACCTCACCCACCTTGGGGCATTTCCGGTGAAGCCTTGGCTTGGCTGGGCCTCGGTTAGGGGGAAAAGGTGTCTTCTCCCACCCAAAAATGCCCTGTTATCCCAACAACCGCTCTAGTTCGTAAATGGGCAAGGGCGAAACAGGCAAAGGTTGCGCGCACTTACATTAGTGAACGTATCAAGTCCCAAAAAGGCCTTGTGAAACTTTGTAAAATTAAGTTATAATTAATGTAAGATACGGATGCCTTGGAAGCTAAATTAAATGACTGATTTTTCTAGTGCCTCGTCTTATCGCGGCGATATCGATGGCCTCAGAGGCTTGGCTGTCTTATCGGTGGTAGTTTACCACATAGCCCCAAAAGGGCTCATGGGAGGATACGTAGGGGTCGACGTTTTTTTCGTTATATCCGGCTATCTTATTTCCAGTTTGATCCTAAGGGGTTTGGTTGGCGATAGGTTTAGCTTCGCGGGTTTCTATCTGGCCAGGGTCCGGCGTATCTTTCCCGCCTTGATTTTGGTCTTGGCGGCTACCTGCTTAGCCGGTTGGCTACTTTTGTACCCGGACGAATTCCGGACCCTGGGAAAGCATATCCTTGGGGGGACCCTAAGCTTTGAAAATTTAATCCTTTGGGGCGAGAGCGGTTATTTTGATAAAGTCGCCACGTTAAAACCTCTCTTGCACCTTTGGAGCCTTGGCATAGAAGAACAGTTCTATATCGTTTTTCCTTTATCTATATATATACTATATAAGATATCTAAAAGTACATTAAAGAGTCCAATTAAAATTCTTGGACTGTTTTTTTTAATCGTTTTTGTTTTTTCATTAACGGTTAATTTCATAATAGACAGCGAAGAAGCCAAATTTTATTGCCCCATTACCAGGGCCTGGGAATTACTCGCTGGCGTCCTAATTTCCATCGTCGCGGTTTTAGGCGGATCGGGGGTCTCGGATTACCTTGGGAAAACGAAGGGCTGGTTAACGACCCCTTTAAAGGGTCGAAACTGGCGACCGATTGAGGCCGTGATGGCTTTTTTCGGGATGGCCTTGGTCCTTACCGCCGTGACCGTGGCCGCGGACTCCCAGGAGTACCCAATCTGGAGGAATTATTTCGCCGTTCTGGGGACGGGGCTTTTGATCGCCTCCGGGCAAGCCAACCCCGTAAACGGGCTCCTTTTTGGCAATAAGGGCATGAGATACTTGGGGCTAATCAGCTACCCTTTGTACCTGTGGCACTGGCCCATGGTGGCCTTCGCCAACGTCATGACCTTTGGGACCCGCCACTCGGATCTAACGAGGCTCGTTTTCCTCGTTAGTTCAATCGCCTTGGCATCCCTAACGTATCATCTGGCGGAAAAACCGATCAGGTTTTCCCCTGGCCGAAGGAAGGCGAAACACGTATCCCTAATCCTGTCGATGGGTTTATTGGCCGTCGTGGGCCTGTCCATATGGATGGGGGCATGGCCCAAGGCCAGGACCGAGACGGCGGGTTATTCCCCGGAGGTGTTTGAGACATTCGCCAACTCGATAAAGACTAGCGATCGGGAATGCCTTAACGGGTTGGGTTTCACGCCTTACAGGAATATTTTCTGCCGGGTGAAAAACGTCGGCTCAAGTAAGACCATGCTCATACTTGGGGACAGCCACGGGATCTCGGTTTTTCCGGGGCTAAGCGAACTGAACGCCCAAAGGGGCGTCAACACGCTCATGTTAGGGACTGAGACCCAGATAAGGCCCATGCTTGGCTCCGACAGGATGGTGCGCCCGAGGGAGCTTAACGAGTGGCGCGATCTCATGAAACGCTACTACGCGTTCATCGAAAACGATCCCAAAATAGAAACCGTATTGTTGGTGCTTCGTTTTTCGCAGGAAACGGCCAGTTTAAAAAAGCTCCCGCCGGACCCGGTAACCGATCCAGAAGGCCAGGTCACCGCCTTGGATCTGTACATGGAGTCGCTCCAAAAAACGGTTGACTTTTTAAACAACGCCGGGAAAAAAGTCTTTATTTTGGCCGACTGGCCTGGGTTGGAGCTCGACCCGAGAAATTACCTGGCCAGGCCCTTCAAGGGTTCCGCCCCGTTGCCTTCCAGGGAGGAGGCCCTTAAACACTATGACGGCTACCTCGATCGCTTGGACCGGATTAACGGGGCCACCATTATAAGGACCGACCAAGCCTTTTGCCCGGCAGACAAATGCTTCGTCCTATCGGAGGAAAAACTGCCTTTGTATTCGAACACCCATCACTTGACGCAGGCCGGCAGCGATTTTGTGGCCTCCAAGGTTTTGGCCGACTATTTTGGGCCGGGGCCAAGACGGTAACGAATTTCCCGCTGATTGATAGAAAAATATCAAGCCTGATATAGGCAAAAAACTATTAATTGTTTTTTAGTATATTGATAAAAATTTAATATTCTTATTTCTATACTTTTATTTTTTAACCGCATAATTGAATGCATTTTAGTAAGAAAAATGGATAATGAAAATTTAATACAGGATAATTCGCTAAAAGCCTTGTACGAGACAGAGGCTGCCGCTCCAACCATAGCCACCGAGTTCGAAGGTCCCTGGAGGACCCAGTGGAAGGACGACGGCACCGATTACAGGGGGCTGCTCAGGGATTTTCAAAGCGGCCGGCTCACCGGCCAGAGAATGGCGACCGGATCGCTTTACCGCACCGTCCACAGGGTAAAGGCCTTTGGCCGGGAGTTCGTGATCAAAACCCATTCGGACATCGATTTCAGGGAGCGGCGCCTTGAGAAACGCCTGTTCATCCGTTTTTTTGGCACCCAATATTCCAGGCTTATAAACAAGACGTCACAAGCCCTGAACAAGGGCTGCCCCGTGGTCCAGGATATCTACCTGGTTTCCGAGAAGATGGAAGGGCGTTATTGCCAGGAGGCTTACGTCATCGCCGAGTTCGTGCCTGGGCACAGTTTCATAAGGGAAAATTACGTGGAAGGGGCGCCGTTGGTCTTTCGGACGCCGGGCCCCTGGCTGGCCAACGTGGCGGAGTCACTGTCTATCCTCCATGATTATGGGCTGGCTTCCAACGACGCCGTCCTCAGTAATTTTATCGTCACCCCCGAGGGCCAGGTGAAGGTCATCGATTTGACCTTGAACGGCCCGATGTTCATCAGCCAGGCCAACGACGTCCTGAAGATGCGGCGCAGCTACGGGACGGAGGTGCCGATAGGGCACCTTGGGGTTAAGGTTTTAGTCGGGGTGATCGGGTTTTGGAACTCGGTAAGGGTCAAGCTAAGGAAATTACGCGGCAAAACCCCGCCACCGCTGCCAGAGAAAATCTGGGAGGATTTCGGCGGGTTTCCGGAGAGGCCGAAAACGCGAATCGATGGCTGGGCCAGGACACCAGGTTTCAAGGGTCCTTTGGACTGATTCGCTAACCACAACGTCTGACGCTTCTTAAAATTTCGCCAATAGGAAAACCAGTAAAGCGGCCCATTAGGCCGCTTTACTGGTTTTTAGAATAATTTTAGAAAAAAGACGTTATTATTCTAAATATAGGTACGGTAATTATTGACATCAAAGTAGTTATGGAGACCACCATCACGGCAAAAACGGTATCTGAACGGTAATACCCAGCCAAGATTGAGCAAGAAGCGACGACCGGCAGGGACGATTGGATAAAATAGACTTGACTGGTCAGGGTGGGTAGGTTAAAGGCCAGGCACGCCAGCAAAGTCACCAACGGGCAGATCAGGAAACGCCCGGAAATCATGAGGATAAGATCCTTGTCCAGCTTAAACGAAGACCAGCTCAGATCGGCCAGGCCCATGCCGATATAAATGATGGCCACCGGGGTGGTCATGGCCCCGATGGAGGAGGCGGCCTGGGTGAAAAACCTCGGCAGGGGGATGGAGAAATAAATCACCAGAAGCCCGACGAGGAAACCCACGATCGGCGGGGAAAAGAGGCGCTTTAGGGTGGCCCGGCTTAGGATGGCCGCCGGCCGCCCTGGGACGTCAAGGCTCATCATGTAGTTGCCTATCGTCCAAAAGCAAAAGGAGTTGAAAAAGAAATAGGAGATGACGTGGGGCAGGGCCTGATCGCCGAAGAGGGCCAGGTTTATGGGCATCCCGATGAACATCGTGTTGGAGAAGGTAAAGGCGACGCAGAAGATGCCCCGGCGGCTTCTCTCCATCTTGGCTATTTTGAAGACCAACATGGATATGGTGAAGGTGATGATTATGGAAATGGCGGCCACGCCCGCGTCGGTGACGATCCTTGGGATTTCCCCTTTTGTCAGATCCCTTACCGTGGTCGAAAAAAGATACAGCGGCAAGGCCGCCCTTATGACCAGTACCGGTAAGAATTCCTTGACCTTGGGGCCGGCCCAGCCGCGCCGCTCGAAATAAAAACCCAACGAACCCATCAATAGAAGGGTCAGGACGCTTTGGATGGCCTGTGAGATAACTTCTTGCAAATTAATTCTCCAGCAAAAAGAGAGATAAACCGGCTAGTTTGCTTTAGCCGGTTGAAAGCGTTAAAAAGCCTGTATTACGGCTTTTTCAGAGTAAGATAAAAAAATGTTACGTCAAGTTAATTTTTCAGGTTAAATCAGTTGAAATCAAAATGCTTAACGCTCTGTAAATGGTTAATTAAATTTTAACTATGCGATTAAAGGTGTTATTAAACAAGATCACCCGGCAATAGCAATAGCCGGGTTTAGTTTTAGTGGACCTGGAAATATATATTAGAAAGGGCTAATGTTTTCCACCTTATGACCGATAAGACAAGAAAGGCGTTAGAAGGCGGTCTAGCGCTGTCTGATCATTATCGCCAATCTCACCGCTATCCGTGTTAATTTTACGGCGCGACGGAACGCCGGAAAGGAGAAGGGGTAAGCTGTGCCGCGAGCTTTTATCGGCTTTCGGCGCGGATGAATGGTTTTCGGCAAGGATGCCGAGTTAAACTCCCCGAAAGGGGACATGTTTCACGGAGGAAAACATGGGCATGCTAAATGACTACGAGCTGACGGCCAGCTTTCTAGCCGGCGGCTTGGGCGGCACTCATGTACGATTCGATCGAACCATGGATCGCGTACGTTATTGCCGGCCTCAGGATGCCCAAGGCGATCCGGAACCCTTAGAATCGGATTGTCGCAGTCCATCCTACGCTGCGGCCGTTTTACAAGCCTTGAGCGATTTGATCGACGCATGGCAGGGCATTAAGGCCAGGCCGGCGAGATTTCGGGAAACCGAGAGATTGCTCCTGCTGCTCAAGGACAGGACGTTGGACGCTTTGGCCACGAAAAAAGCCCTATGGGCCGATTTCTACCGCCTGGCCCAATGCCTAAACGAGCTAAAGCTGGATCGTGGTCCCGACAAACCGTCCCTATTCCTATAGGGGCGGTTTTATGAGATGGCCGTCGGCTCAAAAAATAAGGCGGCTAATTTAACCACTAACCCCCTTTGGCTTTGGTATTCGCCTATAGCCCAAAACGGAACGAACCCCCGGCCGTAAGACCCATGTCCTTTCGGCCGGGAAGGTTCGAGAGCAAATCCCCCGCCCTCCTCTTTTTCAACTATAGTGATTCAAACTTAATTGTCAACCCATAGCGTTTATTTCTTAGCAATAATCACATAATAAAAAATTTTAACAAAATTTCTTTGTTTATTTAAATATTATTGTAAGTTAAAAATTACAATAATTTTGTTATTTTAATGAAAAAAGGCAAAAAATTCCAGTTAAAATAGTTTCCCCGGAGCGATATTCCTCGGGGACATTATAACCCCAAATTCTAAGTTGTGGACAGGGCTTTGATCCGGGGTTAAAATAGGTAATCCATTCAGAAGGCGACCCGGTCCGGGCCAAAGAAACCCAACCGCCGGTTAGCCCCGATAACCCATGGCCTTCCTAAGGCTCGGGGGGTTTTTTCGCCCCCGCCTTCCCACGACGTCGGGTCGACGCCAAGCCGGGCCGCCTAACGCTTTGCCAGGGCGAGCCTACCGCCTTTTGAGCCCAATATTCCAAAAAGATCCGCCCGCTTGTCTCGCGGCAAGGGTTCTTCCGATGCCAGACCAATCCAACGAAAAAATACCGCCCCAGGGGGGCGAGCTTTCCGCCGAACTAAAGGGCCAAATCTTAGATTGGGCCCGGGAGATACTGGAGAAAAAATTAAACGATCAACCTCGACCGAAGGGCCCGGATCTGGGTGATTCGCGGGGCGGCGTTTTCGTTACCCTTAAAAAGAACGGCGAATTGAGGGGTTGCATCGGGCGTTTCGATTTCTCGGCCCTGCTCTCCGATTCCATCCGGGAGATGACTTTGGCGGCGGCTTTCCAGGATCCCAGGTTCCCGCCGTTGTCCCTGGGCGAGCTGGGCGCCCTGGACATCACCATCTCGGTCTTGTCCGAACCAAAACCCCTTTCCAGCTTGGACGATCTGGTCATAGGTCGCGACGGGCTTTACCTCCTTCACCCCAGGGGAAGGGGGGTCCTGCTGCCATCGGTCGCGTCCGAGTACCGTTGGTCCCCCTTGGAATTCGCCCAGCATACGTCGGTCAAGGCCGGTCTCCCACCGGACGCCTGGAAGGACCCCAAGTCCAAATTGATGGTTTTTACCGCCCCGGCTTTCTCGACCGATCCCGACGAAAAAGAATTTGCCTGAAACCCTTGACCCGGGCCCTCGGAATTTGGCCCGAAATTACGGAGGATCGATGATTACCAAAAGAAACATAGGCCGAACCGGGGAGCCGGGTAGCATCCTTGGCTTTGGCTGCATGAGGTTGCCCCTCAAAAGCTCTAACCCCGAGGATATCGACCGAGAGTTGGCCATAGACATGATCCGAACGTCCATCGATCGGGGAGTCAATTACGTAGACACGGCCTATCCCTATCACAGCGGCGCAAGCCGAAACAACCCGGGGGCCAGCGAACCGCTGGTGGCCGAGGCCCTGGCCGACGGTTATAGGCAGAAGGTTCTTCTGGCAACCAAGATGCCGACCTGGCTGATCACGAGCCGGTCCGACATGGACCGGTACCTCGACGAGCAGCTCGATCGCCTCAGGGTCTCCAGAATAGACTTCTACCTGGCCCATAACCTAAACATAAGCGTCTGGGATAAGCTGGTAAATTTCAAACTCGGGGAATTCATGGACGCCGCGGTAAAAGACGGCCGCATCGGCTACCCGGCCTTCTCCTTCCACGACAACTATCAGCTTTTCGAAACGATTGTCAAAAGTTACGACTGGGCCATGTGCCAAATCCAATACAATTACCTCGATCGTGACTTCCAGGCCGGCCAAAAAGGCCTTAGGCTGGCCCACTCCAAAGGCATGGGCGTGGTCATCATGGAGCCCCTCAGGGGAGGCTTTTTGGTCAACCACATGGCGCCCCCGCCAAGGGAGTTAATGAAAAAGGCCCGGCCCGACTGGTCCTTGCCGGCCTGGGGTTTTAACTGGCTTTGGAACCAACCCGAGATTTCCGTGGTGTTAAGCGGCATGACGGCCAAGGACCAAGTCCTGGAGAACCTGGCCCTAGCCGAGGCCTGGCATAAAGATCTGGTCACGCCCTCCGATCTGGCAGCCTTGGACGGTGTTTGCGACTACTTCGCCTCCAGGATGAAAACCAGCTGCACCTCCTGCGGCTACTGCATGCCCTGCCCGTCCGGCGTGGATATTCCCAAAAACCTAAGCTTTTTGAACCAGTATTATCTCTTCGATTCCCAGGAGACCAAGGATAGGTGCAAATATTTCTACAA
>JAITKA010000083.1 GCA_031278635.1 Deltaproteobacteria bacterium | reverse complement strand
GAGGCTGACGTCAGGCAGAACAAGGTGTTGGCCATGTTGTCCTATTTTCCGCTGTTGGTTTTCGTGCCGATTTTCGCGTGCGTCAATTCGAGGTTCGCCAGAAGGCATGCCAACCAGGGGCTCGTGTTGTTGTTGATCAACGCCCTTAGCTGGATCTCGGTGGGGGTGGGGTATTACGTGACGCTTGAGAACGAGGTTGGGTCATTGATTATACGTTCGGTGTTCGCTCTATTTCAGTTGGCGCTTTTTGTGGCGCTATTGGTACAGATATTTAACTGTTTGAATGGTAAGTATACTGATATTCCCTTGATTGACAAGATAACGCTTCTGAGGTGAGGCGGGTATTTGTTGCGGGCGAATGGCCCCCTTTGGTACGCCAAAGGGGGTTTTTTCGTTGGGGGTTGGTTTTTTTTTGAGCGAGGGAGGCTTAGGCGTTTAGCTCGAGGATGGCGGCGGCCTTTTTGCCCCAGCGGCGGGCCAGGAGGAGGTCCCATGGGCGGAGGTCCTGGGGTTGCCAGAGTTTGAGGCTTTTTGGGGACTGTTCCCAGACCAGGGTGGCCGGGGGGGCGGCGAGGCGGTTGTCGGCGGCAAAGCGCAGGAAGCTTAGGACGGTATCGACGGGGTCGTCGTAGGGGGGGTCCAGGAGGAAGAGGGAATAGGGGGCGTCGGCGAGGAGGAGGCCAAAGTCGCGGGGGAAGGTGGCCATGAGGGTTTTGGCCTTGGGTTGGAGGCGCGGGGGGATTTTTTTCACGTTGGCGGCGATGGTGCCCAGGGCGGCGGGCGACTGGTCGCACATGAGGAGGCGCTCGGCGCCGCGGGAGAGGGCCTCGAGGCCCATGGCCCCGGTGCCGGAGAAGAGGTCGAGGACGGAGGCGTCGCGGGGCTTGGCGCCGAGGATGGAAAATATGGCCCCGCGGACGAGGGCGGCGGTGGGCCGGGTCGAGGGGTCCTTGGGGCTTAGGAGGTTTAGGCCCTTGAATAGGCCGGTTATTATCTTGGGCATGGCGCGGGCTTTTCGTCGTTTTGGGGGACCTTTGGGAAGCGCGGTCAGTCGGCTTCCCAGAGGGCCGGGTAGGCGCCGATCTCAAGCATGTCGGGGACGCTGATGTCCAGGGCTTGGGAGCGGCAGGGGGCGGGGGCCCTGGCGGTCAGGGCGATCGTGGCCCCGCCTTTGGTCAGGATGAGATCGTTGGGCTCGAGGTGTCGGCCGGAGATGGCCCGGCCGTTCACGCGGAGGTTTTTCAGGGCGCAGCTTTTGTTCCCGGAGACGAGCTCGGCCACCTTGGCCCAGAAGCGGGGGACGGCGGCGTTGGGGTTTATGAAAATGTCCTTGAGGCGGAGCGGGGCCCCGGTCTGGAGGGTGTAGTTCTCGAAGCGGTAGTTGACCGTGCCCCGTATGTGCCTGTTTTGGCGAAAGTTTCCCAGGAAGCGCTCGACGCGGAATATGGAAAGGTAATCGGGGCTGGGTTTGTGGACGTATTGCTTGATCTCGAAACCGACCGGGAGGCAATAGCCCTGGCAGCCCTCGAAATCGTTGCAGGACAATTCCTCGGCCTTGTTGCGGTAGTTTTTGAAGAGGTTGTCCATGGACTTGGCCAGGCGGGCGTCCAGGGTGGGGCTACCGGTGTTGCCAGGGTACTCGAGGGATATCCAGATCAGATCCGTGGGGCAGGTAGGGGAGGTATGCTGGTGCTGGAGTATGTGCCTCGTGATCTCCTGGGGCGGGTCGGAGGTTGGGGTCCCGTCGTCGAAGCAGTGGTCGTCCTCGCACAGGCCAGGGAAACCGCCCAGGTACTCGGAGGCCATGTAGGCCGGGAGGGGGGCGGCGGAAAATGGCCCCGTCAGGGCCAGGGCCAGGCCGATGGCCAGGGCCAGTAACGGGGCCGGGGTTTTCATGGCCGGGCCTGGGCTTGGCCGCGCAGGTAAGCCAGGGCCTTTTGGGGGCCGTCGGGGGCGGGCCCGGAGAGGAATTTCAGGGCGAGGCGGGCAAGGATCGGGGCCACGGGCTTTTTTTCGGACAGGTAGCGCAGGCCCGAGAGGCCGGAGGCCTGGGCCTTGGCCGGGTTGGACAGGAAGGCCGAGATGGCCTGGGGCAAAAAGGCCTTGGGGGCCGAGACCGCCGCCCCAAGGGCCTCGAGCTCGGCGGCCTCGTCCTTGAAGCTGGACATGTTGGGCCCGAATATTATGGGTTTCCCGGCGGCGGCAGGCTCGAGGGGGTTGTGGCCTGAGCCGGGGACGAAGCTGCCGCCGACCAAGGCCAGATCGCACTCCCGGTAGAGGGAGGCCAGAAGGCCCATTTTGTCCACGAGGGTGACGGTATTTGGGGGGGCCCCCTGGGGCGGCCGCAGGGCGCCGGTGGCGGAAAAGAGGCTCGGCCGGTGGCCCATGGACTCGATCAGGCGGACGATGTCGGGGATGCGGGTCAGGTGCCTTGGGGCCATGGCGAGGGCGGGCCCCGGGGCGGGGAGGGAGCCCACGGCCCTCAGTATGAGCTCCTCCTCGCCGGGATGGGTGGAACCGGCCAAAATGAGCGGCGGGCCCCCCGGGGGGGATTGGCCCGGGCCGCCCCGGTCAAGGGTTGCCTGGGCCTGGGCGATTAGGGCGTCGAACTTGGGGGAGCCGATGGCGGCGGCCTTTTGGGGGTCGAGGCCCAGATCGGTCAGGAGCCGCAGGTCCGTTTCGCCGATGGTGGCGACGAGGGCGGGTATGGCCAGGGTTTGGGCGATGAAGCCGCGGAATTTGGTAAGGCGGTCGTGGGAGCGCTGGCTGAGGCGGGCCGAGAGCATGAGGACCGGGGTGGAGCGGAGGCTTGACTGGAGAAAGAGCTCGGGCCAGATCTCGGTCTCGATGACGATGAGGGCCCTGGGGGCCACGCGGTCGAGGAAGCGGCCAGGGGCGCCGAGGAAATCGAGGGGCGGGGCGGCGATTTGGGCCCGGCCGAGGGCCGGGCAGGCCTTCAGTCTGGCCGTGAGGGCGGCGAGGCCGGCCGGGGTGCCGGAGGTCAGGAGGGCCGGGCCGGTAAAGCCGAGATCCCTTAGGCTTTGGAGGATGGCGAGGGCGCTCCCGGCCTCGCCTACCGAGGCCCCGTGGAGCCAGAGGGGGTTCCCGCCGCCCGTGAGGGTATAGCCTAGGCGATCCGGCCAGCGGGTCCCGAACCGGCCCCTTACGACCGGGAGGGCCAGGGCCGGGCCGAGGGCCAGGGCGCCCAGGGCCCGGTAGAGTAAAAAGCTCAGTGGGGCCACTTTGATCCGCAGATGGACTCGGTGGCCGTCCCGGAGCCGCTGGTCTGGCTGTCCTGGAAGAGTCCCAGGTTTAGGATTAAGGGCGGGTAGCCTCCCCGCCTGGTGGTTTCGGCCACGTATTCCCTGGTGTAGGGAAAGACCAGTTGCGGGAAGAGTTTATGGATCAGGGTATCCTGGTCCGCCTGGGCCGCGGCCGGGGAGGAGAGGGCGAAGACGGCCGCGAACTCGACCTCGAGGGAGAAGGGGACGTCTGGGCCCGTCTGGGTCTTAAAGCATTGGAGGAAATTGGCCAGCGAGCCGTTCTGGGAAAAGTCGGCGGCGTTCCGGAGGCTCAGCCCCAAGGCGATGACCTCGCCCCGGGAAGGTTGGCGGTAAGAGGGGTTATGCAGAAATATCGATTTCTGGAGTCTCAGTTTAATCATGTCAAAGTTTATTCTGGTCATGAGGGCACCCCTAATGCGTTTGGCGAGTGAGGGGATTGGGGCTCAAACTTTACTTTGAAGCGTAACTTTGAATATCGGGGGATACCAGTGAGCTTTCTTGAAAGTGATGCCTTGAACCGTGATCGTTGGGCTGAATGGCCGTCGTTTCGGTAATTTTTTTTGGGCGAGCCGTCCCTGGGGCCGGGTCGCGGGATAAGGTTCGTGGATTCGCCGAAAAAAGGCGTTGGGGCTTTTGGTCGCCGGTCTTGCGGTATCGGGAAAAAATGGGGGCGAACCCGAAAAATTTTGCCAAAGATTTAAGTAAAGCTAGGCACATTATAGCATCAAAATTTTAAAATCATAATCACCGTTAGGCCCCGGAGGCGGCGCCTAACGGGGCCTGGGCGCCGCCGGGGGTTGGCCGGGGGAGGGCGAGGGCTCGATGACGTAGGCTTCCGTGTGCATGTTCTCGTCGCTTTTGATGGTTATGGGGCGGCCGAGGCGCCTCTCGAGGTCCTCCAGGGCCGTGCCCTCGTCCAGGATCAGGGCCTTGATCGAGGAGTGGACGGTCAGGCTCAGGGCCTGGCCGGGGTAGTCCTGGGCGGCGCCCTCAAGTTCCCTGAAGGCCTGGTGGCAGACGGAGACGGGGGAAAGCAAAAATCCCTGGCCCTGGCAGTAAAAGCAGGGGGCCCGCATCAGGCGATCGATGTTGTCCCTGGTGCGCTTGCGGGTCATCTCGATTAGGCCCAGCTCGCTCATGGGCAGGACCTTGGTCTTGCCCTTGTCGTACCTAAGCACTTCCTTGAAGGCCTGGGAGACCCTCTCCCGGTTAAATTCCTTGTCCATGTCGATGAAATCGATGACTATCAGGCCGCCTATGTTCCGGAGCCTTAGCTGGTAGGCTATTTCCCGTACCGCCTCGAGGTTGGTTTTCAGGATCGTCTCCTCGAGGTTGTGCCTCCCGACGTAGCGGCCGGTGTTGACGTCTATGACCGTCAGGGCCTCGGTGGAATCGATGACGACGTAGCCGCCGCTCTTGAGCCAGACCTTTTTGTTGAGGGCCCTGGCCAGGTCGGTTTCCACGTTGTAGGCCTCGAAGAGGGGGATGGCCCCGTCGTAGAGGGAGACGTCGGGGGTCTGCTCGGGGGAGAAG
Source organism: Deltaproteobacteria bacterium (assembly GCA_031278635.1). Taxonomy (GTDB): domain Bacteria; phylum Desulfobacterota; class Desulfarculia; order Adiutricales; family Adiutricaceae; genus JAIRNQ01. Next base: position 9,758 of record JAITKA010000083.1, on the reverse strand, counting down.
GCCGAGAGGAATTTGCGGATTTTGTCGAATTGGGCCTTGTCGTCTATGACCAGGCGATCGACGCGGTCGGTGAAGAGGTCCCGGACGGCCTTGAGGGTGGCGTCAAGCTCCCGGTGGACGAGGCAGGGGGACCTCAGTTCGTCGGCCTCGGCCTGGACCTTCTGCCAGAGCTGGATGAGGAAGGAGGCCTCGGCTTGGATCTCGAAATCCGTGGCCCCGTCGGCCGCCGTGCGGGCGATGAAACCGTGGTCGGTCGGGAGGGATTCCAGGATCTCCCTGAGGCGCTTGCGCTCGTCCTCGTCCTCGATGCGGCGGCTCACCCCCAGGTGGTTGACCTTGGACATGAGGACGAGGCGCCGGCCCGGCATGGAGATGTGGGTGGTGACCCTGGCCCCCTTCTGGCCGATGGGTTCCTTGGACACCTGGACCAAAAGGTCCTGGCCCTCCGAGAGGAGCGACTCTATCGGCTGGCTGGCCGCCCGCTCCTCCCGATCGCCGCCCATTTGGGTGGTATCGACGGCCATGTCGGAAAGGTCGTCCCCGCCGCCGTTGTCGTCGTCCCCGTCGCCCCCCTGGCTGCCCATGAGCCGGGAGAATTCCTTCTCCGAGTCGAAAACGTCGTCGACGTACAGGAAGGCCGCCTTGTCCAGGCCTATGTCCACGAAGGCCGCCTGGAGGCCCGGCAGGACCCGTATGACGTTGCCCTTGTACACGTTCCCCAGAAGGCCCGAGCCCTTGGCCCCCCGCTCCAGCTGGAACTCAACCAGCAGGCTGTTTTCCATGAGGGCGATCCGGGTCTCGTAAGGCCGATAGTTTATCAGGAGTTCCGAGGTCATCGCTTGCCACGCTATTGGCGGATCGGGAAAAGTTTAGAATAAGCTAATGGTTAGGCCAAGCCTCCGCTTGACGGCCCAAGGCCGCGGCCAAAGGCGGCCGGGGCTTGGGGCCAGGGATAGGGGGCCCGGGGATTATGGGGCCGATCCCCTAAAAATTAGGGAGCCAGGGATGAGAAAGAAAATTCACGGTTTCTGGGCCGGCGGGTCGGTGTCCAGAATGGTTGAGAGCTTTATGAGACGGGCCTTGAAACCGGGGTCCAACGCCCAGACGATCTTGGCGGTTTCCATGGGTTTGGGGGTGCCCTCAAGGCCGATTTTTATGGTCAGTAAGGCCCTGAGGGGATCGGGGCACGAGGCTTCCAAGATAAAGTCCTCCAACGGGAAATCCCTCGGACCCCTCTTACCGTCAGTATAGCTTAAACGGGCCCCCGAAAAAAGTGGAGGCCTTTGGAAAACGGGCTCGCCGGATACGATCAGCCAGCGGGCGGCCAGGGCCCTGGGCTTGGGCCCTTGCGGGGGCAGGGGGGCGACGCTCCGCAGGGAGAGGCCCTCGGGCAGCCGGAGGCCCGAAAGGAGATCCCCCGGCGGGCGGAAGGACTTCAGGCTGAATATCAGACACTCGTCCAGGCTCGTCACCCCCAGCGGCAGGGCCGTCAAAAACGAGACCTTGGGGTGGGGATGGAACCCTTGGCTCAGGCACAGCTCGAAGCCCGAGCGCTTGAAGGCCCGCTTGAAGGCCTCGACCATCTCCAGGTGGCCCAAAAAGGTCATGGCCCCGTCCTTGCTGAATCGGGCCAGGTAGCGGCATTCCGGGAGGCCCTGGGGCCTCTCCCGCCCCTGGGCCTCCCGGACTTGGGGCATGGGCTCCCCCGGGGGGGCGTCCAGGGGCGCGGCCAGATCGATTTTGGCCTCGCCGTGGCAGGCCCCGCAGCCGAGGCAGCCGGCCTGGCGGCAATCGGGGGTGGGTTGGGCCGTTTTGGCCCTTTCCAGCTCGCCCAGGAGGTAATCCCGGTTGACGCCGCAAAAAAGGTGGTCCCAGGGTAGGGTCTCGGTAAGGTCCCTTGGCCGGATGAGCTCGCCCTGGTCGAAACCGAGGTCCCCCATGGCCCCCAGCCAGTGGTCCAGCCGGAAGCGGTCGCCCCAGGCCTCGAAACGGGCCCCCCTTTTAAAGACCTCCAAAAGGAGTTTGCCGAGGCGTCGATCCCCCCTCGACAGGAGGGATTCCACGAAACTGACCCCGGGGTCGTTAAAGCGGACGGTAAGGCCCGGCTGGCGGGAGGCCTCCCTGACCACGGCGAGACGGGCCTTTATCGTCTCGACGCCCGAACCCGGCCACCACTGGAAGGGCGTGTGGGCCTTGGGTGTGAAGTGGGCCAGGCCCAGGTTGACCTTGGCCTTGGCCAGGCGTTTGACCTTCTGGCTCAGGGCGACTATGGCCCTCAGGTCCTCCTCGGTTTCCGTGGGGAGGCCGGCCATGAAATAAAGCTTCAGGGTCTTCCAGCCAAGGCCGAAGGCGATCTCGGCCGCCTGGAAGATATCCTCCTCGGTCAGGTCCTTGTTGATGACGGCCCTGAGCCTCTCGGTCCCGGCCTCCGGGGCTATGGTGAAGCCGGTTTTCCTGACCCTTTTTATCTGCCTCGCCAGGTTGTCGGAGAGGCTTTTGACCCTCAGCGAGGGCAGCGACAGGGCCACCGAGCTCTGGGCGTGGCTATCCATGAAACCCTTGACCATGGCCTCGATCTGGCTATGGTCCCCGGCCGAGAGGGACAAAAAGGCCGCCTCGTCCTGGCCGGTAAAATCGAGGTTTTGTCGGATGAGGCCCAAAACCTCGCCCGCCGACCTTTCCCTGACCGGCCGGTAGAGAAAACCTGCCTGGCAGAAGCGGCAGCCCCGGGAGCAGCCCCGGCCTATCTCCACCACCACCCGGTCGTGGACGGGCTTGACCAATGGGGATATCTGGCAGGTCGGGAAGGGCGCCCCCTTGAGGCTCGCGGCCACCGCCCGGATGACCCTGTCGTGGCCCTTTCGCTTGGGCTCAACGGCCACGAGGCGGCCGTTTTCGTAAACGGGCTCGAAAAGCGAGGGCACGTAAATGCCGGGCCTCCCGGCGAGGCGCTCGAAAAGCTCCCTTTTTGGGGCCTTTTCCTGGCGCCAGGCTTTGATTATCTCCATGTCCTCCATCATCGAGGCCTCGGCGTCGCCCAGGAAGAAAAAGTCGAAAAAATCGGCCAGGGGCTCGGGGTTGGAGGCCCCGGGGCCGCCGCCGACCACGAGGGGCCCCTCGTGGGACCTCTCCACGGCCAGAAGGCCCAGGCCGGCCAGATCCAGCATGTTCAGGATATTGGTGTGGCCCAGCTCGTACTGGAGGGAAAAGCCGATCATGTCGAAGGCGGCCAGCGGCTTGGCCGACTCCAGGCTGGACAGGGGCCTATTTTCCCGCCGCAGCTTTTCCTCGAGATCCAGCCAGGGGGCGTAGACCCGCTCGGCCGAGAAACCGGCCCGGCCGTTTATCATGTGGTAGAGGATCTTGTGGCCCAGGTGGCTGTGGGCTATCTCGTAGAGGTCGGGGAAGGCTAAGGCCACCCGGAAGATGCGACCGTTAACGTCCGGGCGGTCGTTGGGCTTGGCCCCGGGCTCGAGGCCCAGGTAGCGGGCGGGTTTTTCCAAACCCTGCCAAAATCCTGCGTCGAAAGACAAAACGAACTCCAAAAAAAATTAGCCGGGGACCCGGCCAGGCCGTCCCCGGTTCTTCCCGGCCCTGGGGCCAAGGCGGGGGGAAGGCCATTTTAGCACGGACGGCCCGAATCCGAAAAAAAAGCCTCCCGCGGCCTGGGCCGGCGGGGGGCTTTCGGTGAGCCGTTTGGCTATGGGTATCGGGCGGCGGGGGCCGGGTCAGTCCCCCGTCCCGGAATTGGCCTCGATTTCGAGCAGGGCCGAGGAGATCTCCCCGAGGATCCTATCGCAGGCCTCGACGGGGTCCGGGGCGTCCCGTATGGGGCGCCCGATGACCAATAGATCCGAGCCCGCGGCCAGGGCCGAGCCTACCGTCCCGACGCGCTTTTGGTCGTCCCCGGCCACCTGGGTCCAGTCGGGCCTGATGCCTGGGGTGACCAGAAGGGGCCCGGGGCCGAAGCGGGCCCGCAAATCCGCCGTCTCCAGACTTGAGCAGACAAGGCCCCCGCAGCCGGCGATGAGGGCCCTCTGGGCCAGCCGGGCGGCGTAAAGGCCGGGCTTGCGGTACTCGTCCGTCAGCTCGTCCAGGGCCGAGGGGTCAAGGCTGGTCAGCAAGGTCACCCCCAGCACCGTGGCCTCGCCCGCGTGGGCCACGGCCGCCCTCATCATGTCAAGCCCGCCCTGGGTATGGACGGTCACGAGATCGACCGAGAAAGCCCTCGTCGCCTCCATGGCCCCGGCCACGGTCGCCGGTATGTCGTGGAGTTTCAGGTCCAGGAAAATCCCGGCCCCGGGGGCCGCCTCCCGTATATCGGCCAGAAGCGTGGGCCCCTCGGCCACGAACAGCTCGAGGCCCACCTTGAAAAAGCCTATCTTCCCGGACAGGGATTTGGCCAGGGCCACGGCCCTCGCCCTGTCCGGCACGTCCAGGGGCAAGGCCAACCTTTTGGCAGGGTCGGCCGACTGTCTTATCGCGCTGGCTATCACTCGTCGTCCAAATCGTCCAGAAGCTCGTCGCCGAAGCTCATGGACTCGGAATCCGAACCCAGATCAAGGGAATCGTCGTCATCGGCGTCAAAGTCCGGCAGGGCGTCGAGGTCCTCGAAGGCCGGCTTGGCCTCCTCAAGCGATGCCGGGGGGACCATGAAGGTCTCGGCCATGGGGTCGGTGGGTTTCGGCTTAAGGTCGCCGGTCGCCTCCAAGGTTTGCCTAATCTTCTGGTAGGCCGGGTCCTCGGTCGCCACGGGGGCGGGCGGGAGCTCCGGGGGGGCCATGGGCATTTGCCCAGGGGTAATCTGGGGCGGCGAAAAGGTATCGTCCTCCAAAAGGCCCGCGGGCTCGGGCTCGGCCGAGATCGTCGAGACCTCCAAGGGCGAATCGGCCGATTCCTCCGGCTCCAGCATGACCTCGGTCTCCTCGAGATCCGGCTCCACCTCGGAAATGGCCTCCGGCTCCGCCTCCAAGGGCTCCGGTTCCGGCGCCTTGGCCATTACCACCGGTTCAACCGCCGGCGGCAATGGCGGGGGCACGGGTGCCGCCGCCATAGGCGGGGGCTCGGCCGGAATGGGCGGGGGCCCTGCCGCCATCGGCGGGGGCCCTGCCGGGATAGGCGGGGGGCCGGCCGGCATGGGCGGTGGCCCTAAATCCGGCGGCGCCTGCGCGTACTGCGGCGGGTCGGGGGGCAAAGGAGGCGGCGACATCTGTGGCGGGCCTGGGGCCATGGGCGGCGGCCCCGAGGTCAAAGGCGGCGCGGGCATGGGCGGCGGGCCTGGGGCCATCATGGGTGGCGGACCAGGGGGCATGGGAGGCTGACCCGGGGCCATGGGCTGCGGCCACGGGGGTGAGCCAGGCGCCTGCTGGCCCGGGTACGGCGGTACCGGGGGGAGCCCTTGCCGGGCCGTCTGGTCGGCCATGGGGAAAGCCCCCTCGGCGGCCCCCTGCCCATATGGGGGCGGGGCTTGCTGCGGGATCGGCCCAGGCCCGTAAGGGGCGGCGCCCGGCATCGGCGGCGGCCCTGGCATGCCCGGGGGTGGGGCCATGCCGGCGAAACCCGCCTGGGGCGGCTGGCCCTGGCCATAGCCTGGGTCCATTGGCTGGAACCCCTGCCCGGCTAAATTACCGGCCCCGTAAGGATCGTAATCCGGGTTCTGGGGTTGCTGGAACCCGCCGGGGGCGCCCGCCGCCTGGCCTTGGCCGGCCGGGGCGAAAAAGTTGATCATTCCGGGTTTCGTCAGGGTCAGAAAAAGCTGGTTGCGGACGGCGTTCAGGTCTTTTTTGCAGCTTGGGCAGTTTAAGTTGTACTCAAAACTGTTATAGCCGCACTTGGGGCAAAGCATCTCGAGCCTCCGAAAAAAAATCGCCAATCAACCCTAAGGTTGGGGCCCTCCGACCCTTCGGGCCTAGGCGGGCCAAAAAATATTACCGGGCCAAACCCCCCCATCGGGCATGGGGGTGCTTGGCCTTAAGGGCTTTTTACCAAGCGTATTTTATTGCCAAAAGGGATGCAAAATCGCCTCTGATAAACTTATTGACAATAACTATATGGGCATTGATAATTAATACGGTTGTTTGCCAGAAAATTAGAAGCCACAACCAAAACGATAACTTAAAATTGACTATACAGCGGGAAGGTTTTTTGAAAATTTAAGCAAGGGGTTTTAGGCCATTTCTAATTCTAGGGAACAATTTTAGCGTATTATAAGAGAAAAGTCCAGAATTTTTTAGGGAAACTAACGTTAAAGATAGACAGAACTAGATGCAGTGGGATTACTCAGTTCGGACAACAAATAATCGTGGCCTTAAACGGCCGTGGCCCTCCCGCCTCCCGGGCAAAAGCGACCGGAAAAGAATGGGGCGAAAGTTAAGGCCAATCTAATGGTTTGGGAGCGAAGGGGGAGGGATGCGTAGGCCAAAGCTCGGGGCTCTTAAAAATAAAAGGGCCGAAGGCGGAAAGCCAGGTTTTTCCGCGCTCCGGCCCAGTCCCGGTGTGGACAACACAAACAGGATTGCGATCAACAGGTGGGAGGCTGTGGTATTGAATCCAAATGTGTCGACCGATTTGATTTTACTAAAATTGAATCTCAATTGCAATAGTTTTTTCAAAAAATAAATCCAATAATATTCCCAGCTTATCGAATCCATCAAAAAAATTTTTCGAAATTTTTATTTTTTTCTCCAAAAAAACGCCCCAGGGCCGATTCTTCCCCGCCGCCTCGGCGGGCCTAAAAAGTCACCAATGGCAATCGGTTTCTCCCTTACCTTGGATTTAAGCGGGTATAATTTTACCTTAAATTATCGGCAAATGTTAATGCGAACCACTTATAGCTAATTTACCAATTTCTTAAGAATTACCGATCCAAAAGCGTATAATTGAATTATTTTATGGCCATTTCGCAAAATAAAGGCTCTTAATTATCCCGTAAAATTTTTCCAATTTTTAGGGCCCGGCTGGCCACCCACCCCCAAAGCCAACCGGTCAGGCGGGCCAGGGGTGATGGCAGGGTCATTTTTCCCGGAAAAGGCGGCCAGGGGGGAGGGGGGAAAAAGTTCCCCGATCCTGGGGCGGTTTTTTTGGCACGGGAAGTGCAATGAAATAAGTCAGTTGATGCCAGGGACAGGATTGGGATTTCCCGAACTGCCGGACATGTCCTATTATCCGCCTCTCTCCCTCATAAACGATCGTTAGATCGTAAAAGCTATTGGCCCCCCTGGCGGCACATCCTTCATATTGCCTTCCAATACGCCGGCAGAACCCAGACGGGAACGACCTTTGGTCGATCCCGTCTGACTGTTTTTGGGGTTGAGAAAACGAGAATTCGCAAGAGGCCCCTAACAACGCCAATATAGAAATTTCACTATAAAAATATAATAGTTAAGTGAGGGGTGGGGATAATTCCCAAATTCTTGGTTTTTTGATAAAATGACAAATTAAATTGATAAGGTGGGAAATTTTAGAATAGTGATTTAACGTAGACCAAAATTTAGCATAATTGTGAGTTCTTAAAATCCCTGGGCTATCAGTTGTTCTATGGTCAGGCCGGCGGTCGATTTTTCCCCCGCCCGCGGCCCTTGGCCCATAAGGCCCGAGGCCTCAAGGAGCCTTTTCACGTAGCGGCCCAAAATGTCGACCTCCAGGTTGAAGTCGCGCCCGGGGCCCTTGGCGGCGAGGGTGGTGAGAAGGGAGGTATGGGGGATGACGTTAAGGGTGAAGGAATCGGCCGTGACCTCGTTCACGGTGAGGCTGATCCCGTCCACGGCCACCGAGCCCTTGGGTACGACCAGGGCGGAGAGGTCGGCTGGCAGGCTGAAAACGCATTTTTGGCTGTTCCCCGATTTCGTTTTCGACTTAAGCGTGGTTATGGCGTCCACGTGACCGCTCACGATATGGCCCCCCAGGCGATCGGTCAGCCTTAGGGCCCTTTCGAGGTTGACGGCGTCCTGGTCCCCTAGGGTGGTAAGCCTTAAGGTCTCTTTCGAGGCGAAGGCCCTAAAGGCCCTCCCGCCCTTGGTCCCGGTCACGGTGAGGCAGACCCCGGAGACGGCTATCGATTCGCCGATGGCAAGGGGCGAGTCCCAGTCAAAGTCGCTCTCTACCGTAAGGAGGCTCTCCGAGCCCCTGCTTTGCCTGGCGGTAATCCTGCCAAGCCCGATGGCGATGCCCGTAAACATTATCCTCAGTCTTCCGCCGGGCCATCGTCGGCGCCGTCCCGCCCGGGACCCTGGTCGCCCGCGTAAAGCTCGTCGATATCGTCATATAGGTGGCCATAGCCCATCAGCGGCTCCATGGACTGGGCCGTGGCGGGACCGAAGGCCCCCTTGGGCCGGAATACCAGGTGGATGTCCGGGCCCATGCGCCCTATTTTAAGGATTTCCACCTCCGAGGCAAGCTTCAGTTTTTCGAGGCCCGGCCCGCCCACGAGGGACGGGGCCTCGGTCCCGCCCAAAAATATCGGGGCCAGGAACATGTGGACCAGGTCGACCACGGGATCCTCGATCAGGGCCGAGGAGGCCAGGGTGGCCCCCGGCTCGATCAGGACGCTCTGGAGGCCGGCCTTGCCTATCTCGTCTATGACGGCGGAAAGGGACAAAAGGCCGCTCGGGGTCTTTGGCACCTCCCAGACGGTGTGCCCCATCCGGCGCAGGTTATCCTTGGCCTTTTGATCGGCCTCGAATGAGGCCACGACCACCGTGGGCCCGCCCAGGCTGGGATCGAAGAGCTTGAGATCCCTTGGCAATTTGAGCATGGGGTCCAAAACGATCCTCCAGGGCAGGCAGTGCATCTTGCGGCGGCCCCAGGGCCTCGCCGAGAGTTCCGGGTTGTCCTTGGAGGCCGTGGTTCTCCCTATCAAAACGGCCCCGACCCCGGCCCTTATGTGGTGGCTGAAATTCCTCGCGGCCTTGGAGCTGATCCACTTGGTGTCCCCGGTCCTGGTGGCGATTTTCCCGTCGAGGCTGGCGGCCGCCTTCAAAATGACGAAGGGCTTTTTCGTCGTGACGTACTTAAAGAAGAACTCGTTAAGCTCCCAGGCCTCGTCGGCCAGTAATCCCCGGTCCACCTCGATGCCGGCCCCCTCAAGCCTGGCCGCCCCGCCGGCGGCGACGGGGTTGGGGTCGGGGACCGAGTAATAGACCTTGGAAACGCCCGCCTCGATTATGGCTTCCGTGCACGGCCCGGTGCGGCCTTGATGGTTGCAGGGCTCGAGGTTAATGTAGAGCTCCGACCCCTTGGCCTTGTTCCCGACCTCGGCCAAGGCCACCGCCTCGGCGTGGGGCTGCCCCGGGCCGGTGTGCCAGCCTTTGGATATGATCCTGCCCCTTTTGACCAGCACCGCCCCGACCATGGGATTGGGGGATACCAGGCCCCAGCCCTGGCGGGCGAGCCTAAGGGCCTCTCGCATGAAAGCCGTTTGCTTTGGCGTCCACCGTGCCATAATGTCCTCCTTTAGACAAAAAGGGTAGTACTCGGGACCCGCCCCGGGCGGGCTCCGGCGAGAGGTCCCCGATGCGGGCCGGGGCCGATAAATCCGTAGGCCGTTGTTCCATTATGACACGAAATCGGAGCCTTAATCAAGCCGAGAGCCGTAAGTAAGCCAAAAGACGCGGCAATAATTTATTTGAAGTTATTAAATAATGACAAATAAATTATAAAAAAAATAAATTCAGTAAGTTAAATAACGACAAATTGCGTCATGATTAACCTAGAGGCAAAAAAAGTTTATTAATGGCGATATCCCTTTGGGCCGTGAATCG
>JAITKA010000029.1 GCA_031278635.1 Deltaproteobacteria bacterium | reverse complement strand
TTTTCGACGGCCTTTGAACGGGCATTGAACGATTTGGCTAGGGGAGGGAAGGGAATAAGATAGTGGGTTTTGAATATATTTTGAAGGGCTTTCTGACGGGTTTTTGACGGCTTTTGAACGGGTCGGGAAGGATTTGGCTTCGGGGTTACTTATTTTGGCTATTTCAATTTGGCCTATTCTAGGCTAATATTGGGCTGATTGATCGGCGACATGTCGTAAAATCGTAACATTTAAGTTTAGTTATTGCCTTTACCAGTGTTCCGTGGTAAATTAATGTCCGGCTTATAATACCGGTGCTTGCGAGGCGTGTGACCCTGAGATGATAGGGAAGAAAACGAAACGGTTAACTTTTTTGTTAACATTGAAATATCATTGAATAATAACAGTTGACAAATTTGCTAAAATAACCTAAGCTAATTGGCTGTGAAAAAGGGCTTAACCCCAAAAGGGTTCGGCCCGGCCCATCGTTAGGCCCAGGCCGGGGGATCGCTTATGCGACACGGGTTTGGCGTGGAAACGTTTAGTGGTTCAATTAAAGGAATTTTTGATGGTTGGTTTGGAGGTATTTGTCGGGGACTTTTGCGACGTTATGGCATGGCGACGTTTGGGGCCTTGGTATTGTCCCGGCGGGGTTGGGTTAAGGACCGATTCGGTTGGTTTTGTTTACAAGATGAAATCCAAGTTACTATTTTACGGCCAAAATTTTAGAGAGAAAATTAGCTAATAATTATATAATATATCGTTTATTTAGAAAATCGGGAGGAGTCAATGTGATTTCTCCCACAAAAGACGACCCAAAGAATTTATTGTTTAGCTAGTGTATACGCTAGGACGATTATTCTTTGGTTTTGTCATGTAAAAATACTTAAGGTAGCGGTAAATGTCCCTTTCTTTATTCCTGGGCGCGGTCGGTCAAGCTTCCGCTCCGGCAATGTCTGAGGTTGCCCTGGGCGGCGATTCTTCCAAATCGGAAATCTTATCCATGATCATGGTGGCCAGCCCGATGGTCAAGTCCATCATGGTGATACTTCTCCTGGCCAGCGTCGTCTCATGGGCGATCGTTTTAATCAAATTCTTTCAGTTCACGAGAGCCTCCTCTCAATCGCAACGGTTTTTAAATAATTTTTGGAAAAGCCGTACTTTCGCAAATCTCTACGCCGATTGTTCCGACTACCCAAGCTCCCCCGTGGCGGAGGTTTTTCGGGTCGGCTACCAGGAACTGGGACGGGTTTACAAGGCCAAGCTGGAAACAACCTCGGCCCTGGACAACGTACAGAGGGCCTTGCGGCGAACGGCCACCTCGGAGAGCACGAGGCTGTTTAGGTTCCTGCCGTTTTTGGCCAGCTGTGGCAACGCTACCCCGTTTATCGGCTTGTTTGGCACCGTCTGGGGCATAATGGGTTCTTTCCATGAGATAGGCCTTAAGGGCTCGGCCAACCTGGCCAACGTGGCCCCGGGCATCTCCGAGGCCCTGATAGCCACCGCCGCCGGCCTCGCCACGGCCATCCCGGCGGTTATCTTTTATAACTACTTCAATAGCCGCCTTAGGGTGTTGGAGAGCGAGATCAGTAATTTCATGAGTGATTTCCTGAATATCCTGGAAAGGGATCTTGTCAGGAAGTCTACCGACGGCCAGAGCGCCGGGGAGTTTTAACATGGCTTTCGGTTCCGATAACGGCTCGTTCGAAGGCCGGGCCCTCATGAGCGACATAAACGTCACCCCCATGGTCGACGTGATGTTGGTCCTTTTGATCATTTTCATGGTGGCCGCCCCCATGATGACCCAGGGCCTGGAAGTGGATCTGCCCAAAGTCGACGCAAACGTCATGCAGACCGACAATACCATGATCATAATAACCGTGGACGCCGAGGGGCAGGTTCTACTCGACGGCACGCGTCTGGCCAACATCGAAAACCTCGACGCCCAGATCCGGCAGGTCATGCGGACCAAGGGGACGGAGAGGTTATTCCTGAAGGCCGACAAAAGCGTCCCATACGGCCGGGTGGCGGGAATAATGGGCGCTTTGCGCGTGGCCGGCATAGTAAACGTGGGCTTGGTCACCGAGCCCCCGGAAACGACGGACTCGCCTTTCGTCCGGCAATAGGTCCAGGTGCGATATGCTGACACCCAGAAATCCATATAACCCGCAGGAGATGGTCAAGGATCCCAACTTTTTCCTGATCATGGGCATCTCGCTTCTACTCCACGGTTTCGTCCTGACCATGGCCTACTATTTGCCCAGCATCCTAAACCTCCAGTCCACGCGGGAGCAGCCTTTCGACATCATGACCGTCCAGTTGATCGGGAGCCTGGAGCCGCCGGCCCCGGCCGCCCCCCCGGCCCCCGTGGACCCCGACCTGATGGGCCCCAACGTGGTGGAATTGCCCAAAACCGATCCCATCATCCCCCAACCCACCCCTTTGGACCAGATGATTACCCCGGTCGTCCCGACCGAGGCCATACCAATCGGGGAGGTGCCGCCGGACAAGCCCATCGAGCCGGTAACGAAAATCGAGGACCCGCCGCCCAAGGTCATCCCGCCCAAGGTCGAGGAACCGCCCAAGCCGAAACCCAAGCCCAAGCAGCCCAACCCGGAAGCCGTCCTGAACCAAAGGCTCGACAATATCCGGCGCAAGGTCGAGGCTAAAACCGAGGACGATGCCATAAACGCCGCCGTCGCCGACATCGCCAAGCAGTCGGGCAGGGGGGACGGCTCTTCCAGCAACCAGATGGGGACCACGACCCAGGGCAATTTCATAGATCCCGGCAAGGTGCCGTATTACGGCCAGATAAGGGATATCGTCCGCTCCAATTGGGTGCCCCCCTCAACCCCGCTGTCCCCGAACCTGGTGGTGGAATTCATCGTGGTCATCCAGCCCAACGGCAGAGTGTCCGGCAAACGGCTCAGGCGTTCCAGCGGGGTCCCCGAGTATGACCGTTCCGTGGAGATTGCCATAGATCGCTCCACTTTCCCGCCGCTGCCCCCGGCGTTTAACGGCCAGGCCGACAACCCGGTCATGGCCTTCCTGTGCTCGTATCTCTACAGGCAATGATTGCCTTTCGGGCCCGGAAGGGAACCGGGCCGGGGGGAGGCGATCCCCAGGGCTGGTTTTCTACGGGTTTTTGACCGATCTTTGACGGGTTTTCGACCGACCGATGGACTATAACCAGTAGGCGCGCCGGGTTTCGCCGAAACCCGCGGGAGGATTGGAAGATGATTCTGGGCGTTGACGTGGGCGGGACCCACACGGACGCGGTCCTGCTGGGGGAGGCCCCGGACAACCGGGTCAAACCCCTGGACGCGGCCAAGGCCAAGACGGGGCTTAGGGTCATCGAGAGCCTCACCCAGGTCTTCGATGAGCTTTTGACCGGCGACAGGGCGGCCAAGCTTACCCGGCTCACGGTGTCCTCCACGCTGGGCCTGAACAGCCTCCTGACCGGCAGCGCCGACCCGGTCGGGATCATGGCCACCGGGGGGCCGGGGCTGGAGCTCGACCCCAAGGACTGGGGCCCCCTGTACAGGGCCCTGCCCGGCCAGCAGGATCACCGGGGCTACGTCCTGGAGACGGTCAAGCCCGCGCTGGCCACGGCCACGGCCAAGGAACTGGGGGAGAAGGGGGCCGTTTCACTGGTCGTGGCCAGTAAATTCGGCCCCAAAAACCCCGAACTGGAAGAGATCATGCTAGAGGCGGCTGCCGCCGCCCACCCCGGCCCGATCATGTCCGCCTCGAAACTTTTCGGCGGCCTGAATTTTCCCAGGCGCCTGGGCGGGGCGGTCCTTAACGCAGCCGTTAAGAGCCTCTATGACAAATTTATCGACGATTTAACCGAGATAGCCTCCAAACGGGGTCTTAAATGCCCCATTTATATACTAAAGGCCGACGGTGGGGTCATGGGCCTTGAGGCGGCCAGGGAAAGGCCCGTCCTGGCCCTTGCGGCCGGCCCCGCGGCCAGCCTCCTGGGCCTCTGGGCCCTGTCAGACCCTGGCAACCAGGATGACGTTTTGATGGTCGACATGGGCGGCACCTCCACGGATCTGGCCGTCCTCAGCCGTGGACACCCGCTTCTGACCTCGGTGGGCCTGACCCTGGCCGGCCGACCCACCCTGGTGAGGGGCCTTTTGACCCATTCCATCGCCCTGGGCGGGGATACCGACCTGGCCCCGGAGGACGGGCGGCTGATCCCCAAGCCAAAGCGAAGGGGCCCGGCCCTGGCCCTGGCCCCGGGCGACCTTGGCCAAAGGCCGCCAACCCTGACCGACGCCCTGAACGTGCTTGGTTACTGCTCAATCGGCGATCCGGCCGTCTCCAGGAAAGCCCTGGAGGAGATCGCCCCTGGCGCCTCCGGGCCCTTGGCCCGCCAGGCCCTGGAGACGGTCCTAACCATCGTAAGGGACGAGGGCAGGGCTTTCGTGGACCGGATTAACCGGCAGCCCGTCTACACGGTCAGCGATTTTTTGGTCGACTGGCGCCTTGAGCCGAAACAGGCCGTGTTCCTGGGCGGGCCTGCCGAGACCCTGGCCCCCCTGGCCGGCGAGATCCTGGGACTCCCCACCGTGGCCCCCTCCGGGGCGGCCACGGCCAACGCCCTGGGCGCCGCCTTGGCCCGCCCGACAGTCGAGGCGGAATTGTACGCCGATACCGACCACGGCATCATGAGCGCCCCGACCCTGGGCATGCAGAGGAAAATTAACTCCTCGTACGATCTGGAAAACGCCAAACGGGACCTTTTGGAGCTTATGGGCGGGGGGAGCGACCTCCGGATCACCTCCGCGGAGAGTTTCCACCAGTTTCACGAGTACGGGCGAGCCGGCAAGGTCATAAAAGTCACGGCCCAGAGCGCCCCGGGCCTTGTGGCCCGGCTTTAACCCGCCGCTTCACGGCCCCATCCGGTCCCGGCCGGCCAAATAAAGGCCCGGGGAATAACCCTCGGGGCCCGTCGGGAAGCCTTCCCTTAGGAGAATCAAATGGCGGAAAAAACAACCACGCTAACCGAGGAAACCCAAAAATTACTGGACGCAATCGATGACGGCCCGAATGACCAGCCAATATACTTACTCGATGACGAAGAGGACGCCGAGGTCGTGGAGCAGTTACGGAAACTGGACAAGGTCATTCCCGGTTCCATGGAGAGCCTTTTGGGCCTGACCTACAAGGCCGGCGCCAAGGAGGGTACCCCCAAAACCTACGAGGTTTACCTGGAAATACGCCGACTAATCGATTCGGGCCTTTCCATCAACGCCACATCCAAAAAATTGCGCCTCCCATACTCCTCCTGCCACGTCTATGCCAATTTGCCCCCGGAACGGGTGGAGGAGCTGAAATTCAGAAGCGAGAACCCGCACCTGAAATTAACCCGGAAACGCAAAAGGCGCAACATGGAGAACACGGAGTGAATATTTTCCCCGTTCGCTTAATCACCTGAAACCAAAGGGGGCGGCCACCGCGTTGGCCAAGGGGATCGAGCCGGGAACCAAAGGCAATCCCGTGCCGTTATGGCCGGCTAATTTTGTTCTGAATTTGCCGGAACGGATTGTCCGGAATTTGCCGGAACGGATTGCCAGGAATTTGACGGAGCGGATTGCCCGGAATTTGACGGCATGGATTGCCCTAAAATTGCCGGAACGGATTGCCCGGAATTTGACGGCATGGATTGTCCTGAAATTGCCGGAAATTTTGGCCGAGGATATGAAATCGTATGGGTTTGGTTTTTATTCTTTTATAAATTCTAAATATAATCATAAAGCGAGTTAAACGGAATCCTGAAAGTCCCGATGGCCTTAAAAATACTCAAATTGATGTAAAAACAAATTTAAAACGGATTGCGTTTTTTCTTCCGTCGAAAAAACTCGCAAACGGTGATGTTTTCACGCATATATCACTTACAATACCCACTCATTAGTGAACTAATGGTTAACATTGGGGTAACCCCATGTCCCAATGAGTCTCTCGCATCGTTGACCTCGATGGCCTGGGTTCAAATAACCTTTGAGCCCAGGTGGCTTTAATTCCCCTCGGTCCCGCCGCGGCTTACCCTTCCAAGTATCTCCTCATCCCGCCTGGATTCCATGCGATCTCTGCCCAGGGGTGGTTCATTTAACAGGAAAACCCGGAAAGGTCCGCCAAGGTCCGCCAAGGGGCAGGGCAGGGGGCCACTCCTTGCCGGTGGCCAGGGCGTCGCCCTGACTCAAAATCACCCGCCCATGTTTCGTTTCCACCCCTGGTCCATGCCATTTCCCCCAAGCTAACAAGCTTATTTCTTTTTAACTATTCGTTTTTTTAACTATATTTAGTGGCGCCTTACAATCAAGGCCAATGGCACAAATATTGCTTAAAGATTAGCGTATAGCGAGCCTTTTTGTCTGCCGTTGTCCACCTAATTCAAAGTTTAGTTTCACGGGGACGATTTTAGATTTAGTTTAAAGCCAATCATGAATCCCTTTAGCGAATGTGGGATATATCAAAGAAATGTGGGCCAGTATTCGCGGGCGAAAACAGGCAGTCCCGGAAACGTTTGGAAGGGCCCCGGGGGCCATGGCTCGGGGGGTGACAAATAGGGTATGCGGATATCGAAGGGCCTAAACCGACGGATCGGGGGGATCGGAATGGCGAAAGTTAGCATTAGGTTAAACTATGTAAACCGCAGGTTACGTTTCGCGATTATCACTATAAATTTAAGGGAGCGTCGGGGATGAATGGCCTAGGCGAGGGAAAAGCGGGCGAAAAGAGGCCGTGGCTCCCCGGCTCGGGGAGCGGCGGATAGGGTCGGGGGATATCGAAGGGAACAAATTGACGGATGGGTGGGATCGGAAAGGCGAAAGCCGGGGTTAGGTTAAAATATGTAGGGCGTGGATTACGTTTAGGGATTATGGGTTTGTTTTTTTGGGTTGACAATGATGGTTTTTGTCATCGTCCTGGGAGGGGCGGGTTAGGGTAATGTTGATGAATTGACAAAAAACGCCTTGAAAATTTAAGCGTACAAGACTATAATTGAAAAGATTTAGCTATAATCACAGTCATAAGTCAACGTTTCGGCGGTCGTTAAACCAAGCGCCCCGGTACCGGATGGGCGGTTTCGCGGGCGGCCAAACCCGGTCGCCAAAAGGCGCAAGCCGTGGGGCGTGGGTTAGCCAAGATAGTTATTTTGCGTCATTACTCAAGCGGCGAGGGGGTTTGGCCGGATTGGAAAATAATTTCGCCGAAACGGTAAGCGATTCGCGGTATTAACGATACCCGTCACTTTTCCCCTCTCACTTATCAGCCCCGGAGATAAACCATGGCCATAATAGATCTGGTTAAATATAATGGGCCCAATAGCGTTTTCGCCTGGAAGTTTCCCAGCGAGGAGCTCTCCACCTGGACCCAGCTCATCGTCAACGAATCCCAGGAGGCCGTCCTGTTCAAAGGCGGCCAGGCCCTGGACGTCATGGGCCCAGGGCGGCACACGCTATCGACGGCCAACGTGCCCATACTTTCCAACCTGTTCAGGTTGCCCTTCGGCGGCAGCTCGCCGTTCACCGCCGAGGTTTGGTTCGTCAACAAGGCCCATTCCCTCGACATCAAGTGGGGCACCCCGTCCCCGATACAGCTCCAGGACCCCAAGTTCGGCATCATGATCCCGGTCCGCTCCTTCGGGCAGTTCGGCATCAGGATAGAGAACTCGTCCAAATTCCTGATTAAGCTCGTCGGGACCGTCCCGGTCTTCGACCAGGAAACCCTGGTGCGCCATTTCAAGGGCCTGTACCTGAACAAGGTCAAGGACTCCCTCGCCGGTTACCTGGTCAAGAAAAAGATCGGCGTGCTCGAGATAAACGCCTACCTGGACGAGCTCTCGGTCCACATGCAGGAGCGGATCAAGCCGACCATGGACGAGTACGGCATCGAGCTGATCAATTTCTACGTGAACGACATCAGCGTCCCGGAAAACGACCCGGCGGTCATCCAGCTCAAGGCGGCCCTGGCCAAAAAGGCCGAGATGGACATCATCGGCTACAACTACCAGCAGGAGAGGACCTTCGATACCCTGGAGGGGGCGGCCACCAACCCGGGGGCCGGCCAGGCCGGGATCATGGGGGCCGGGATTGGGCTCGGCATGGGCCTCGGGGTCGGCGGGGTCATGGGCAACCAGTTCGGGGGCATGGCCCAGAACCTGAGCGTGACCGGCGGCGGCACCAGGTGCCCCAACTGCCAGGGCCTGATCCCCGACGGCAAGCGTTTTTGCCCCGACTGCGGCCAAGCCATCGGCCAGGGCCAGCTTAAGCCGGCCGGCCCCCGCCCGGTGGTCACCTGCGACAAGTGCGGCACGGTCATACCCCCGGACGCCCAGTTTTGCCCCAATTGCGGCGACCCCTACAACCCCTGCCCGAAATGCGGCAAGGATTTGCCCGCCGGCACGGCCAAGTGCCCGGATTGCGGGACGTTGATCCCCCAGCCCTGCCCGCTGTGCGGCAAAAAGGTCGAGCCGGACGCCAAATTCTGCCCCAGCTGCGGCGGGGCCCTGTCCAAGAAATGCCCGGGCTGCGGCAAGGACGTCCCCGGCCCGACCAAGTTCTGCCCCAACTGCGGCAACAAGTTCTAGGCCAGGGGCCTTCCCGCCCCGGGGGCGGGAACAAGGGTAAGGTTTGGAAAATATTGGCAAGCGATTGGGCCTTAGTTCGATTAACAACTCAGCATAGGATTGACCAAGATGCTCTTATTTAACACTCGCTTAAAAGTCGTGACGATAGTGGGCCTGTTGTGGATGGCGATTACGGTCGTCTTCTACTTTTTGGTTACAAGCGACCGTACCGGTACCCAGAATCTTGGCCTGTTTTTCCTGCTTTTGTCCGAGGCCATAACGATCGGCTTTTTGGCCCTCCAGGAGCTCGTCCCGGCCGGGACGGGTCCCATGTTCCGGATGGGTTCCTACCCGGCGGTGGCCGTCTACGGCGTCCTGTCCATCGTGACCGCGGCCGTCCACGCCCTGGGCTGGGCCGTGAGCTCGACCTGGCTGATCCTGATCGAGGTGATCCTGCTGGGGGTTTTCCTCACGGCGGAGATCCTGCTGTACGTATCGTCCAAAAGCACCTCGGACGCGGACAGGATCACCAAGGCCAAGATGGGCGTCATCACCGACATGCGCTCCAGGCTCGATAACCTCCTCAAGCAGCGGGCGCTGCCGCCGGAGCTGGCCGACAGGCTGAAAAGGGTCATCGAGGACGTGAGGTATTTCGACAAAAACGCCTCGGTTTCCACGGACACGGCCATTGGGGACAAGATCGGGGTCCTCGAGAACGCCTTCGGCCAGGCCGGCGGGGACCTCCCGGCCGGGACCGACAAGATCCTGGACGAGCTGATCGCCCTGACCCAGATTAGGAAGCGCGAGGCCTCGGACAGCCAGAGGGGCGGTTTTTGAGCGGGGGAGGGGGAGAATTTGGCGCCATCGGGGCGTGAATATGGCGCCGTCGGGGCGTGAATATGACGCCGTCGGGGCGTGAATATGGCGATTTAATTAACGCTTATTTGTCGATGGGATAACTTTATGGATGCGATGACCCATATCAGCTGCCCCGGTTGCGGGGCCGAGGTCGAGCTTCAGCCGGGCCTGCCGGCCGTCACCTGCCCCTATTGCGAGAACAGGATCCCGCTGGTGGCGCCGCGGGAGGAGGCCCCGCTGACGGTGGAGTTCATGATCCCGGTGGGGGCGGACAGGGCCGCCCTGACCTCGCTGGCCCACACGCTGATGATCGCCCCGGACGACGTCCCGGACGATATCCTGGACGGGAGCAAGATCGAGGAGGCCACGTTTTGCTACGTCCCGTGCTTCATGGGCCAGGGCAAATTCGACTGCCATTGGTCGGCGACTTTCGGTTTCGACCGCAAGGAGCCCTACACCGACTACGTGTCCAAAATCGAAGGCGGGGGCAGGAGCAGGATGGTCCCGGTCACCAGGTACCGGACGGTGACCGACTGGCGGCCGGCCAGCGGCTCGGGCTCGGCCAGGTTCCTGCGGCTGATCTGCGCGGCCGACCCGGCGGCCCTGGGCCCCGGGGTGCCGGAGATGCTGCAGGATACCGTGCCGTTCCAGCCGGTGGCCTACAACCAGGCGCTGATGGGTGGCTACCCGTGCATGGATTTCGCCCACGGGCCAGACCAGGGCGGGTTCGCCCTGGAAAACATGGTCCAAAACGAGGACGCCAAGGTTTTCGCCCACAAAAGGGCCCAGGGGGACAGGCAGCGGGACTGGACCGTCGACGCCATGGTCACCTTCGACGGCCCGGTCAAGGCCGGCTACATGCCGTTGGGCAGGTTCGTCTTTTCATATGGGGGCAATAACTATAACATATGGGCCGAGGGCACCAAACTGGGCGGTTATTTGCATGACCGGTTGCCCGTCGATACGGGCAAAAGCTCGATAAAGTCCAAAGGCTACATGCCGTTGTGGGTAACCCTGGCCGCCGTGGTTTTGGTCATCGTGGGCTCGTTCGCGGGTGTCCTGACCGATTACTCGGGCGGCCCGGTGGCCGTGACCTCGATCGGCGCGATAATAATCGCCACGCTTTTCGGCGGCCTGCGGTCGCGGGCGATCACCGCCCACTCGAAGGCCCTCAGGGAGGCCTCCCTGGCCGCCAAGCGGCTGGAACTGACCGATGCCTCGGGCCCCCTGCCGGACGCGGAGCGCCGGCGGCTCATGGACGAAAGCCAGCCGCCGGAAAAGTCCTTTTTCGCCAAAACCGAGAACGACCGGCTGCTCCTGCCCATCCTGGCGGGGGCCTGCGTCCTGGCCATACTGTTCGCCTATTTCATCGGCCGGGCCTCCCATGCCGCCTACTATTAGGGATTGGCCGATTCAACCAACGCCAACCCGTTGACGGGATAACCCCATGGATGCCTTAACCCATATCACCTGCCCCGGTTGCGGGGCCGACGTCGAGCTTAAGCCGGGCCAGCTGACCGTCACCTGCCCCTACTGCGACAACAAGATTTCGCTGGTCACCCCGCGGGAGGAGACCCCGCTGACCATCGAGTTCATGGTGCCGGTGGGGGCGGACAAGGCCGCCCTGACCTCCCTGGCCCACTCGCTGATGATCGCGCCCGATAACGTCCCGGACGACATCCTGGACAACAGCAAGATCGAGGAGGCCACCTTCTGTTACGTCCCGTGTTTCATGGGCCAGGGCAAGTTCGATTGCCACTGGTCGGCGACCTTCGGTTTCGATCGCCAGGAGCCCTACACCGATTACGTCTCCAGGACCGACTCCAACGGCAGGACGAGGCAGGTCCCGGTGACGAGGTACCGGACGGTGACCGACTGGCGGCCGGCCAGCGGGACGGGGTCGGCGAAGTTCCTGCGCATGGTCAGCGCCGCCGACCCCAAGGAGTTGGGGCCCAATGTCCCGGAGATGCTCCAGAATACCGTCCCCTTCCAGCCCATTGTCTATAACCAGGCCTTGATGGGCGGGTACCCGTGCCTGGATTTCGCCTACAGTCCCGACCAGGGCGGATTCGCCCTGGAAAACATGGTCCAGAACGAGGACGCGACGGTTTTCGCCCATAAAAGGGCCCAAGGGGACAGGCAGCGGGACTGGACCATAGACGCCATCGTCACCTTTGACGGCCCGGTCAAGGCCGGCTTCATACCATTGGCCAAGTTCGCCTTCTCTTACGAGGGCAAAAAGTATAACGTATGGGCCGAGGGCACCAAACTGGGCGGGTATTTGCATGACGCCTTTCCCGTGGACAAGGGCAGGAGCTCGAAAAAGGCGAAGGGTTTCGTCCCGCTCTGGGTAACCCTGGGGGGCGTGGCCCTGATCGTCATCGGCACCCTCGCCGACGTCTTGCCCGGGTACGAGTCCGGCGCGGTGACCTACGTCTCGGTCGCGGCCCTGTTCGTGACCCTCCTTTTCGGCATCATACGGTCGGGCTCGATCTCCGGCCACTCCAAGCGCCTCCGGGAGGCCTCCTTCGCCGCCAAGCAGCTGGAGCTGACCGACGCCACCAACCCCAGGCCGGACGAGGAGAGGCGCCGGCTCCTGGAGAAGAGCCAAAAGCCGGTCAAGCCGTTTTTCGCCAAGACCGAGGACGACGGGCTGCTCCTCCCCATCATGTCGGGGGTGTGCCTGCTGGCCCTGATCGTGGCGCTCATCATAGGCCGGGTGTCCCATACCAACCTCTACGAGCCCTCCCACGCCTCGACCCAAAGCACCGGGGATTACGGGGCGGCGGGGGAGCGGGCCCCCGGGCCGGCGCCCGGGCCGATCCCGGTCCCCGACCCGCCGGGGCGGGCCGAGCCGGCGCCCAGCCAGGCCGCGAGCCTGGGCCCGGATCCCTCGGCCGGCCCGGACAGGGTGGCCGGGGTGTCGGGGGAATACAGCCTGGACGAGCTTTTCTGCCCCGACGAGCCGCCCGAGTATTGCCTGGCCCCGGACGGCCCCGCCAACGGGGTGGTCTACAGCCCCAGGAAGGGGAGGGGCCCCGGCGACCATAAAATCGAGTACCTGGTCAAGTACCGGGACGGCCTGCCCGAGGGCGTGAAGGTATATTTCGACAAGGCCGGGGACGTCACCGAGGCCATCAGCTACCGGGGCGGGAAGCCCAACGGCCTGAGGATCAATTTCCATCCCAGCCAGGGCGGGGAGCCCCAGAAGATCTCGCGGCTGAGCGAGTGCCGGGACGGGCGCCTCGACGGGCTCGACTACAGGTTTGACCGGTCCGGGGAAATCCTCTCCGTGAGTCGCTTCCGGGGCGGGGCGCCGGAGGGGGAGAGCGTGGAGTATTACCCCGACGGCTCGGTCAGGACCAAAAGCCGGTACTCCGGGGGCAACCTCGTCGGCCAGACCCAGAGCTTCTCCCAGGGGAGCCTAAGGGAGCCGCCGCCCGAGTTCACCCAGATGCCCTTGCTGATGGAGATAGACGGCGAGGCCACCGAGATGATCTCGACCTCCACGCGGCTGGAGGGCAAGGTCAGCCAAAACGGGCGGGCCCCGGAAGCCGGGGACGCCCTCGCGGACGCGGGCGACCCCCGGCCGGGGGGATTTGGCCTGGGGTAAGCCCGGCCGCATGGGGCGGGTGGGGGCGTTCAGCGGGGGAGGGGGCCGAGGGAGTCCTGGAGCCCGATGACCAGATCGCCGCGCAGGACCGTGCGCGACTGGGCCGTCATGACCACGGAATTGGGATCGCTCACGTCAAGCCTGACAAGGCCGCCGCGGTTTGAGTACTGGCGGGCCACCAGGCTTTTTTTCTGCAGTATCTGCGCCCATTTGGGGGCGAGGGCGCGGTGGATGTTGGCGCTGGCCTGGCGCTCCGGGAGGAGCGGGGAGGGGGTGAAGGAGCGGAGGCAGTAATCGGCCCCGCTCGGGTCGGGGGCGGTCACGGCCAGGGTGGCCGCGCCGGTTTTTATGAGTTTGTCCCGGTCGGGGGCGAGGCGGCGGAGCTGGGCCGGGGCGTCTATGGCCACGATGGCCGCCCGGGCGGGGGTCAGGCCGGCCCAGGTTATGGCCGAGGGGTTCACGGAGAGGACCTCCGCGTAGAGGTTTTGGTTGGCCTGGTCCATTTTGTTCATGGGCTGGGCCGAGAATTTTATCTCGGTGCGCTCGGACGCCGCCCTCCGGGCGTGGATCTCGCCCTCCTGGGTCAGGAAAACTATGGGCTCGTCCGGCGGCAGGAGTCCCAGCTCGAAGATCAGGTGGGCGGCGGCGTGGCAGCCGTGGGCCCCCAGGGGCAGCTCCTGGGTCCGGCCGAAAAACCGGAGGAGGTAGGCCGCCTGGTAGTGCAGGAGGACGTAGACCGTCTCGCCGGTCCCCATCTCGTTGGCCAGCGAGAGCATCTTGAACTTGTCCATGGGCGATTCCAGGAAGACCACCGTGGTCGGGGCCCCGGAAAAGGGCCCATCGACCAGGGCGTCAACCAGGAAAATCTTGCGTATCATCCTATGGGCCCCCCGCCCGGGCGAGGCCTGGTGGCCAAGGCCCCCCGGCGGCCCGGCTAGATGCCGGGCTTGGAGATCATGAAGGAGGGCCTGCTGACGGGCTGATCCACCAGGCCCTGGGGGGTGACCCGGCGGCCCATGGAGCGCTCGAGGGCCGCCCACGAGAGGTTGTAATTGTACAGGGCCGAGTAGTACTCGTACTGGGCCTCGCTGTAGCGGGTCTGGGCGTCCAGGACCTCGGTGTTCGTGGCCACCTGCTCCTGGTAGCGCTCGGTGACCATGCGCAGGTCCTCGGCCGCCGCCGTCACGGCCTTGCGGGCGACGGAGATGTTGCTGTTGGCCGAGGCCAGGTCCTCGTAGTTGGTGGTGATCTCCAGCTTGAGGTTGTCCTCCAGGCTGGTCAGGGTGTTGATGGCCTGGTTCAGCTTGACCTTGCTGACCTCCACGTCGGCCTTGCTTTTGCCCCACTCCCAGACGTTGATGCTGGCCGTGGCCGAGACGTTCCAGTTGGACTCGTCGCGGACCCCGCCCGTGAAGCCCTGGGCGTTGTTGTTGTAATTCACGTTCACCTGCGGGTAGAGGGCGCTCCTGGCCGCGTCAACCGACTTGGCCCCGCTCTCCACCGAGACCCGGCCCAGCTGGACCTCGGGGTTGTCCTTGAGGCCGACCGAAAGGCAATCGGACATGGACAGGGGGAATTTGGGCTGGCCCAGCTCGTCCTTGACCTTAATCGGGTAGTCCACGGCCCGCCGCAGGAGGATGTTGAGCCTGGCCTTGTTGACCGTCAGGTCCCTCTGCCTTGTGGTCTGGGCCTGCTGGGCCTTGGCCAGCTCGACCTCGGCCTCGAGCACCTGGTTTTGGGGGACCATGCCGACGTCGAAGAAATTGCGGGCCACGCTCAGGTGGCTGGTGAGGTTTATGACCGAGGTCTTGGCCACGGCCAGGGCCTTCTCGGCGGCAAGGATGCCGTAAAAGGCCTGCTTGACGGCCAGGAGCAGATCCTCCTTGGCCTGGGCCCTCTTGACGTCCGCCGAGGACAGGCCCAGCTGGCTCAGGAGGTAGGAGGCCAGGTTGCGGCCGCCGGTGAAGACCGGCTGGCTGACGGTGGTCGTCCAGGACCACTGGTCATGGCCGCCGGTCCGGGGGTTTACCGGGTCCACGTTGTGGTTGACCCCGTAGCTGGTGCTGACCGAGGGCAGGAAATCGGTTATGGCCGACCAGCGGGACCACATGGCCCCCACGAACTCCTGATCCGCCGAGTCGATGGACGGGCTGACCTTGGGGGCCAGCTCCAGGCACTCCTCCAGGGTCAGGGGGCCCTCGTGCGGGAGCTCGGGGACCCGTATGGAGGCTATGGCCTCTTTCGAGCGCCCCTCGCCTATGGTGGCTTCCCCGAAGATGGTCTCCACCTCCAACGGCGGCGCCAGTATGGGCCGGCCGACCGTCTGCCGGGCCGCGTCGGCGCAACCGGCCAGGAAAGCGGCCATGAGGGCAATGAAGAAAACGATCCTGCCAAAGGACGGTGGGAGGGTCCTTCGCGACTCGCTCAGTCTACTCATATAAAAAACCTCTAACGACGGTAAGGTATACCTCGGATAGGTGAGGGAAATAAATTATGGCACTGGGAAGTATTATATTTTTGATTATTTAGGATTCTCGGGTTGAGGCAAAAGAAATGGACGCGTCTCGGGTTTAATGCGTATCAAAGGGTAACGATCTTGGCGACGGCCGGGGAAGCGGACATAACGCGATAGATTTTAGCGGAACGTTAAAGTACCTGGACCAAACGTTCGGTCTATTTTACGAAAAATCGTCCCCTGGGGGCCCCCGAAAGGGGGCCCTTGCGGTCAACGGGGGACCCGCTCAGCGGGGGACGTAGTAGGACCTGGCCTCGGGCAGGAAGCCCTCGAGGGCCTCGATGCGCTGCCTGTTGGAGGGGTGGGTCGAAAGGAAAAAGGGCACGCCCGAGCCCCCGGCCGAGTCCATGCGCCGCCAGAGGTCCACGGCCGCCTCGGGGTCGTAGCCGGCCATGGCCATCAGCCTCATGCCGATGCGGTCGGCCTCGGCCTCGTGGGCCCGGTTGTAGGGCAACAGGACCCCGTACTGGCTGCCCACGGAATAGGCGGTCATGATCAGGTCGGCCGCGCCGGAGCCGACGCCGCCTATGCCCAGGCCGATGCCCAGGAGGTTGGCCCCTATGCCGACCATCATCTGGTTACTGACCCGCTCGTTGCCGTGCCTGGCCAGGGCGTGGGCCACCTCGTGGCCCATGACGGCGGCCACCCCGGCCTCGTCCTGGCAGATGGGCATGATGCCGGTGTAGAAGGCCACCTTGCCGCCGGGCATGCAGAAGGCGTTGACCTCCTTGGAGTCGATCAGGTTAAATTCCCACTTGTAGTCGGCGATCTCGCCCTGGCGGCCCTCGGAGGCCATGAGGTCCTGGGCGGCCCTGGCTATGCGGGCCCCGACGTTCTTGACCATGCGGGTCTGGTTGCGGTCGCTGGAGAGATGGCTCTCCTTTATGAGTTTGGAGTACTGGAGCGAGGCCACCTGGTTTAGCTCGGCGTCGCTCACGAGGTTCAGCTGGGAGCGGCCCGTGCCCACAACGGAGGTGCAGCCCGCCAGAAGGAAGGCCAACCCCAGGGCCAGGGCCAGGGTCCTAAAGCGCGTAACGGTTTTCATGTATCTTTTCTCACGGGATCGCCTTGGCGGGATCGCCCGGGGGCTTGGATTCGGTTAAGGTTGGCCACCGGCCCTTGCCCTTGCCCATAAGCCTGTTGGCGGCGAGGGTCAGCCCGGCCCAGTAGCCGTTGGTCGTGAAACAGCGAAGCGAGAAGTGCCCGAGGCAAAAGGCCACCCCGGGGCTCATGCGATTTTTGGCCTCCCCGTAGGCGGCCCTGGCCATGGCGGCCAGGCCCGGGGCCGCGGCCCCGGCCGGGGGGATGGCGTCGGCGGGGGCGCCCCCGGGGTCGCCGGCGGCGCCCGGGTGGGCCCGCTCGAAATACTCGGCGAACTCCATGTCTTTGTAAGCGCCCCCGGCCATGAAGCTAAGGACCATGGCGAAGAGCTGGCCCGGTATGGCCCCGGGCAGGACCGAGGCCGGTTTCCCGTCGCTCTCCAAAAAGACCATGGTCGGGACCACGCGGGTCTTGTACTCCCTGGACGTCCGCTGGTCCTTGTCTATGTCTATGGAGACGAATATGAAATCTTCGTTTATGGCCCCTATGATGGCCGGGTCGCTTAAGACCTTTTCGCTAAAGACCTGGCAATTGCCGCACCAGACGGCCCAGAAATACAGCAGGACGAATTTCCCCTCGGCCGCGGCCCGCCCCAGGGCCTCCCGGTAGGGGACCGGCGCGAGGCCCATGTCCAGCTGGGCCTGGGTCGGGAAATCGTCCGCCGCCGCCGGGCCGGGCGCCGGGAGGCAAAGGAGGGCCAGGGCGAGCAGGGCTATGGCTATCCGTTTGGTTATGGGCGTCTCCCCCGGGCGGGCCCCTTTGGGCCGTCAGATTAGGCTCTCGACGAATTCCCTGAAGCCCAGCCGGGCGTAGGAGCCGGTCCGGAGGTACTCGAGGTAGAGCAGGAAATGGTTGGCGGCCACGGCTTCCGGTATCGCGCCGACCAGATTCCCGGAAGGGTCAAGGAAGGCCAGATACGGCACCGAAGGTACCCGGTACCTTCTGGCCAGCCGCCGCTCTTTGTCGGCGTTGACCGAGACCACCACGAAACTCTCGGCCAGGAAGGCCTGGATGTCGGGGTCGGCCAGGACCCGCTCGGTGAAGGCCGCGCACCAGGGGCAGGACTGGGTCCAGAAATAGACGAAAACGTGCTTGTTCTCGGCCTTGGCCCTCCTCAGGGCCTCGTCGTGCGAAAAGGTGGCTATCGAGTCCGCGAAATCGCCCGGCGAGCCGGCCGCCCGGAGGGGCGCCGCGGCCAGGGCCAAAAATACCAGGCCCAGGCAAAGAAGGCCTGGCCAGGCGGGCCGGGGGCATCTGGGCATGGCCACCTCCCTCAGTAGCCGAAATTCAGGAGGCTCAGCCTGTCGGTCATGACCAGGGCGGCCAGTATGAGCATCATGACCCCCAGGACGCGCTGGGACCAGACCGCGTAGCGGGTCAGGGGGCGGATCTTTGGCCACAGGGTTGACCACATGGCCGCGAGGGCCAGGAAGGGGAGGCCCAGCCCGGCGGAGAAAAAGGCCAGGAGGGCCGTGCCCCTGGCGAGGCTCTCCTCGGCCATGGCCAGGCTCAGGAGGGCCCCCAGGACCGGGCCGCCGCAGGGCGTCCAGCCGGCCGCGAAGGCCATGCCCACGGCGAGGGCCCCCAGGACGCCGACGGGCCTGCGGGTGAATTGGAAACGCCTCTCGCCAAGCAGGATGCGGGGCCTCAGGACGCCCAGGAGGCACAGGGCCATGAAGGCCATGACGGCGGCCCCCACGAAACGCACGGCGGTATGGTGTTCCCAGAGGAAATCGCCCAGGGAGCTGGCCGCGGCCCCGAAGGCCACGAAAACGGCCCCGAAACCGATCACGAACAACAGGGTCGAGAAGACGGCCCCCAGTCGCTGGCCGGGGGTCATGGGGCCCTTTAGGGCCTCGCCCGACCCGAGCCCCCCTATCAGGGCCAGCCAGCCGGGGAGGAGCGGTATCGTGCACGGGGTGAAGAAGGTCAGGACGCCCGCCAGAAGGGCCGCCCAGGCGTCAACGTTTTGGGTGAAAATCAAGTCATGACACCGCTTCGCCCGGAACGGCCGCCGTCACCAGTTGGCCTCGCCCAGATCGTCCAGGCGCCGCAGGCGCCAGCCCAGGGCCTTCACGTAAAAAAGGAAGAACAAAAACCCCAGCGAGGCCAGGCTCAGGGCGCCGATATCGACGTACAGGGCGTACTCGGCCGGGATCTGGTAGGGGCAGTAAAGCTTAAAGAGGCTCAGCCTGGGGACGACCACGCCCCAGCAGCCCAAAATGGCCACCACGGCGGAGAAAACCAGGCGATTAAACAGCTTTTTTAACGGGGTCTGGTTGGCGGGGGCCATGCGAGCTCACCGTTTACTGCCCGGGCGCGCGAAAAAGCCTTGCCGCGCGCAAAAGCCAGTGGCCTAACCAACGGGGCGAACCAAGGGTCCCGTCAAAGGGGCCCGTCAAAGGGTCCCGTCCATTGGCTTAGGCGCTAAATTTTAGTTTTTTGGTAACCTTGAGCGATTATTATAATCAAATTGTATATATAATTGGTCGCTAAACGATTTGGTCGCTTGACCCCAATGATTTTCCAAACGGCTTCGCCCCTGGGCCCTTGGTTAGGGGGTCGGGGGGCCTAATTAAACGCGGGGTTAAAAACTTATCCTATGGGAATTGGGTGGTTTTGGCCCGAACGCCAAAACCCAATGAAATATAACACAAGCGCAAATCCATGTAAAGGTTCGCGGCGGGACCGTAAACGCCTCTGGATAAGGGCCATCCCGAAACGGCCCAAAAAAAAGCCCCATGAATCCAGTAACTTACAAGGTGGGCCAAGGGCCATTTAATTTACGTTTTTTTATGTTATAATCATCGCGCCATGAAGGCATTCGATTAAAAAATCTAAACGTTTCAGCTAATTCGCAAAAAAATTCGGTTACGAAGGCCGCCGATTCCCCGTTTGGAATCAGGGCGGCTTTTTTATGGCCCGCGTCAAGCGCAAACGCCCATAATTACCGGATTTTTTCTCGGGCCCGGCCCGGGGGCCCCGGGCCGGGCCGGATATGGCCGGATAGTTGCCGGATAGTTGCCGGTTAGCGTGAATTCATAGAAAAAGATACGACCTTCGCATTCGGGGTCATTTTAAGGAGCGTATTATGCGTCGTTTTTTAGCTTTGTGTTGTTTATTGGCCATTTGGTGCCTACCAAGCGGCGTTTTCGCGGCCGACACCAGAACCATTACGGACATGCGCAACAAAGAGGTTACCTTTGCTGCCGATCCACAGAAGGTGGCTACCATAGACGATGGTTTCGTGGAAGGGGTCATGACCCATCTGGGTGTCATCGACAAGGTCAAGGCCATCGGCTCGTGGAGCATGAAGCGGGACTACAATTACGATTTCGAGACCGCCTCCGGGGAAAAGTACTCCTACCGGGGCTGGAACACGATGAAATTCCTCCACCCCTGGCTGAACGACCTGCCGTGCTTCAACTCGCCCGAGGGCGACACGCTCAATTTCGAGACCCTGGCCAAGGCCGAGCCCGATCTGGTCATCCTGAGGGTCGGCGACTGCACCGTGGGCGAGGACGACCAGCAAAGGATCGACCGGACCATCGGGACCATCGAGGCCCTGGGCCTGCCCCTCGCGGTCATTTACGCCCCCGGCTACTTCCGTAAGGCCGAGCTGGCCACCATCCGGGACGAGATGGGCGTGATCGGGGACATCTTCGCCCAAAGGGAGAAGGCCCTGGCCCTGGCCGACTACCTGGCCGGGACGGAAAAGCTCATCCGGGAGAGGACCTCCGGCATCCCCGAGGCGGAAAAAAGCACCCTCCTGTACGTGGGCCTGAACCCCGACCTCAGGAACGAGGGCCTGGTGGGGGGCGCCTTCGGGGTCAACACCCCCGAGTCCTACATAATCGAGAACGTGGCCGGGGCCAGGAACGCCTTCCGCGGGGACGGCTACGGGGTGCCCCTGAGCGCGGAGCAGATCTACGCCCTCGACCCCGAGGCCATAGTCCTCCCGACCTGGAACGGTTACCACCCGCCCAGGGAGCTCTACGAGACGGCCTACTTCTCCAACCTCACCGAACTCAAGGCCATAAAGAACAAAAGGGTCTACGCCATGCCCTGGACCCCCATGAACTGCGCCCGCAGGGTCGAGTACCCCATCGACATGCTCATAATAGCCAAGGCCGCCTACCCTGACCGCTTCAGGGACATAAAGGTCCACGAGTTCGTTTTGGGTTTTTACGAAAAGGTCTACGGGGTGGACGAGGCCACGGCCAAGGGCCTCCGGACCACCCAGATCCTGGACTGGATGGTCGAGTATGACTTTTAGGCGGAAGCTTGTGGCCACGCTCGTCCTGGCCGCCCTCCTAGCCACCGCCTTTTTCCCGGCCCTCCTCTCGGGGGCCTACGGCATCGGGCCCGGCCGGGTCGCCTCGATCGTCTGGTCCAAGGCCACGGGGCGGCCCCTGCCCGCCAACGTGACCCGCGCCCAGGAGGTCGTCGTCTGGCGCATCAGGCTGCCCCGGGTCATCCTGGCCATCGTGGCCGGCGTGGCCCTCTCCGTCTCCGGGGTGGCCTATCAGGGCTGCTTCCGGAACCCCCTCGTGGAGCCCTACATACTCGGCGTTTCCTCGGGCGCGGCCTGCGGGGCCTCGCTGGCCATAGTCTTCCCGGCCCATTTTCCCGGGACCCAGCCCACGGCCTTCGCCTTCGCCCTGGCCGCCGTTTTCCTCGCCTACAACCTCGCCCGCAACCGTGGCCTCATCTCCCCCATGGCCCTGGTCCTCTCGGGCATAATCGTCGGGGCCCTCTTCTCGGCCGCGGCCGGCGTGATGAAATACCTGGCCGCCGACTCGCAGCTGAGGGAAATCACCTTCTGGATGATGGGCGGCCTCTACTTCGCCGACTGGGGGGACGTGGGCCTGACCCTCAAGGCCGTCCTCCCGGCGGCCATCCTGCTCTGGTGGTACGGCTGGCACCTGAACGTCCTCTCCCTTGGCGACGAGGAGGCCCGCGGCCTGGGCGTCAACCCCGCCCGCAGCCGCCTCGTCATAATAGTCGCCTCGACCCTGGCCGCCTCGGTCTGCGTCTCCGTCTGCGGCATCATCGCCTGGGTCGGCCTGATGACCCCCCACGCCGCCCGCATGATCCTTGGCCCGGACAACCGCTGGGTCATGCCCGGGGCCGCCGCCCTGGGGGCCATCTACCTGTTGGTTTGCGACACCATCGCCCGGACCCTGACCATGGCCGAGATCCCCCTGGGCATAGTGACCTCCATCCTGGGGGCCCCGTACCTTTTGTGGCTCCTACGCAGTAAGGGGAGGGAACTGTATGCCAACTGACGGCAAAATCCTCCTCTCGGCAAGTAACGTCCGCTTCTCCTACGGCCCCAAGGAGGCCCTGAAAGGCGTCTCCCTCGAGGTGGCCGCGGGGCGCCTCCACGGCCTCCTGGGCCCCAACGGGAGCGGCAAGACGACCCTGTTCAAATGTTGCCTGGGGTTCCTCAAACCCCGCTCCGGCACCGTCTCCCTCGCCGGCCTCCCCGTCGCCCGCCTGGGCCCCCGACGCCTCGCCGCCCAGGTGGCCTACGTGCCCCAGGACCACCGCCCCTCGTTCCCCTACTCGGTCCGGGAAATGGTCGAGATGGGCCGCACCCCCCACCGGGGGGCCCTACCCATCCTCTCGAGGCGCGACCGGGAGGCCGTGGACCGGGCCATCGCCCGGCTGGGCCTCACCGCCATGGCCGGGGACAACTACGCCAACCTCTCCGGGGGCGAGAGGCGCCTCGTCCTCGTGGCCAGGGCCCTGGCCCAGGAGGCGAGGGTCATGTTCCTGGACGAGCCCACCTCGTCCCTGGACTTTTCCAACCAACTGGTGGTCTGGGAGGCCATCCGGGCCATAGCCGCCGAGGGCCTGGGCGTGGTCATCTGTTGCCACGACCCCAACCACATCCTGTGGTTCTGCGACGAGGTCACGGCCCTCAAGGCCGGCCTCGCCCTGGCCCAGGGCCCGGTCGGCGAGGTCATGGCCCAGGGCCTCCTGGAGGACCTCTACGGCCGGCCCATCCAAACCGTGACCGTGGGCTCCCGCACTTTCATATACCCATGAGCCGCATGAACCCTGGGCCTGGGTTTATGGGGGTTTGAGGTATATATTTATTTATTGACGCATATCTTTTAACCATTGATAAATCCAAGTTGATTTTGCTTAGCCAAGGTGTTAAAATTTAAGTAATTTGACGTTTTTGGCTCCATGATCGGTTAAAACCATCGAAGGCAAACGATCTTGGCGACCCTTGGGGTCGCGAGGACAGGCGGGGCCGCCTGGCCGGGAAGGCGGGTATTTTGTTTTCGGGACCGAATTAATCTCAATGTTCCGAACCGTCAGTATAGGGCACGTTCGTTTAGCCCCAACGCTTTCGGGAGGAACGAAAAGGAACTCAAATGTTACGGGATCCCTATCGCCAGCTGTTTTTCGAGGCCAACGCCGCCAGCCACAAGGTCAGGGTCGGCGAGGGCGGGCTGAGTTGGCCCGACAACGTCATCTCCGAGCGCATAAACCCGGGGTTGGGGAGCCGCCTTTTGGTGGCCGGCCTGACCGCCCCGGAAATCATCCCGGCCCTGCGGCTCAGGCTGGGCCTGACCGGCCAGCTGGTGATCCTGGACCCCAGCGCCGAGGCCCTCGGCGCGGTGACCCAAAACGACGCCTTCTGGTCCGTGATCCTCAAGGCCGGGGCCGAGCGCATCCCGGTCATGGACTCCTGCCTGGACGCCATCCTGTGCTGGTCGTCCTTCATGGCCCTGGGTCCCCTGGGCCAGATAACCGACGAGTTCTTCCGGGTCCTGGCCCCGGGGGGCAAGGTGTTCATAACCTACGATCGCCTGGCCCTGTCCAAGGGGCCCCGGCCATGCCTCACGGGCCTCCAGGCCCTTTTCCTCAAGACCGGCTTCGCCCGCATGGACGCCGAGGACGACGGGGACTTTTTCCTCTTCAGGGCCGAAAAGGTGCCCGGCTTCGGCGTCGCCCACTCCCGCATGGGCCGGGCCTAAGGCCCTCCCGCGAATGGCCCCCCCAAAACGAGGGCCCTGCCCACCCGGACGGGCGTTCGCTTTTCGGGGTTTCGCTTGGGGCCCTTTGCCATGGGTCCTTTCGCCCGGAAGGGTTTCGGGTCCCGGCTTGGCCCACCCCGAATTGGCCCGGGGCCTGAGGCTTCCCGGCGAGGCGCCCCCGAAAACAAGCGCCCGGCTTATGCGGCCGGGCGTTAGTTTTTTTGGGGGTTAACTAAGGTTTTTACGAGGCCTCACTCGCCCGGGACGGGTGCCGGTCCCAAGGCTTGGCACTCCCCGGACGGGCCAAGCCTGAGGCTTCCCGGCGAGGCGCCCCCGAAAACAAGCGCCCGGCTTATGCGGCCGGGCGTTAGTTTTTTTGGTGGTTAACTAAGGTTTTTACGAGGCCTCCCTCGCCCGGTACGGTTGCCGGGCCTAGGGCTTGGCACTCCCCGGACGGGCCAAACCTAAGGCTTCCCGGCGGGGGGCCCGCGAAAGCGAAAGCCCGATCCATGCGACCGGGCGTTAGCTTTTTCACCTGGATTCCCGGAGAAATCAGCATACATCACTAAACAATATAACTGGACGTGTTGAATACGGCATTAAACATGATGTTTGCGTTAAATCGTATGGGACTCAAGTATTGTCAGGAAATATTTAAAATCCAAAGGGATTAATTAATATTCTTGGGGTGTGTTTCCTAATAAACGGCAAGAAATAATAACGTTATCATTTTATATGGTTGCG
>JAITKA010000018.1 GCA_031278635.1 Deltaproteobacteria bacterium | reverse complement strand
AGGACCTGCGTCCTGCGCTCGCCCCACGTGGACAAAAAGAGCCGGGAACATTTCGAGGTCCGCACCCACAAGCGCCTCCTCGACATCCTCGAGCCGACCCCCCAGACCGTCGAGGCCCTCATGAAGCTCGACCTCTCGGGCGGGGTGGACGTGGAGCTTAAGTTATGAGCACCGGACTCATCGGCAAGAAGCTGGGCATGACCCGCCTCTTCCACCTGGAGGGGGTCTCGGTCCCGGTCACGGTCATCGCCGCCGGGCCGGCCATGGTGACCCAGGTCAAGACGGTCGGGCGCGACGGCTACAAGGCCATCCAGCTCGGCTACGACCGGGCCCGCCGGGCCACCAAGCCCGAGGCCGGGCACCTGGCCGCCGCCACCCGGGACGGGGGGGGGGAGCTGGCCAAGCCCAAGGCCTTCCGGATCCTCAGGGAGTTCCCGGTCGGCAAGGACGAGTACTCCGCCGGCCAGATGATCACCCTGGACATCTTCAATCCCGGCGAGAAGATCTCCGTCACCGGCACCAGCAAGGGCCGCGGCTTCGCCGGGGTCATGAAGCGCCACGGTTTCCACGGCGGGCGGGCCACCCACGGTTGCCTGACCCCCAGGGGAGGCGGCTCCATCGGCTGCTCCTCCGACCCCAGCCGCGTCTTCCCCGGCAAGCGCATGGCCGGCCATTACGGCTCCGCCAAAACGACCGTCAAGAACCTTGAGGTGATCGACGTCAGGCCCGAGTACGGCGTCATCCTGGTCAAGGGGGCCGTGCCCGGCCCCAACGGCGGCCACCTGATTTTAAGGAAGAACCCGACAATCCCCTTGTGAGGGCCCCCAAAGGCGGCCCGGATCGGGAAAAACCAAAAGCCTTTCGCCCCTTCAGGGAAGGGAGTCATAGATGCCTTTAGTAGACGTAGTTAACGCGAACAACGAGAAGATCGACGAGATCGACCTGCCCGAGAGCATTTACGGGGTGGATCTCAGGCCGCACCTGGTCCACGAGGTCGTGACCGCCCAGCTCCATTCGCGCCGGGCCGGGACGGCCTGCACCAAGACCCGCGGGGAACTGGCTTACTCCAACCGCAAGCCCTACCGGCAGAAGAAAACCGGCCGGGCCAGGGCGGGCAGCCGTAGATCACCCCTGTGGCGCGGGGGCGGCACCGTCTTCGGGCCCAAGCCCCGGGATTATTCCTGGCGGCCCCCGGCCAAGGTCAGGCGCGAGGCCCTGCGCATCGTCCTGTCCGCCAAGCTCAGGGAAAAGGAGCTGGTGGTGGTTGACGCCCTGGGCATGGATGGCATCAGGACCAAAACCTTCAAGGGCTACATGGACAACCTCAGCCTCTCCAAGGCCCTGGTCGTCATCCCCGGCCTTGACCGCGACATGGAGCTCTCCTCCCGCAACCTTAAGGATTTCAAGGTCCTGCGCGTCGACGGCCTCAATTGCTACGATCTTCTCAGGTACGATAAGCTGGTCATCCTGAGGTCCAGCTTGGAACCCATCGAAAAGAGGTTGGAACGATGAAACCCTTCCATGAGGTGCTGATAAGGCCCATCCATACGGAAAATATCAACACGAGGCGGGAAAAATACAACCAGTATATGTTCCAGGTCAGCAAAGACGCCAACAAGATAGATATCGCCCACGCCATCGAGACGGCCTTTAACGTCAAGAACAAGGTCCTTTCGGTCAACACCATAAACGTCCGCGGCAAGTTCAAGCGCCTCGGCCGCAAGGGCGGCTACCGCCCCAGCTGGAAGAAGGCCGTCGTCAGGCTGGCCAAGGGCGTGACCCTGGAAAACGTCTACACCGAGAACTAAAACCCTGGCCGCCAAAGGCGGCAAGGCCGAAAGCCATTCGATTTGGCCATATAACTTAGGTAGATCATGCCGATTAAAGAAGTCAAGCCAACGTCCCCCGGTCGCCGGGCCCAGTCGTACCCGACCTTCGAGGAGATTACCGCCACCAAGCCGGAGAAATCCCTTCTGAGGCCCAGGCCCTCCACGGGCGGGCGCAACAACGTGGGGCGCATCACCACCAGGTTCAGGGGTGGCGGGCACAAGCGCCAGTATCGCCTGATCGATTTCAAGCGGGAGAAGCTTGAGGTCCCGGCCAGGGTGGCCAGCATCGAGTACGACCCCAACCGCGGGGCCAGGATCGCCCTCCTTTTCTACCGCGACGGCGAGAAGCGCTATATCCTGGCGCCCCAGCACCTGAAGGTTAACGACATGGTCGTTTCCTCGGACACCGCCGACATCAAGCCCGGCAACAGCCTGAGGCTCGCCTCCATCCCCCTCGGGACCCTGGTCCATAACGTGGAGATGAAGCCCGGCAAGGGCGGGCAGTTGGCCAGGGGGGCCGGCAACTACGCCCAGCTCATGGCCAAGGAAGGCACCTACGCCCTTTTGAAGCTGCCCTCGGGCGAGACCCGCAAGATCCTCTCGGTCTGCCGGGCCACCATCGGCCAGGTCGGTAACCCCGACCACAACAGCGTTTCCCTGGGCAAGGCCGGGCGCAAGCGCCACCTGGGTCGCCGGCCCCACGTCAGGGGCGTGGCCATGAACCCGGTCGATCACCCCCTGGGCGGCGGCGAGGGCCGCAGTTCCGGCGGCCGTCACCCGGTCTCCCCGTGGGGCATGCCCACCAAGGGCTTCAAAACCCGCAAGAAGAACAAGCCCTCGAACAAGTTTATCGTCAAGAGGCGGTCCAAGTGACCCACCCAGGGCCGGTAGCGGCCCGGTTTGAAGGAAGGCCAAAATGCCCCGCAGCGTAAAAAAAGGACCATTCGTCGATAGCCACGTCATGGCCAAGACCATGGCGGCCATCGAGGCGGCCGATCGCCGAGTCATCAAAACCTGGAGCCGGCGTTCCACGATACTACCGGATATGGTAGGCCTGACCTTCGCCGTCCACAACGGCAAAAAGTTCATCCCCGTGTTCGTCACCGAGAACATGGTCGGCCATAAGCTGGGCGAGTTTTCGCCAACCAGGACGTTCTTCAGCCACGCCGCCGACAAGAAGGCCAAGAAAGCCAAAAAGTAGCCTTTTTGGCTCAAAAGTAACCTTTGGGCCCAAAAATAGCCAGGCGGGGAAGGTTTAGCCGCGGTTTTTCAGGAGAATTCGGATATGAGCGAGAGAGCCCATAAAAAACGTCACGAGAGAAAGGTCGACAAGGCCATCGAGCGCAAGCGGGTCATCAGGTGCGTCAAGCGCTTCCAGAGGGCCTGCCCGGACAAGGTCCGGATAGTGGCAAGGACCGTAATCGGCATGAAGGTCGGCGATGCCACCAACTACCTCAAGTTCGGCATCACCAAGGCCTCGAGGGTCCTCGGGCTCTGCCTGAAAAGCGCCATCGATAACGCCATCATGGTTTTCGGCAAGGAAGTGGACGACCTGTTCGTCAAAGGCATCATGGTTGACCGCGGCCCCATGCTTAAGCGCATTCACCCCGTCTCCCACGGCATGGCCAAGCACATCCTCAAGAGGACTTGCCACGTCACGGTCGTCGTCTCGGACAAGGGATAGGGATTTTTTGGCCCCCGCGACCCCGCCGCCAGGGCGGGGCCACGGGACGGCCTAGGTATCGGAGGACAAGTTGGGTCAGAAAACACATCCCCTGGGTTTCAGGCTGGGCGTCATCAAAACGTGGGGTTCCCGCTGGTACGCCCGTCGCGATTACGGACTTTTGGTGGTCGAGGACAAGAGGATCCGGGACTACGTCAAAAAGAAGCTGGAGCTGGCCGGCGTCTCCCAGATCGAGATAGAGCGCTTCGGCAACAAGGTCAAGCTCAGGATCCACACCGCGAGGCCCGGGATAGTCATCGGCAAGAAGGGCGCCGAGATCGAGAACCTCCGCAAGGATCTCGAGAAGCTCCTGGTCAAGTGGGCCGGCCCCCATCGGGACGGCGACCACAAGGGCGATTCCCAGTCGGCCTCCGGGCCCGAGGAGAAAAAGCCCGTCCAGCGGGAGGTTTTGATCGACATCCAGGAGGTCCGCAAGCCCGAGATTTCCGCCCAGCTGGTGGCCGAGAACGTGGCCCAGCAGCTCCAGCGCCGGGTGGCCTTCAGGAGGGCCATGAAAAAGAGCATGTCTCTGGCCTTCAAGTTCGGGGCCCAGGGCATCAAGATCCACTGCGCCGGGCGCCTGGGCGGGGCCGAGATGGCCCGCCGGGAGTGGTACCGGGAAGGCCGGGTGCCCCTCCATACCCTAAGGGCCGACGTGGACTACGGATTCGCCGAGGCCAAGACCACTTACGGCATCATCGGGGTCAAGGTCCACATCTTCAAGGGCGAGATCATGACCGGCAATTCGCCTCCCAACATCTAAAACCCCCGGCCCCGCCACCGGGCCGGCGTGGCCCCCGGAGGGGGGCCGCCAAGGCCCCCGGGCCCCAAATAGTTTAAAGCGAGCGAGAGAGACGAACCATGTTGTCCCCCAAGAGAACCAAGTACCGCAAGCGGCAAAAAGGCCGCTGGGGCGGCCAGGCCAAAGGCGGCGCCAGCCTGGATTTCGGCCGTTTCGGCCTCCAGGCCCTGAGCCGTGGCTATATGACGGCCCAGCAGATAGAGTCCGGGCGCGTGGCCATCAACCGCCACGTCAAGCGCGGCGGCCAGTTGTGGATCCGGGTCTTCCCCGACAAGCCCGTCTGCAAGAAGCCGGCCCAGACCCGCATGGGCAAGGGCAAGGGCGCCCCGGAGGCTTGGGTGGCCATGATTAAGCCCGGGCGGGTCGTCTTCGAGATGGACGGCGTCTCCGAGCAGGTGGCCCGCGAGGCCATCAGGCTCGCCGCCAACAAGCTGCCCTTCGAGACCCGTT
The DNA here is from genome assembly GCA_031278635.1 of Deltaproteobacteria bacterium. GTDB lineage: Bacteria > Desulfobacterota > Desulfarculia > Adiutricales > Adiutricaceae > JAIRNQ01. The sequence continues at coordinate 30,902 of JAITKA010000018.1, read as the reverse complement.
TCATCGTGAGGGGGGAGATCCTATGAAGCCGAGCGAGATTCGCGAAATGGACCTGGAGGGCCTGGCGGCCAAGGAGGCCGAGCTCCGCAAGAAGCTTTTCGCCGAGTTCCTGAAGGGCGAGTCGGCCCAGCCCAAGACCGACATTTTCAAAAAGCTCAAAAAAGACATCGCCCGGATCAAGACGATCGTCACAGAGAAAAAGGCCAAGGCGGCCAAAGAAGACCTTATCAAGGGGTAAACCGTGGAAGGTATCAGACGTTCCAACCAGACGATAACCGGCGTGGTCGTCTCAGACAAGATGGACAAGACGGTCGTCGTTTTAGTCAACCGGCTGGTCAAGCACCCAGTCTACAAGAAATACATTCGCCGTAGGTCGAAGTTCATGGCCCACGACGAGGGCAACTCGGCCCGCATGGGTGACACGGTCGAGATCATCCAGTCCAGGCCCCTCTCCCGCCTGAAGCGTTGGAGACTGGCTAAAATCGTGGCCCGCCAGGCCTAAACGTTCGAACGGGCCAGGAACGCTTAGGCGTTTCGCCATAACAGGGGTAACGCCCGGGCAACCGCCCATGATCGGTCCCCCCTCGCGGGGGCCCGGCCGGCGGGATCCCGGGGGTAGGTAACCACAGGAAAGGAGGCCGTCCTTACGGGCCGCGAGGCTCCGGGGGCGGGTGGACATGATACAGCCGGAAACCAGGTTGACCGTGGCCGATAATTCAGGGGCCAAACAGGTCTATTGCATAAAAGTGCTTGGCGGGAGTCGCCGCCGTTACGCCTCTTTGGGCGATATCATCGTCGTCTCGGTCAAGGAAGCCCTGCCGGGCTCCAAGGTCAAAAAGGGCGACAAATATAAGGCGGTGGTCGTCAGGACCGCCAAGGAAGTTGGCCGCCAGGACGGATCGTTCATAAAGTTCGACGACAACTCCGCCGTTTTGATAAATAACGCCAGGGAGCCCATAGGCACCCGCATCTTCGGGCCGGTGGCCCGCGAGCTCCGCGGACGGCGCTTCATGAAGATAGTCTCCCTGGCCCCCGAGGTGATCTGATGGCTAGATCTCTTTTTCGCAAAAAACCCTACAAGAACCCGGACGGGGACAAGCTCAGCCGCCTCAAAAAGGGCGATCGCGTCCAGGTCATGACCGGCAAGTTCATAAAAAAGATCGGGCTCCTCAAGTCCATCAACCACAAGGACGCCCAGGTCATAATCGAGTCCGTCAACATGGTCACCCGCAACCATAAGGGCAACGCCAGGGCCAAGCAGGCCGGCGGCCGCATGCAGAAAGAGGCCCCCATCGCCCTCTCCAACGTGTCCCTCGTCTGCCCCAGGTGCATGGCCCCCACCAGGATCGGCATCCAGACGTTCGTCCCCGCCGACCCCGAGGAAAAAAAGAAAAACGTCCGGGTCTGCAAGCGCTGCAAGGCCCGCATCGACGACTGACCCCGGGCGCCGCGCGCCCCGGGGTCCCCGGCCCCAAGGTCCATCGGGAGCCCCCGAAGGGACGCCCAAAGCCCATCGGGGCCAGGGTGGTCAAGTAGCCCAAACCGAAGAGGAAGAAAAAAACCGCGATGCCAAGATTCAAGGAACACTACCAGAATAACGTGGTACCCAAGCTCCTGAAGGAGTTTGCCTACAAGAACGTGAACCAGGTGCCCCGGGTCCTCAAGGTGACCCTGAACATGGGCCTGGGCGAGGCCATCCAGAACAACAAGATCCTTGAGTCGGCGGTCACCGAGCTTACGGCCATAAGCGGCCAGAAGGCCGTCATCACCAAGGCCCGCCGCTCCATCGCCGCCTTCAAGCTGCGCGAGGGCATGTCCATCGGCGTCACGGTGACCCTGCGCCGCGACAGGATGCATTACTTCCTCGACAAGCTACTCAACATCGTCCTGCCGAGGGTCAGGGACTTTCGGGGCGTCAGCCCCAAGGCCTTCGACGGCCGGGGCAACTACACCCTGGGGCTCAAGGAGCAGATCATCTTCCCCGAGATCGATTACGACAAGATCGACAAGATCAAGGGGCTTAACATAACCATCGTCACCTCGGCCAAGACCGACGACGAGGCCCGTTTCCTCCTGGCCGAGCTGGGCATGCCCTTCCGCAAGGCCGGGCAGGCCCACTGAAAACGCGCCGGGCGGCGCCGAGGGCGCGCGGCCCGAAAAGCGACGGACAGTCATTTAAAGGAGTAGAGGGATGGCCAAGACATCCATGATAGCCAAGGCGGCGCGGCCCGCCAAGTTCTCCAGCCGGGCCTATCACCGGTGCCCCATTTGCGGCCGTCCCAGGGCCTACCTTAGGAAGTTTAACCTTTGCAGGATATGTTTCCGCAACATGGCGCTAAACGGCGAGATACCCGGCGTGGTCAAGGCCAGCTGGTAAGAAGGCGACCCCCCGGAGAGGGGGCCACGACGCCCCGCCATTATCCACCCCCGCCGCGGGCGGGGGGAACGTTCCAGAGAGTTTTCCCATGACCATGACAGATCCCATAGCCGATCTCTTGACCCGCATCCGCAACGCCTTGACCGCCCGCCATGACCGGGTCGAGGTGCCGGCCTCCAGGCTAAAGGTGGCCATCGTCCGCATCCTTAAGGATGAGGGCTTTATCAAGAATTTCAAGGTTAGCCGGGACAACAAACAGGGCCAGATCAAGATCTTTCTGAAGTATACCGAGCGCAACTCCCCGGTCATAAACGGCCTCCAGAGGGTCTCCAAGCCCGGTCGCAGGGTCTACCGGAAGTCCCAGGACATCAAGCCCATCCTCTCGGGCCTGGGGATCCTGATCGTCTCGACCTCCAGGGGGGTCATGACCGACAAGGAAGCGCGCCGCAACAACCTGGGCGGCGAGAGCATCTGCCAGATCTGGTAGGGCCACCCCCCCCCTTGGCGGGCGGCGAACCGGGCCCGGCGGGCCCGCGTAAATCAATGGGCCGAAGGTATCCCCCCACTTCCCGTGGGTGGGCCCCCGAGGCCGGCTTTAGGTGAACGTAAGATGTCAAGAATCGGCAAAATGCCCATCGCCATACCCTCCGGGGTCAAGATCGAGTGGCGGGAGCCCCTGATCAAGGTGTCCGGCCCCAAGGGGACCCTGACCAGGACCCTCCACCAGAGCGTCGGCCTGACGGTCGCGGACGGCCAGATCAAGGTCGAGCCCAAGGAAAGCGGCCAGCAGGGCTGGGCCATCTGGGGCCTGACCAGGACCCTGGTCAACAACATGGTTCTCGGCGTCTCGGCCGGCTACACCAAAAGGATGGAGGTCGTCGGCGTGGGCTGGAGGGTCGAGCTCCCGGAGCCCCGGGTCCTAAAGCTCACCCTGGGTTTTTCCAACCCGGTCTTTTTCAGGCTGCCCGACGGCATAGACGCCGTCTACGATCCCAAGATCAACACCAAGTTCGGCCTGACCGGGGCCGACAAGGAACTGTTGGGTCTCACCTGCGCCCGCATCAGGGCCTACAGGAAGCCCGAGCCTTACAAGGGCAAGGGCATCAAGTACGAGGGCGAGAAGATAATGCGAAAGGTCGGTAAGTCCGGCGGCAAGTCCAAGTGACCCGCCGCCCGGCCCGCGCCCGGCCGGTAATTCCGGCGATAAAAAGTTTTCAGGACCAGCCCCGGCCGAAGGCCGGCGGCCAGACAAGGCCGGTCGCCTTAGGCCATCTTTTGGGCCCAAACCGGCCCGTTTCGAGGTGTTTCCATGGGTAAGCCCAATCCCCGCCAAATCGCCCGCCTGCGCAGGCAGGCCAGGGTCCGCAAGCGCGTCAAGGGTACCGAGAGTTGCCCCCGTTTGTGCGTCTTTCGTTCGGCGGTCCATATATACGCCCAAATCATCGACGACGTGAGCGGGGTGACCCTGGCCGCGGCCTCCTCGCTGAGCCCCGGGCTCAAGGACGGCCTCAAGGGCCTCAAGAAGGTCGAGCAGGCCCAGAGGGTCGGCAAGGCCCTGGCCGAGCGGGCCAAGGAAAAAGGCGTCGAGCAAGTCGTTTTCGATCGTAATGGCTTTTTGTACCACGGCCGCGTCAAGGCCCTGTCCGACGGGGCCCGCGAGGCCGGGTTAAAATTTTAAACCCGCGTTAGGGGGAGTTTAGCGTGTATCGACCCGAAGTGGAAGAGCAGGTTCTCATAGATAAGGTTGTCCACGTCAACCGCGTGGCAAAGGTGGTCAAGGGTGGCCGGAGGTTTTCGTTCTCGGCCATCGTGGTCGTGGGCGATGGTCAGGGCAAGGTCGGTTTCGGCCTGGGCAAGGCCAGCGAGGTCCCCGAGGCCATTCGCAAGGGCATGGAAAAGGCCAAGAAAAGCCTGATCCACGTCGATCTGGCCGGAACCACCGTCCCCCACCAGGTGGTCGGTAACAGCGGCAGCGGCTCGGTCCTTTTGAAGCCCGCGGCCAAGGGCACCGGGGTCATCGCCGGCGGCTCGGTCCGGGCCGTGGTCGAGGCCGCCGGGGTCAAGGACATCCTGACCAAGGTCCTTGGCTCGAATAACCCCCATAACGTGGTCCGGGCCACCATCGACGCCCTGAGCAAGATGAAGCTGGGCAAGACCGTGGCCAAGGAAAGGGGCGTCCCCCTCGAGCGGCTCCGCGTCTGAGGTCAGACGCCCCAGGGACCAGGGTCCCCGATCGGCCGACCCATTACATGAAACCGGTGATTGAACCATGACCAATAGAGAAATAACGTTCGTCGGGATGGCTACTTACGACGGGAGCGGTGAAACCGTGACGATCACCATCCCGGCCAGCCGGAAATTGCCCAAAAGGGACAAAGTCCGATTCGATCTCCCGCAAATCAAGATAACCCTCGTCAAAAGCGTCTTCGGCCGGCTGCCGAAACATAGGCGCACGGTCAGGGCCCTGGGCCTTACCCGCATGGGCTCGAGCGTGGTTCACTACCGCCACGAGACCATCCTGGGCATGGTCAACCAGGTCGGCTACCTCCTTAAGGTCGAGCCCTACGACCCCCCGGCGCCGGTCGCGCCGGGCCCCGACGCCCAGGCCTGGTGAGCCCGCTTACCGGCCGTTAACCCATAAACCCCCCGCGGGCCCGCCCCCCTGGCGGACCGCGGTTGGACGATATTTCAGGTGAATTGTTATGAGGCTCCACGATATAGGCCCCAGGCCCGGCGCCAAGCGCAAGGCCAAGCGGATCGGCCGCGGCGAGGGTTCCGGCCAGGGCAAGACCTCGGGCCGGGGACACAAGGGCCAGAAGGCCAGATCCGGCGGCGGCACCAGGCCCGGCTTCGAGGGCGGGCAGATGCCCCTCCAGAGGCGTCTCCCCAAGAGGGGTTTTACCAACATCTTCAAAAAGACCTACTCCCTTGTGAACGTCGAGTCCCTCGGCGGTTTCCAGGACGGCGAGGTCGTGGACTCGGCCTTTTTGGAGGCCGCGGGCCTGATCAAGAATACCCGTTACCCGGTCAAGCTTCTCGGGAACGGCGAGCTTACCAAAAAGCTGACCGTTAAGGTCCAGGCTGCCTCAAAGCAAGCCGTGGAGAAGGTGGCGGCCCTGGGCGGTACCGTCGAGATACTGACCCTATGATTAAACGGGCCAGGGCCCTCCCCGGCCCTGGCCCCGCCCTCCCCAGAGCGAAGGAACTAAATTGCAAGGAAAACCCGAAAAATCCGGACAAAGCGAGCTCTTTAGGCGCATAGTGTTCATGCTCTTGATGCTGGCGGTCTACAGGATCGGCGTTCACATACCCACCCCCGGGGTCGACACCGAGGCCATCGCCCAGCTGTTCAGGGGATTCGCCGGTACCTTGCTGGGCCTGTTCGACATGTTTTCCGGCCGGGCCCTCTCGCAGTTCTCCATCTTCGCCATGGGCATCATGCCCTACATCTCGGCCTCGATCATCATCGAGCTCCTGACCGTGGTCTGGCCACACCTGAGCCGCCTCAAGAAAGAGGGCGGCCAGGAGGGGCGGCGCAAGCTGACCCAGTATTCCCGCTACCTGACGGTGGGCCTCTCGCTCTTCCAGGGCTTCATGCTGGCCGTGGGCCTCGAGCGCATGGCCATGGGCAGCCAGTCCGTCGTCCTGGCCCCTGGCCTCGGCTTCAGGCTGATGGCCATGCTCACCCTGGCCGCCGGCACCTGCTTCATCATGTGGCTGGGCGAGCAGATAACCGAGCGGGGCATCGGGAACGGCATATCGCTCATAATCTTCGCCGGCATCGTCGAGGGCCTGCCCTCGGCCATCCAGGGCGTCTTCTCCGACCTTACCTCCAACGAGCAGTCCCTGCTGCGCATGGCCTTCCTGGGTGCCGGCCTGGTCCTGATCGTGGCCGGGGTCGTCTTCTGCGAGAGGGCCCAAAGGCGCATACCGGTCCACTACGCCCAGAGGATGGTCGGGCGCAAGATGATGGGCGGCCGCTCGACGCACCTGCCGCTCAAGCTTAACCCCGCCGGGGTCATACCGCCCATCTTCGCCAGCTCGCTCATAATGTTCCCGGCGACCATCGGCCAGTTCGTGGATCTGCCTTTCCTCAAGGATCTGACGACCCGCAACAACTGGCTTTACAACGTCATTTACGTGGCCCTCATCGTCTTTTTCTGCTACTTCTACACCGGGGTCCAGTTCAACCCCGAGGACGTGGCCGAGAACATGAAAAAGAACGGGGGCTTCGTCCCGGGCATACGGCCGGGGCCCAGGACGGCCGAGTACATCGACCGGGTCCTGACCAGGCTCACCCTGTGGGGGGCGGCTTACGTCTCCTTCATCTGCCTCATGCCCAATTTCATCATGGACTACTTCAGGGTCAACTTCTACTTTGGCGGGACGGCCCTGCTGATCGTCGTCGGCGTCTCCCTGGACACTATCGCCCAGATCCAGTCGCACCTCGTCAACAGGCAATACGACGGCATCCTCAAAAGGGGCATGTCCGGCCTCGGCCGCATCCAGCCCCGGCGCCGGATCTAGATGCGGCGACGAACGGTTTTGAAAAAACCCTTGACAAAGTAGTTGAAATAATAAATAATAGTAGATTGGTGTTTTGGCAACCCTTGCGCCAATCGTTTCAGGGGAGGCTGCCAGATGATAGTTATCTTATTGGGCCCGCCCGGGGCCGGCAAAGGCACGCAGGCCGAGGCCATTTCCAAGAGCCTGAACGTCCCCCACGTCTCGACCGGGGACATCTTCCGGGCCAACCTGGAGCACGGGACGGCCTTGGGCCTTGAGGCCAAAAAATTCATGGATCGGGGCGAGCTCGTCCCCGACGCCCTGGTGGTAAAACTGGTGGCCGACCGCCTGTCCAAGCCCGACGCCGCTTCCGGCGCCCTCCTGGACGGCTTCCCCAGGACCACCGCCCAGGCCCAGGCCCTCTCGGATATCCTGGCCGCCCAGGGCAAAAAGGTCGACGTTTGCCTCCTCCTTGAGGTTCCCGACGCGGACCTCGTGGCCAGGCTTTCCGGCCGGCGGATCTGCCGCTCCTGCGGGGGCAGCTCCCACGTCGTCTACTCGCCGACCAAAAAGGAAAACGCCTGCGACAAGTGCGGCGGGGAGATTTACCAGCGGGACGACGACAAGCCCGCGACCATCCAGAGCCGCCTGGACGTATACCATAAGCAGACCAAGCCCCTGGTCGAATGGTACCGGGGCCAGGGCAACCTGAGGGCCATCGACGGCAGCGCCGCGCCAGGGGTTGTCGGGGCGGCCATAACGAAGGCCCTTTCCGAATAAAGGCCCTTCGCCTTTGGCCAAAACGAGACCACCCATTGGTCTTTAAATATGGTGATTGACATGAAAGTTCGTTCCTCAGTTAAAAAAATGTGCATGAAGTGCAAGATCATTAAGCGTTTCGGCCAAGTCAGGGTTATTTGCTCTAACCCCAAGCACAAGCAGCGTCAGGGCTGACGCATTCCGGGCCGCCAGCCGGCCCACCGGTCACCGGGCGACCAGCCCGGGACGGATCGAAGCGGGACAAGGGAGGATTCTTAGGTGCCCAGGATTTCAGGCATAGACTTACCACGCCAAAAGCGCGTCGAGATCGCCTTGACCTATATTTACGGTCTCGGCCGCTCGAGCGCCCAGGCCATTCTTAAAAAGGCCGGCATCGATTTCGGCGTAAAAAGCGACAACCTGACCGACGACGAGGTCACCCGCATCCGCAGGATCATCGACAACGACTACAAGGTCGAGGGCGACCTGCGCCGGGAGGTGACCATGAGCATCAAACGCCTCATGGACCTGGGCTGCTACCGCGGCCTGCGGCACCGCAAGGGCCTCCCCGTCAACGGCCAAAGGACCCACACCAACGCCAGGACCCGGAAGGGGCCCCGTCGCTCGGTGGTCGGCAAGAAAAAGGCCCCGTCCAAGTCCTAGGCCCCGCCCTTAGGGCCCGTTGGCCCCAAAGGCCGGCGCCCCGGGGCTTGGCCCGAATCGCCCATCGGTCAGCGAATATAATTTTTAATCAACGTCTACTTTCAGAGGCATAAATGTCGGCCAAAGCAGTGCGCAAAACGCGCAAAAAAAAGGAAAAAAAGATTATCCCGCTGGGGGTGGCCCATATCCATTCCACCTTCAGTAACACCATCGTGACCATCACCGATCCCCAGGGTAACGTCCTGGTCTGGTCCAGCGCGGGTGTCCAGGGTTTCAAGGGTTCCCGCAAGTCGACCCCTTACGCCGCCCAGACGGCGGTCGAGGACGCGACCAAAAAGGCCCAGGAACACGGCATGCGCACGGTCGACGTCTTCATCAAGGGCCCCGGCAACAGCCGCGAGGCCGCCCTGCGGGCTTTCCAGAACTCCGGCATCCAGGTCAACAACATCAGGGACGTCACCCCCATCCCCCATAACGGGTGCCGCCCGCCCAAGCGTCGCCGGGTCTGAGAATCGGCTAGAAAACCGGTCGGTTTTGGCCACCCGTCAGGGTCAGGCGGCTGGAATTAATTTTAGGAGATAAAGGTGGCTAGATACACCGCGGCAGTCTGCCGGATATGTAGACGAGAAAACGCCAAGCTCTTCCTCAAGGGAGACCGCTGCTTCGCCAGCAAGTGCGCCTTCGAGAGAAGGCCCAGCATCCCGGGCCAAACCGGCCCCCGCCGGGGCAAGCTTTCCGAGTACGGCTTGCAGCTGCGCGAGAAACAGAAAGTCAAACGCTCTTACGGCCTTTTGGAAAAACAGTTCCGTTCGACCTTCGGGAGGGCCGAGCGCCAAAAGGGCATCACCGGAACCAACCTCTTGCTTTTGTTGGAAAGAAGGCTCGACAACATAGTCTATCGCCTGGGCTTCGCCTCTTCCCGGAGCCAAGCCAGGCAACTGGTTTGCCATGGCCATTTTTTGGTCAACGGCCGCAAGGTCGACATTCCCTCGTATTTGGTTAATAAGGGCGACTCGGTGACTCTCCGCGAAAAGAGCCGCAAGATCGCCTTGGTCCAGGAGTCTCTCGAGACCGTGGCGCGCCGGGGTTTGCCGAATTGGCTGGAGCTTGACAAGGACGCTTTCACCGGGCGGGTAACCGAGCTTCCCTTGAGGGAGGATCTGTCCGTCCAGGTCACCGAGCAGCTGATCGTCGAGTTCTACTCCAAGTAGCGTAGACCGCAAGCCCACGGCTTGTCTTTTATCCCCGCCCTTCATAATTTAAAGGGTCCCAATCATTGGGCTTTCGGGAGAGGGTATGGAAATAAACTGGAAAGATATAATCAAACCGCAATCGGTAGTCGTAGAGGAACTTGACCAACAGAAACATTACGGGCTTTTCGTATGCGAGCCCTTGGAAAGGGGTTTCGGCCTGACCCTGGGCAACGCCCTAAGGCGGGTCATGCTCTCCTCCCTCCAGGGGGCGGCCGTCGTCTCGATCAAGATAGACGGCGCGCTTCACGAGATGACGACCATCCCCGACGTCATCGAGGACGTGAGCGACATCATCCTTAACGTGAAGGAAATCAGGCTCAAGATGCACGGCCCCGGGCCCCGCACGCTCCGTATCGAGGCCAACGGCCCCAAGATCGTGACCGCCGCCGACATCGTGACCGACCATCAATGCGAGGTCCTGAACAAGGATCTCGAGCTTGCCACCCTGGCCGACAAGGGTAGGCTCGTCATGACCCTGGAAGTGGCCATGGGCAAGGGTTACGTCCCGGCCGAGACCCCGCCGGAGGACGAGCAGATCATCGGCATCATCCCGGTGGACGCCCTCTTTTCGCCGATCCGCCGGGTGAATTTCATCGTCACCAACGCCAGGATCGGCCAAAAGACCGACTATGACAAATTGTCGCTGGAGGTCTGGACCGACGGCAGCATAACGCCCCAGGACGCCGTGGCTACCGCCGCGAAGATCCTCAAGGATCAGCTGACCGTTTTCACCGACATCGACGAGGTCACCCGCATCGAGGGCCAGGCCGAGCCCGAGGAGAAGGTGATTTCCGGTCCCAGCGAACACTACAACCGGACGGTCGACGAGCTCGAGCTCTCGGTCCGCTCGGCCAATTGCCTCAAGAACGCCGACATCTATTACATAGGCGAGCTGGTCCAGAAGACCGAAAACGAAATGCTCAAGACCAAGAATTTTGGCCGCAAGTCCCTTAACGAAATCAAGGCCGTCTTGACCGAACTGGGTTTGTCGCTGGGCATGACGGTAGAGGGCTTCGTCAGGCCCGAGAAGAAGGATTAGACAGAGATGCGACACCGTAAATCGAACGTCAAACTTGGCCGCACGGCCAGCCACCGCGACGCCATGCTCCGAAACATGGCCACCAGCATGTTCCGCCACGAGCAACTGCAGACGACCGTGGCCAAGGGCAAAGCCCTGAAGCCCTTGGTCGATAAATTGGTGACCCTGGCCAAAAAGGGCGATCTGGAGGCCAGGAGAAGGATACACTCGATCCTGCGCAACGAGACCGTGGCCAAACAGCTCATCGAGACGGCCAAGGACCGCTTCTCCAACCGGGAAAGCGGCTACACCATCGTCGTCAAAAACGGCCACCGGCGAGGCGACCGCGCCCCCATGATCCTGCTTAGGCTTTGCACCCTCGCCGACGTCAAGGTCATCCCCGGCTCCGGCTCCGCCGGCATCAAGGTCAAGACCGACCGCGGCCGCCGCGTGGCCGCCTCCAGGGCGGCCACGACCGGCCGCCCGGCGGCCACCCCCGCGGCCACGATGGATCTGACCAAGCGCGCGGCCGAGGCCCCCCTGGCCGTGGTCCCCTTGGACATGGCCCCCCCGACCGAGGACCCCATAGCCGAGGCCCCCCTGACCGAGGCCCCTTTAGCCGAGGCCCCTTTAGCCGAGGCCTCGCCCGAGGCCGCTCCCGGGGAGGCCCCGGAAGCGACCGCCGAGCCAAGCGATGACGAAAAATGATCGCATGCCGGGACCACCCTTAAGGCGGCCAAGGCCTTTTTTCTTGACGCACGCGTCATAGGGGCTTTGGGTTCACAATCGCGCCGTCGGGAAGGCCTCGCCCTTTCTGACGGCTTTTTGTTTTAATCAGGATTCACGATCGTTACCCCTGTCCGTTTTTGGTAATAATTTAAGTAACTTAATATATCGGGAGGCCCGGGCCCTTAAGCCTTGGCCTTTCAGCGCCCCGACCGGCGCGGCTTTCACGAAAGGCTTCGATTCGTTCGGACCCAATTCGTCCCCCTGGCAAGGCCGGGGCATCTTTGGGCATAAACCATGAAAATATTTCGCAGTTTCTTGAACCTCTTTTCCAGCGATCTGGCCATCGATCTGGGCACGGCCAACACCCTGGTCTACCTCCGGGGCAAGGGGGTCATCCTCTCCGAGCCCTCGGTGGTGGCCATCAGCCGAAAGGACAGTCGCAACGGGAAGATACTGGCCGTGGGTTCCGAGGCCAAGAGGATGCTGGGCACCACCCCGGCCGGGATAGAGGCCATCCGCCCCATGAAGGACGGGGTCATCGCCGATTTCGAGATAACCCAGTCCATGCTTCGCCATTTCATCCGCAAAACCCACCACCGTAGGATTTTCAAACCCAGGATCATCGTGGCCGTGCCCTCGGGCATCACCCAGGTCGAGAAGAAGGCCGTCCGCGAGGCCGCCGCGCAGGCCGGGGCCAGCGAGGTCTACCTGATCGAGGAGCCCATGGCCGCGGCCATCGGGGCCGGCCTGCCCGTGACCGAGCCCGCCGCCAACATGATAGTCGATATCGGGGGCGGGACCACGGAGGTGGCCATAATATCCCTGGCCGGCATCGTCTACTCCAAAAGCGTCCGCATCGGCGGCGACAAGATGAACGAGGCCATCGTCCTTTACGTCCGCAAGAAGTACAACCTCTACATAGGCGAGCGCACGGCCGAGAACATCAAGCACGAGATAGGCACGGCCTATCCCTCCGACAGCGTCGAGAGCATCGAGGTCAAGGGCCGCCACACGGTCTCCTCGCTGCCCATGGCCATCGCCATAGACTCCGAGGAGATCCGCAAATCCATAAAGGAGCAGCTCGATACCATAGTCAACACCGTCAAGAGCGCCCTGGAGCAGATACCCCCCGAGCTGGCCGCCGACATCGTGACCCGCGGCATCGTCCTGACCGGCGGCGGGGCCCTCCTAAGGCGCATCGACGCCCTCCTCCGCGAGGAGACCCAGCTGCCCATCCACATCGCCGACAACCCCCTGATGACGGTCGCCATCGGAAGCGGCAAGGCCCTGGAAAGTATCGACATCCTAAAGGAGATCACCATCAAGTGACGGCCCCGGCCCGCCACCCCGGCCGCCCCGGCGGCCGGATACCCTCCCGCCTACCCGGCCGGACCCCCGGCCGGCGCGCCCCCAGGTAACCGCCATGGGCCGCTGGAAGCGAACGGTGCCGGTCATCCTCGTGATCGCCTGCCTGGCCCTTTTGTCCCTCTCGGTCAGAAATCGCTCCAATACCGCCCTGAACAGGGGCTCCCTCGAGGTCGTTGGCCCGGTGGGCTCCTTCATGGACGGCCTGGCCGGCTGGGTCGAGGGCGTCTGGCTGAGCTACTTCCAGCTGATCGGGGTCAAGGAGGAGAACGAGAGCCTCAAGCGCGTGGTCGACCGCCAGGGCCGCCAGATAGTCCAGCTGACCGAGGACAGGACGGCCAACGAGCGCCTCCGGAGGCTCCTGAATTTCAAGATCACCGCCGAGGGCGATTACAAGGGGGCCAAGATAGTCGCCTGGGATCCCGGCCCCTGGTACCAGTCCATGGTCATCGACCTCGGCTCCCAGGACGGCGTCCCCCTGAACGCCCCCGTGGTGACCGAGGCCGGCGTCGTCGGCCGGGTGGTCGAGATCACCCCCAACTTCTCCAAGGTCCTCCTAATCACCGACTCCGGGAGCGGCATCGACGCCTTCGTCCAGCGAAACCGCGTCCACGGCCTCCTCTCGGGCCACGGCGGCGGCCAGATGACCCTCGACTACGTCCGCAAGGCCGACGACGTGAGGCCCGGCGACATGGTGGTGACCTCCGGCCTTGACGGCATCTTCCCGGCCGGCCTCTCCGTGGGCAGCGTCACCCTGGTGGACAAAAAGAGCCTGGGCCTTTTCCTCGAGGCCCAGATCAACCCCAGCGTTGACCTAAACGGCCTCGAGGAGGTCCTGGTCAAGCTGGACCGCGAGATGCCCATCGACTGGATGGCCCTGGGCGGCGACCTCAAGCGCCGCTTCGAGGAGCAGGCCCTCGGCGGCAGATGATTTCCCGACCCCTATCCCCCAAAAAGCCCCCCTTAATCGGCGCTTGACAGGCCACCCAAAAAAAATTTTTTCGACCCAACTTCCGGCCAATTTACCCTTACCGAAGGTCTTTTTTTCCCGTCAATCCATCTCTTTTAAAAATATCAAGCAAAACTCCTTTTCATTATTTAATGGACGATAAAAAGATAGTGCTTGCTTTTTATGGTCAAGTCGCGTAAAATGTCTACGTCCATGGGCTGGATAGAAAAATTGAAAAACACGTAATTACGATTAGAACAGACAAATCAGCCTAACAAATTTTACAAATATTATATCATCCCATCGCAGTAGTTTTGTTTAGGGAAACGTTAGCAAGACTGGGCATTTTCTTGAGGTAAAGCCGAAAACCGTTATCAACTTGAGCGCAAGGTATTTTTCTCTAGTCCTTAATTTATGGCCGCGCCCCTAGATTTGCTTGACTTTCGTTCAAGCCGTTTCAGTGTTGTAACTCGTTACTTGCTTCCGTCGTTAAATTCAGCGGTTTAAAAGTCGATATTTGCCAATTAAAATTAGCTTGTCCATTAACGATACTAGATAACAATTGAATAATCTAATTTATAGGGCAGTTTCCCGTAAACAGCCCCGCAAGGTAATTTTGGTCTTAAATTACCCCCACCAGGGGCACCCCACCCCAGGGGCACCCCCCCTGGGGGCCTGCCCCTCAGGGGGCCCGAATCCGGTTCTTAAGGCGGTTTAGGCAAGGTGCTCACGATTGGCTCCCAGACGAGCCTTAAACCCAGGGACGTCGTCGTCCTCATGATCCTGGGGCTAGCCCTGACCGCCCTGAGCTACCTGCCCACGGTCGTCAGGCTCCTCGGCTGGGCCTCCCCGGAGTGGTCACTGATCCTCGTCCTGTTTTTGGCCTTCCGTTCCGAATTCACCATGGCCGGCCTCGCGGCCTTCGCGCTGGGCTGCTTCCAGGACGCCCTGTCCGTCTCCCCGGAAGGCCTGGAGTCGCTGGCCCTCCTGTTAATCGTCCTGGTCATCACCTTCGGCTCCGAGATCATGAAGGTGAACAACGTTTTGGTGATACTTTTGGTGGTCCTGGCCTCCCTGGTGAAAAACACCCTTTTCATCCCGGGCTTCCTGAGCGTCATGGGCCTCTACAGGCCCGTTTCCTCGGTCATTCTCTTTGACTGCCTGGTCAAGGCCATCGTCACCGGCCTCGTGGCCTTGCCGGTCCTCTCCTTCCTGGACCTCGTGACCAGGAAGGCCGAGACCCCGGCCTAGCGGCCTCCGCTGGGCCACTAAATGTAGCGTCGTGGACCTATTGTCCTTACTATATGTTGTTATTTTTACCCAAGGCTCTTGCGTAACCCAAAGCTTCATATCTCAGGGGTGAAAACCTTTGGCCAGGCTAGGGGACTGGATCGCAGTTTGCCTAAAAAGTTTGGTTAAAATAAAGTCTTGCCTTACAAGGGAAATCGTGGTAATACTATAAGCGCAAATTAGCCCATTTTCTTTCTAGGATAAATACATTTAAAGGTGAAATATTAGAACAAATGCTTTCCTAAGAAAATATTTAAAAGTTTAAATAAATTAATCAATGATATTTCCGCAAATAAACTCATAAGTTTCCGCCCGTTCAATCTAACGACCAACGATTAAGCTTTAATTTATCTTACCCAATGTTAATTCTAGGCCATTATATGGCCCAGTGAAATACGACTAAATTCGCCCGAGGCCGTCATTTGCCCGAAACGATTGAAAAAAACATCGAGGGTCTACCCGAAAAATCCGGCTGGCTGATCTTTTTAAAAGTGGCCATGGTCGCCATTTTCTCGATCTTCGTCCTGCGGCTTTGGTTCCTCCAAATCGCCGAGGGCGCCTCGCACCTGGAAAAGAGCTACTCCAACCAGTACAGCTCGACCCTGATCCCCACCAGCCGCGGCATCGTCATGGACCGTTACGGCAGGCCCCTGGTCGAGAACGAGGTCGCCTTCGAGGTCACCGTGGTCCCCAAGAACGTGGCCGATCCCACGGCCATGACCACCGAGCTGGCCTCCCTGACCGGCGCCTCGCCCAAGGAGCTGATGGAGAAATTCAAGGGGTTCCAGAAGTCCAGGCCCTACTCGCCCAGCGTGCTCCTCTCGGGCCTGAGCCGGGCCGATCTGGCCCTGATAGAGAGCCGCAGGCATGAGCTGGACGGCCTCTCGGTCGAGCTGAACTCGATCCGCAAACCCCTCAAGGGCGACTTCGCCCCCCACGTCATCGGCTACATAGGCGAGATAAGCCAGGAGCAGCTCGACGGCGGGGCTTACCCCGGTTACCGGCGGGGCGATCTGGTCGGCCAGAGCGGCGTCGAGCAGAGCCTCGAGGGCCTCCTCCACGGCAAGAAGGGCAACCGCCAGATGACCGTCGATTCCAAGGGCCGGATGCTCCAGGAGCTTTCCGTCGAGTACCCCCAGCCCGGCTACGACATCAGGCTGACCCTCGATAGCCGCCTTCAGCGCGTGGCCCAGGCCATTCTGGGGGAGCAGGCCGGGGCCATCGTCGTCATGGACCCCAGGAATTTCGAGATCCTGGCCCTGGCCTCCAGCCCCACCTTCAACCTCACCGATTTCGTCGGGGGCATTTCCAGGGAGCGCTGGCGGTCGCTCAACGAGGACCCCTTCAGCCCCATGCAGAACCGGGCCGTCAACGGCCAGTACTCCCCGGGCTCGACCTTTAAGATAGCCGTCTCCCTGGCCGCCCTGTCCGAGGGGGTCATCACCCCGGAGACGGCCTTCACCTGCGCCGGGGCCCTCAGGCTCGGCAACCACTCCTTCAGGTGCTGGAACCGCCACGGCCACGGCTACGTGAAACTCCACGCCTCGCTCAAGCACAGCTGCGACGTCTACTACTACGAGGTCGGCCGCAGGCTGGGCGTCGATCGGCTGGCCGCCAAGGTCAGGGAGTTCTTTGGCCTGGGGCGGACCCTCGGCCTGGAGCTCAAATCGGAAAAGGGCGGCCTCGTGCCCGACCAGGCCTGGAAGATGAGGCGGTATGGCCGCGGTTGGAACCAGGGAGAAACGCTGCCCGTTTCCATAGGTCAAGGCTATTTATTGACAACGCCCCTACAAGTGGCACAATATACAGCGGTCTTAGCTAACGGTGGTACACTATATAGACCTCATCTGGTAAAAGAAATAGTTGATTTCGATGGAAGAATAGTGCATAATAGTAGCCCTGAAGTCATTAATCGAATGGCCGTCAACCCTGAGTATATAAATAGCGTCAAAAAAGGCTTGGAAGCCGTGGTCAACGAACCGGGAGGTACCGGTAGGCGCGCCCATTTGGCCGACGTGAGGGTGGCCGGGAAGACGGGCACGACCCAGACCGTGAGCTTAGAGAAATATCAGGGGTATTCCGCCTCCAACCGTCCTTACAAGATGAAAGATCACGCTTGGTTTACCTCTTACGCCCCGACGGACAACCCGGAGGTCGTGGTAACGGTCCTCCTGGAGCACACCGGCGGCGGCGGGGCAAAAGCCGCCCCGCTGGCGGCCAAGGTACTGGCCGCCTACTTTGACACCTCGATAGACACCAACCTCATGCCGCCTTACCAGGCTCAGCCCGATAAGCCCAGCGGTTGGAAGGGGGACCTGTGAAAAGGCCGTCTTTGGACTTTCGACACCTTGAGAATTTTAACTGGGTTATTTTATTTAGCACCGTGGCGTTGCTCCTGGTGGGTTTCGTTAACCTGTTCTCCACCTCCGGCGGCGAATTCCCCGGCTGGAACAGTTTCACCCGTCAGTTGGCTTTCTCCGGCGTGGCCATCGTCCTCTTGGTCGGCAGCCTTTTCTTCGATTACAAACTCCTTAAATACGTTTACTGGCCCCTCTATTTCATCTCCATCGCCCTTGTCATCCTGGTCAAATATTACGGCGTGAACGTCAACGGGGCCACCCGCTGGCTGCCCCTCTTCTCCGACGCCTTTCGCTTCCAACCCTCGGAGGTCATGAAGGTCGTGACCGTGGTGGCCCTCTCGGCCTACCTGAGCTCCCGGCAGTCCAAGGGCGGCCTGGGCTTGATGGATCTCGTCTTCCCGGCCATACTGGTGGGCATTCCCTTTTACGTCATCCTAAAGCAGCCCGACATGGGCACGGCCCTCCACATAGGCCTGACCGTTATCCCGATTTTCATCCTCCGCAAGGTAAAAACGCGGGTCCTGGTGACCATCGTCACGGTGACCCTCGTTGCCTTTAGCTGGCTCTTTTTCTTCGGGGGCCTGAATTTCCTCCTCAAGCAAAAGGTCATCCAGTCCTACCACATCCAGCGCTACGAAAACTTCCTGAAGTCGGACAAGGATCCCAACGGCAAGGGCTGGCAGATCACCCAGGCCAAAAACGCCATCGGCAGCGGCCAGGTCAACGGTCGCGGCTACATGGCCGGTTCCCAGCAAAAGTACGGCTTTTTGCCCGCCTCCGAGACCGACTTCGCCTTCGCCGCCCTGGCCGAGGAATGGGGCTTCGTGGGTTCCGTGGTGACCCTCGCCCTCTTCTTCATCCTCATATGGTCATCCCTCTCGGTGGTCGGCCGAAGCGGGGACTCCTTCGGCTCCCTGCTCACGGTGGGCATGGCCTCGCTTATCTTCTTCCAGATGATCATAAACGTGGGCATGGTCACGGGACTCCTGCCCGTCGTCGGCATACCCCTGCCCTTCATCAGCTACGGCGGCACCTCCTCGCTCACGAACCTCATGTGCATCGCCGTGATCCTGAACGTGGGCATGAGACGCTACAACTTCACCGAGGCCCCCATCGAGCAAAACCCGGAGGTCTGGGAACGCCCCCCGACCAACCAACTCGTCGAGGAACCCGGCTTCAGCGTCCGCAAGCTCCTGCCCCACGATCCCAACGAGCCCGACCATCACCCGGCCCACCGCCTCCCGCACCGCAAGCCCTGGCTCAAACACCTGGCCCCCAAAAGCTGGGTCCACCAGCAACAGATCCTCGAGCGATAGCCCATCGCGCCACCCTCTCCCGGCCCCAGGGGCCGGGCGCGGGGGGCCTCACGCCTTACGCCCAAAACCCCCAACCGTACCTTTGCGCCGGCGCTCTCAATCGTCGGCATGGGCCCCAAGACCGAAGGCCAAGGCTCTCCCGCGGGGCCCGGCCAGGGCGACTTTCGCTAACGGCTATCGGGAAAACCGTCCCGGGTCGGGCTTAGGCTTTCCCCTGCTCGCCGGCCTCACGGTCCGCCTGCTGGTCCTGGCTACCGTCCCCCCGGTCCCGGCCGCTGAGCCGGGATTCCGCTATCAGGCAGAGCTCTATCATGGCTTGGCAGTCGGTCGTCAGCGACGTGGCCATGGAGACGATTTCCGCCATGTCGTCCGGGAAGGACTCTTGGCTAAGCTTGTACAGTATTTGGGCGTTGTGGTTAAATTCGGCGGCTAATTCTTGGAATGTGAGATTTATCTTTTTCATAAATATTGCCTTGTTGCGCCTTTGTCATACATGAATATTTTAAAACCAGTAAAAATACCTTGAGCGTAGCAAAAGCCAAATTTGTATCTTATTAATTTTAATCAAGAAATCTCAGAAAGTCAAGTCCGATTAACAAGCCCAAACCCTGACAACATCTTTCAAACGACCGATACAATCACCCCTTTTAGTCCCCAATTTGCCCAAAACCGCTCCCCCATCTCCTTTCACCGACCCCTACCGCCCCAACCGCTTCTTTTTTCACGCATCGCCACAATTTGATCAATCCGCAAAAACCCCCCCCAATTTCCGAACACTTATTCCTTGACTGCGTTTTTTTCATAAATATAAAAATACTAAGCCTAAACTTACTAGTTTAGGCTTAGTTAATGTGATTAAATTTTACGTAGTATTTGTTATATCATATAAATCATAATAAACTTTATAATTCTTTAACTAGTTTTTGTCTTCATTATTGATAATCTCTGTATTTAGTCGGCTTAACATGATTGCTGCCGGTATGTAGCCACATTTATTAGCTTTTATTAACCATTGTGCAGATAGTTTAAAATTTTTGGTAACATTTCGGCCTTTTGGCCCGGAAAGTCCTTTATGGTAAGCTAAACCAAGGGAGGTCATGGCAATGACGTCACCGTTACCCGCGGCCTTTTTCCACCAATTAACGGCCTCGGATGGATTGGGCTGGCAGGCGATCCCGTGTAGGGTCATAGTGCCCATGGCCCTTTGGGCAAAGGCGTCGCCATTTTCGGCCTTTTGGCGAAATTTCTCGATCTCTTTGGTGACGAATTGGGCTAAAAATGACTCCCGAAGGGAATCCTTGGCCTTTGTTTCGCCTTCGGCCAAGGCTTTTATCCAGCACCCCACGGCCTTATGCGGGTCAATGACCGACGTTCCCTTAAGATAGCTCTCGCCCAAGTAGTACCATGCTTTGGGGTTATTAAGCTTGGCGGCCCTTCGCCACCACCGGATGGCCATGGACCTGTTTTTGGGGGCGCCCTCGCCATTGAGCGAGGCCGCGGCAAGGGACATCATGGCCTCGTCATAGCCCCGCCTCGCCGCCTTTCGGAACCAACCCAGGGCCTTGCCAATATCCCTCCGGACCCCGCTTCCGTCGGCGTAGGCCAGCCCGAGTTGGTGCATGGCCGGGGCACTTCCCTGGCTGGCGGCTTTTTGCCACCAATCGATGGCCATGGCCTTATCCATTGGCTGCCCTTCGCCGTGGAAATAGGACATCCCGAGTTTACACATCGACGCCGGGAACCCTTTTTCGGCCGCCAGGCGCCACCAGCGCAGGGACTCGTCGGTAAACCAGTCGTTCCCGCCTTCCAGGCGAGCCAACATGCTACCCAATTGGTCCATCGCCATCGGTAACCCAGCCTCGGCCGCCTTTCTCCACCAACCCATGGCGGTGGCAAGATCGATGTCCAGCCCATGGTTGCCCCAGAAAAAAACCTCACCCAACATATACATGGCCAGGGGGGAGCCGAAGTCGGCCGCCACTAGCAAATCGTCCAACGGACTGGTCTTTGGAGCGGTCACGATAACCTGCCAAAAATCCCATGAAATGGGTCGCGGAAAAACTGGCCCGGTAAGGCCAAAAGACCGAAACGACGCGAAACGTAAGCGCCCCGCGGTTTGCCAAGCCCGGAAGGCCAAAACCGCCCCCCGGAAATTACCGGGCGATGTGCCTGATTTTTAACCACCAAGCGCTTGGCTACGTTTTAAATGTACCATTTGTTCTCTCATTCTTCAATAATTAACCAAGCCGGTAGCTTTTTTACCCTAGGCCCCACGCTTTTTAGCCTTAGCCCATCCCGGGCCCGGCTCGGGCCCGAGATGGGCCCTTTGGACCAAAAAAGCCCGCCAAAAGCCCAGACGGACTTTTGGCGGGGTCGGGTGGGAGTTTCGTATGGAGGCAAGGGACCAAAGACTTTTGGCCCGGTAAGCGCGGACGCCTGGATCAAGCGGGGAACGGCCAATGTCCGGGCCGAACCCGCCGGGTTGGGGGAGGGACCTACGCATTTCTGGCCCCTCCCGGGTGAAAGGTCGCCATGGTCGCGAGCCGGAATCAGCGCATTTCGCACCTTGAGGCCAAAAAGGCGGCCAGGATGAGGACGGGGACGGTCAGGTAAGCCGCTCCCGTCCAGGAGGTCTCGGCTATCTTGCCGAAAATCGGCGGGCCAAAGGCCATGCCCAGGTTTTGGCCCAGGGCCAGGACGGCCATGGCCCGGCCGGCGTCGGCGGGGGACACCAACTGGGGGGCGGCGGAGAAGGACGGGGTCACCCCTAAGCCCCCGATCAGGGCGACCGCCACCATGATGACGTAAAGCATGCTCCCGGAATTGAAAAGGAAGAGCATCAGTATGCCGGCGATGATATAGGCCAGGACGATGGGCCGCTTGGAGCCGAATCTATCGGCCAGGACGCCGCCCAGGAAAATGCCCAGCGTATTGGCGATGAGGTAATATTGGGAGGCGTTGGCGGCCTCCTGGGGGGCAAGGTTTCTCGCGGACTGAAAGAACGTGGGCAAAAAGGAAATCAGGGATATGGTTAGGATCATGTACCCGCAGAAGGAAAAGGCCAAAAGCCAGGGGTCTTTTTTGGCCAAAACGCCTTTCATGCTGACGAGTTCAAGGGTAAAGGAAGGTTTCCCGGCGACGCCGGTATCCTCGGCGGGGCTTTTCCTGGGCATCCGGAACAGGATCAGGAAAAGGACGAAAAAGACGGCGGTGTAGCCAAAGCTGCTCCAAGCCACGCCGGGCCAGGACTTGACGGCGGCGATTTTCGGGAACACGGCGAAGGATATGATGCTGCCTATGGGTACCCAGGTGCCCCAGATGCCTAGGGCCAGGCCGTGTTTGTTCGGGGGGAACCAGGTGGCCAGGGCCGT
The DNA here is from genome assembly GCA_031278635.1 of Deltaproteobacteria bacterium. GTDB lineage: Bacteria > Desulfobacterota > Desulfarculia > Adiutricales > Adiutricaceae > JAIRNQ01. Next base: position 8,946 of record JAITKA010000018.1, on the reverse strand, counting down.
CGGGGCGACGATGGACATAAGGCATAGACCCACGCCTTCAAGGAACCGGCTGGCCATCAGGACGGTGGTCGTTTCGGCCGCCGCCCCCAAAGCGCTTCCGGCCATCAAAAAAAGCAACGCGGTCAAGCCGGCCCATTTCACGCCGATGCGGCCCATGATGAAGCCCGAGGGGAGCGACAGGATGGCCCCGATCAGGGCGAAAATCCCCATGAGCGTCCCGGCTATGGCTAAGGTCATTTGGTAAGAGGTCATCAAAAGGCCCATAACCGGCGGGACTTTGAACTGATTTAACGGGGCGGCTAAACTCGAGAAATATATCAAACCAAGGATAACCCAGGCGTAGCCGGGCACTTTCTCCTTGGCGTTTACGGGGATATCTTTGACTGGTATATCGCCCATATTTTTAAACCTCCGGTAAGTTGTTATGGATCAAATTTGGTCCGTTTGCCGTTGATATCGGTAAGGTTCCGGTGAGTTTTGATATCCCCGTTGGACAACGTCAATGGGCAGGCCAAACGTTTCGTAATTATAGAAAATCCGTAGATACTCGCTTGGGGTGTAAGGCGTGAACTTCTTAAAAAAGTGGTTAAGGTGGGCTTGGTCATGAAAATTGTTGGCCATGGCTACTTCCAAAAAATTAGTGGTTTGGTGAAAAAACATTTTTATGACGTTTTGGAAACGAATAACCTCGGAATATTGCTTCATGGACAGACCAAGCGCATCGTTAAAGAGCATGTGGCAATATCTCTCGGAAAAACCCATTTTCTTCGCGATGTAACCGACCTGTTTTTGCCCCCTGGATTGGCAAATTATGAGTTGCGATTCGTCGACCAGATTGAACCCATATTTCGAGGCGTCGTATTTCGGGGCCAGGATGTGTCTCCGGGCCTCGGCCAGGAATATCCTCTTTCGCTCGGCAAAATCCGCAGCCACGGTAAGTTCGTCTAAAATTGAACTATTTTTAAAGAAAAATTTGATAGGGTATAAACTGTTAAAATTATTTAAAGTAAAAGATGCCGATAAAACCGTTTTGATAATTGACAAAGGTTTAAAAATAAAAATGGTAGCATTGGCTGGCAAAATTAATTTTTTTAAGGCCTGGTTAGGACCTGCGACATACCCTTGTGGGTTATCGTTAAGGAAGAAGTAAAAACTAAAGCAGTTATCTGGCAAAAGCTCAATCAATTCATCTTTTGGCCCTGTGTTAAATTCAAAAAAACAGCCCAGATTCTTTTTCACCAACGGGTTCCAGACGCAGACGTCGGCCTGGACTTGGCCTTCGCGAAAGAAAAAGCTTGGCTGCTCGGGGACCAGAAACGAGTCGAATGGGTTGTATTGCATGGGCGCGCCTCCTAAGGGAGTCAAAGCCGTGGGCCGGATGGCCCACGGCTTGGGTTTGCCTCGTTAGGCGTAGATTTCCTCGATTAGGGCTAGCGCTTGTTTTTGATCCATGTCCCGGAAATTGAAAAGCTGGAAGGCCTCCTTCAAGACCAACCCGGCGGCCTCCCCGAAACGGGCGGGATCGAATTTGAACTCTTTGGCTTTCTTGAGTTTCAGGGTCACGTCCCTGAAGTGAACCATGGCCTCCTTAACCTTCCGGCCGATCTCCCCGGGGCTCTCGTTACCGGAGAACTTAAGGCCAAAAAGTTCGCCGACTTTCTTGGTCCTTTCGGGAATCACCGGGGCGTTAAACTCGGTGACCGGCGGCATGGCGTAGGCGCAACCGAAGCCGTGGGGCAGGCCAAAGACCGACCCCAAAACGTGGGCGATTGAGTGGCCGCTGTTGCAATGGACGTTGGCCAGCATCCAGCCGCCCAAGGCCGAGGCGGCCATCAGCTGGGATCTTGACTCGATGTCCTTGGGGTCATTGAAGGCGACCGGCAGCCATTTTATGATGGACGCGGCCCCGGCGAGGCAGATCATGTCGGTTATTTCCGCGGCCAGGTTGCTGAGGTAACCCTCGACGCAGTGCGAAAGGGCGTCAAGGCCCGTGGACGCCAGGATGTGCGGGGGGACCCCGACCAGGAGCTCGGCGTCCAGGATGGAATACTCGGGCATGACCAAGGGGCTGAGGATGGTTTTCTTGAGGTGGTTGTCGTCGGCGATGATAACCCCGTCGGACATCTCGGACCCGGTGCCGGCCGTGGTCGGGATGGCGATGAGCCCGGGCGCGGCCTTCACCGAGGCCCAGGCCGGCGGCCCCTCGGTGTACTTAAGTATGGGGCCATCGTTGAAGCGAAGGAGGTTGATGGCTTTGGTGGTGTCTATGGTGCTCCCGCCACCCAGGGCGATCACCGAATCGCAGCCGGCATCCTTGAGAACCTTGTAGCCTTCCTCGGCGAACTTGGCCGGGGCGTCGGGCTGGATCTGGTCGAAAAGGACGTGGTCAAGCCCGGCCTTTTTGACTGAGGCCACGATTCTCTCGGCGATACCGGCCTGGACGATGCCCTTATCGGTAGCGATAAAAACCTTCTTCTTATCTAAAGACTTTACCAATTCGCCAACCATTCCGCTTTTACCGGGGCCAAAAAGAATTCTGACCGTTTGGCGCATTAGAAAATTCAGCATATGTTTTTCCTTTCTGGTGGATATGAGGTTACGCGCACATGTTTTGGCCTTGGTTTTCGGCCAAATCCTGGGGTTCATGGGTTATGGCTTTTTTATTTTGAAAAGAAAGCCTATCGAGATGAGGCCGAAAATTATGATGGCTATAAAAGTGCCACCAAAACTCTGGGTTCTTGACTGCATCTGGCCGGCCAGGGTCGGGCCCAGGATGGAAGCCACCAAAATGCTTAAATTCGCCAAGCTGAAATTTAACGGATAATTTTTCTGGCCGTAAAAGTTACTGACCACGGCGGAGTTTGAAGGGGGTACTCCCCCGTAAGCCAGACCGGTCATCAGGAACCCGACGGTCAGGAGAATCAAGCTTTGGCTTAATAGGGCTAGGTACAGGACGCACCCGGTTAAGGTGAACAGGACGGTGTATATGGGAAGAACGATTTTGCGGCCGAGTTTATCGTGCATGACCCCGGCAAAGACCCTGCCGCAACCGTTCGAGATAGCTATCATCCCGGTTAATAAACCGGCTTTTACGTTATCGGCGCCTAAACTTTTGGCTATCGGGGCCGCGGCGCCGATGACCATGAGCGAGGAGGCGGTTAGGACGACGGCCCAGAGAAAGTAGAACCAAAACGACTTGCGCCTCAGCATTTGCCCGGACGTCAGTTCCAGGCCGCCCTCGGTCCCCTTTTCCCCCTGGGTGGATTTTTGGGCCACCGCCCTTGGGGGCGCTTTCACGAAAAACGAGCAGGCTAAAATGACCAAAAAGTAAACGACGCCCAGTAGCCCAAAGGTTCCCCGCCAGCCGTATTTTTGGAGGGAGGCGGTGCCCAGGGTACTTAAAATGAAACTCCCCAAGCCGAAGCCCATCATCAATAGGCCGGACACCAGGCCTATTTTTTCCGGAAACCATTTAAGGATGGTGCTTAAGACGGCGTTATAGGTCATGCCTGACCCTAGTCCGACCATCACGCTAAAAAAGAGGTACAACCCGGCCAAACCCTGGACCGTGGAGGACAGGTAAAAGCCCCCCCCGACCAATATGGCGCTAAGAAAAACCACGAATCCGGCCGGGAATTTTTTTACCAAAAACCCGGTCAAAACCCCGCCAATGCAAAACATTGACATGAGTAAGGTAAAGCCCATGGATGTTTTCGAAGGTTGCCAGCCAAACTCGGCCACCAATGGGGGAACGAAAATCGACCAGGCGTAGACAAGCCCCATGGCTAAAAGGAGAACGACCCCCAAAACGAGATATGCGTAACGTTTTATGCCAGGCCCGGAGTCGGCCATGGCGATGGACTCGATTTGGCTCATAAAAATTCCTACTTTTGCGTGAACCCCGGAAAACGCCCCCGGCGATTCGGGCCCGGCGATTGGGTAAGCCTTCCCCGTCTCTTAGGGTCTTTTCTGACTTTTTATCGCCTAAAAAGACATTCCAAGGGATTTGTTTATATATTATGAAAACAGATTAGCCCTTTCTTCGCCTTTTAGGATCCTTCCGACCCCCAGGGCCAAAGCTTCCATCTCGTTCTCCCCGGGGAGTACCGAGACGGGGGCCAAAAATTTAACCCGGTTGGCGACCATGCCGACGAATAGGTCCGAATGGGCGATGCCGCCGGTTAAGATGATGACGTCGATCTGCCCGTTCACGGTCACGGCCAGCTTGGCGATGTTTTTGGCCACGTTTAGGGCCATGGCCTCGTAGACGAGTTTGGCTTTTTGGTCGCCGGCCATGATCTTCTTCTCGACTTCCCTTACGTCGGTAACGCCAAGGTGGGCCATCAAGCCGCCGGCCCTTTGGACGCGCTTGAACATGGTCTCTTCCGTATAGCTTCCGGAAAAGCACTCCTTTATGAGTTGAAAGATGGGTAAGCCCCCGGAGCGCTCGGGGGCGTAGGGCCCCTCGTCGTCGGAGATCATGTCGATGATCGTCCCCTGGCCGTGCAAACTGATGGTTATGCCGCCCCCCAGGTGGGCCACCAAGATGTTTTTGCCGTAATAATCCAGGCCGTTTTGCTGGCAGTGCTTTAGGGCCGCGGCCCGCATGTTCAGGGTATGGCCCAGCCCCACCCGGCTCATTTCCCTTAACCCTGTCAATTTGGTAACCGGGATCATCTCGTCCACGGTGACCGCGTCGTAGATGTAGCATTTAATCCCGAGGGGATCGGCAATCCTCTTGCCGATGGCCATGGCGATGTTGGCGACGTGGAGCGAGATAGGCTTCTCCCTCGCGACCCTAATCAGCTCGTCGCTGACCTCATAGCCGCCGCTCTTGAAGGTTGCCGCCGGGCCGCCCCTCGCGGCCACGGCCGAGAGATCGGCCAGGGTGTCATTTTGCTCGGCCACGGTTTTTAAAATTAAATCGTAACGCATGTCTAATTGATCGTAGACGGTGGGATATTTTTTTATTTCCTCCGGCGTATGTTCGATGTTTTTTTGCCACTTTTTTTCGCCGCCAAAATACATGGCGATTTTGGTCGACTGGGAGCCCGGGTTTAAGACTAGTATTTTTTCTGGCATGTTATTTCCTGCTAGGCGCCAGCGGCGGCCAGTATTAGGGAGAGGTACTTTTCCTCGGCTGACGAGGCCCTTGAGGTGACCACGATGGGAACCTTGGCCCCGACGATTAGCCCGGCCATCTTGGCCCCGGCCATCTCGACGAAAGCCTTGCCCACGCAGTTGCCGGTAACTATGTTCGGGACGAGCAAAATATCCGCCTCGCCGGCCACCGGGCTTTCGTACTTTTTGATCGCGGCCTTTTCCCTGACCAGGGCCAGATCCATGGAAATGGGGCCCTCGACCACGCAGCCCGTGATTTCCCCTTTCCGGTTCATGGTTTTCAGGGCCTCGGCGTCAACGGACTCGGGCATTTTGGGGTTGACCTTTTCGACCGCGGCCAAAACGGCGACCTTTGGCTTTTCGTAGCCCAAAGCCAAGAGCGTATCGACGGCGTTTTGCAAAATCTCTTTCTTTTGGGCCAGATCCGGGTAAAGGACCATGCCCCCGTCGGTAGAGAGGAGCATTTTGTGGTAAGCCGGCAACCGTTGGAAGGAGACGTGACTCATGAGCCTGCCTTTCCCCAAGCCGTTTTCCTTGTCGACCACGGCTTTTAGGAGCTGGGCCGTCTCAAGGCTGCCTTTCATCAAAAAGTCGCCCTTGCCCTCCTTGATAAGCCTGACCGAGGCCCTCGCGGCATCAACCGGGTCCGGTCGGTGGAGGAAATTTTCCCCCTCAACCCTGAGCCCGTATTTATCGATCAACGGCTTCATCAAATTGCCGTCGCCCACCAGCACGGGGCAAACCAAGCCGTCCTTGGCCACCTTGGCCACGGCCTCGAGGCAGTGGTCGTCCTGGGCGGAAGCGACGACGACTTTTTTGACCCTGTCGCCACCCCTTACGTTTTTAATGACCTCGTCCCAATCCCTGAGGTATTCCATATTCGCGTGTCCTTTTCGGCCTTTGGCCGAGGCCCTTTTGGGCCCCGGCTTTGGGCGTTTAGCCGTAGAGTTCCTCGACCGAGACGGGCTTATGCCCGGGAATGACCGAGGCCACCTGGGTGACGTTAATCATGTGCCTGTAGTTAAGGTTCTCGTCCAGGCTATTGTTCCCGTAGGTCCCGCAGCCCAGGGTCGAGGTCGAGCACAAGGCGTTGTTGCCAAAGCCGTTACCGGCGGCCATGCCCGGCTGGTTCACGAGGACGCGGCAAACCGGCATTTTCAAGGCGACCTTGGTGACGTTGTCTTTGGTCTTGGTGTAAACGCAGCAGCTGTGGCCGGCGCCGCTGTAGAGTAGGTTGGCCCTGGCGATTTCGATGGCCTGATCGAAGGTCTTGTAGGGAATCACTATCAACACGGGGCACATTTTTTCGCCGCAGAGGGGGTCGGCGGCCCCGACCTTGCTCGGGTCGCCCAAAACCGCGATTACGGAGGCCTTCTCCGCGACCTTAACGCCGGCCATGTCGCCGATGGTCTTGGCGAATTGGCCCACCACCGCCGTGTTATGGGCGTTGTTTACGAAAACGGTTTGGCGGATTTTGTCGATATCGCCGGGGTTGTCGATATAGGTCGCCCCGTTCTCCGCCAGAAGTTTAATGACCTCGGGAAGCTTCTCCTCCGGGACGATAGCGCTTTGGTTACAGGCGCAGACCTGCCCGTTGTCAAAGGATCGGCCCATGACGATCATGCCGAGGGCTTCCTTCAGGTCGGCGTCCCGATCCACGATCGACTGGACGTTCCCCGAGCCCACGCCGTAGGCTGGCTTGCCGCTGGAGTAGGCCGCCCTGACCATGCCCATGCCGCCCGTGGCGATGATTATGTCGGCCAGCGACATCATCTTTTGCGTAAGCTCGATGGAGGGTTCCTCGATGGCCTGAATGATGTATTTCGGGGCGCCCAGGGCTTCCATGGCCTCGCTCATGATCCTGACCGTGTTGACCGTGGTTTTCTTGGCCCTCGGGTGGGAACATATGATGACGGAGTTGCGGCCCTTGACCGACAAAACCCCGTTAACGAGGGCCGTCATGTTGGGGTTGGTGGTAGGGGCCACGACCACGACCAGGCCCTTGGGCTGGGCGACCTTCACAAGCCCTAGCTCGGGAATCTCCTCGATGACGCCGACGCTTCTTTTGCCCTTAATCTCGGCCCACAGCCCATCCGGGGTCCCGGTGTTTTTAATGATCTTATGTTCATAGTTACCCAGCCTGGTCTCCTCGACGACTTCCTTGGACAGGGCCACGGCGTTTTCCCTAAAAGCGACGCAGCAGGCTTTGCACAGGGCGTCTATCATCCCCTGGTCGTAGTCGGCCAGGATCTTAAGCGCCTCGCGGGATCTTGTTATCATGAGGTCTATTTGGTCTTGAAGGGACATGCGATACTCCTTATGTTCCGGACGCAACCCTGGCGTCCGAAAGTGAAATCTGACCCTCTCGATGAGCGGACAGACTAGGTATACTCATACATAAGTCAACTTTTCGGGTATGAATTATGGCATTCACGACTTGCTATATTTGGAATGTTTATCGGTTTGAGCGGAGGCGATAAGGGAAATGAGGGTGATTATCTTATAATTCCACGCATGAAAGCTATTGGAACCAGATAACCGGTATGGGGGCTTTACGGACCACGAATCTTTGCCGTCACGAATCTTTGCCGTGCGATTTAAATACTTTTAAGATCCCGATTTAACCCCAAGAATATCCCTTAACGCTAACCAAACCTACTATATATGTTCAAGTAAATAAATTGATCATACGCTTTAATTAAACTTAATATTGTCAAATATATGGTGTTGTTCCAGTAATTATAGGTTCACCCAATCATCGAACTTGTCCACGTTCTAAGCGTTTCGCCCAGATAATTGGGTACTTTGTCTAAAAGCGTTCCGACGAGATTTGACGTGGCCTAGCGATCCCTTTAGTTTTGAATACTCCCAATAATTGAGACTACCTTCGAAACGAAAGCATCATTCATTTATTGATGATATATGTAACTAGTATAAAACATATTAAAATAACGGCTAAATTGCTTTGGGGTTTCAAAAATAATAACAAGCTAAAAAAATATTCTCAAGAAAGGCAGATAATATTAGGAAAATTGACCATTTTTACGGCCTAAAAACAATTTTACAGCACCGAATTAAAGTTATGACGTTTGGCTAACTATCTCGCTAACCCTATTAAAAGAATCATCGGTCTACTATTAACCCAGTAAACATAGTCCATTATCATAGAAACGATAGCCCTTAAAAAGTTAACCTCCCAATCCCGATCCTATTCATTGATTAATTGAACCACGGAGTTTTCTTAATCAATTCCCACGACTAGACCTGTTAAGATAAATTTTCCTAAAAAAATATCCAATAATTTTGCGATTAAAGTCAATAACGCAATAATATCGACGATTATTATTGGCTTTATCAAAACGCTTTGATTATAATTTTGCGTTGTGCTGACAGATTAGTAAAAAAATAAATTTCAGTATTGTAAAAATCGGAAATCCGTAAATAACATAATCAAAATCAACAAATATATAATTATTGACTCAATATATATTTCATGGTTTTGGCCAAATTGATGAACCCGAATTACCACCTAAGTCCTCCCATTGTGATTATCCTTACTTCCTTGCCCCCCTTGATTAATCGCGAACGCAAGCCGGCCTAAAAACCAACGATTAAAATAATCGCTAACTCTTTAATAACGTTGCCAAATTTCGTAGAGTATAGAATCCGAAGTAACAGAGATCCCGATAGGCAAATAGAACCACCTGGGTTAAACCGAGGAGCTAACGGGCGGGGGGATTATTACAAGGCGGCTGGCGCAGGGCCAGAGAAGCGGGATTCAAGCTCAAGAAGGGAAGGGTTTTGGGCGTGGATGGCGTTGTGAGA